>JBNKJW010000259.1:0-39081 GCA_050291445.1 Bacteroidales bacterium | reverse complement strand
GCACTCACCGGAGGTAATCACACCATCTCTGCACTAAAAATCCCTCAAAATAGCCCACTATTCTTTCTGCATTTTTAGCACATATCTGGTATAATTCCGAATTTCTGTGTTGAATATTTTATGTCGAACTCAGGTTATTAGTGTATTTGTATATTATATTGCGCGAAAAAGGTATTTATACCAAAACCTTTTTAATCACCTTGATAGCAGTTTGGTATTAAATTAATTAATTTCGGGCTTACAATATACCAATACACCAATTTCAAATACTCATAAAGCCTAAAGCCTACAGCTTTTCAAGTTCCTGCTGTACAAATTCCATCAATTCTCTGATATATTCTTTCGAAAAATTAAATTCAATACCTGCTGTTTTGTAAATTTCAGGGATTGTTTTGGTATATCCAAGTTTTAATGCATTTTCATAATCAGTAAGTGCTTTTTCAGGATTTAGTTTGTAGTTTCTCCATACAGCAATGGCACCCAATTGTGCAAATCCATATTCGATGTAATAAAATGGGACTTCGAAAATGTGCAATTGCCTTTGCCACTGGTTGTTGTAGTTGTTTTCTAAGCCACTCCAATCAACAATGTTTCCAGAGAATTCATTGGCTGTTTTTTTCCACATTTCCTGATATTTTTCGCCAGAAATATCTTTTTCAAAATATAGCAGGTGCTGAAATTTATCAACCATAGCCACCCATGGCAGTACCTGTATGGTTCCAAGTAATTGGCTCCTTTTGGCACGTTTGAGTTCTTCCTTATCCTCAAAAAAAGCATCCCAATGCTCCATCGAAATCAGTTCCATCGACATGGAGGCTAACTCGGCCACTTCCGAAGGAGTTTCCTTAAAGTTTACTAGTTCTAAGTCCTTTGCCAAAAACGAATGGATGGCATGGCCGCCTTCATGCACCATTGTTTCAACATCACGAAGGTTGCCGGTTGCATTCATGAAAATAAATGGAATGTTACTTTCATGCAATGGGTAGTTAAAACCTCCGGGAGCTTTCCCTTTTCTTGAATCGAGGTCAAGGAATTTGCCTTTTTGCATAATGTTAATAAAATCAGCGTATTGTGGCTTTACTTTATTGAAACATTTAATTGTTTTGGCAATTAACTCCTCTGCTTTCTCAAAGGGTTTTAAGGGTGGTTTTAAATCCTCATCAACATCCAAATCCCATGGCTTTAACGATTCAAAACCCAGTTTTTCTTTTCTGATTTGCTGAATTTTTTCAACCAAGGGAACAACCTCGGTCTTTACTGATTCGTGAAACTTGTAGCAGTCATCAATGGAGTAATCAAAACGCCCCATTTTTTTGAACATATAATCCCTGTAGTTTTCAAAATCAGCATTTTTAGCCAGTTGCTGGCGCTTAACTATCAGTTTGCTTAATAAATTGTTTAAAGTCTCTTTGTCCTTTAATCTTCTTTCCCAAATTAATTTATAAACTTCTTCCCGGGTAGCTCTATCCGTTTCTTTTAAATAATTAGCTGCTTTTTGAAGGGTGATTTCTTCTCCATTATATTCAATGGTCATTGCTGCGGCAGTTTTACCATATTCCTGCTCTTCTTTCTGAATTTCTGCCTGAATTGAGATATTTTCTTTACGAAACAGCTCAATCTCATTTTTTACTGAACGAAGCATGATTTCATAGGCTTTACCACCCAGCTCTTTTTTGTAAGGATTGTTATTTAAAATTTTGTTTAATTCAAAATCAACTTCGGTAATTTTGGGTTCAATTTCAGTAATAAACTTCTCAAAATGTGCCGATAAAGCTTCATCCTCTGTATTGCAGTTCATTTTTATGTATCGCCAAGCCAGGTCTTCTTCTAAAACAGCTTCGAGCTCGCTTTTATTTTTTAACCAGATTTTTAAATCACTTGCCGATGCTATTTTTCTGGTTTTTAAATCGGTAAAATAGGAGGCAATTGAATCCCAGTTTTCTATTTTAAGGTCTTTTGGTAAAAATTCTCTGTTCATTTTATTTTTTTAATATATAATTAAAACAAACCCCTAATTTTTTGAAATCAGGGGTTTGTAGCTGATTCTACAAAACTTATTCAATCCTTAATAAATTATTGGTTGAGTAAAGGGTTCTTCTTTTCTAATTCAATTCCTTCATAAATATCTTTTACAGGAATTTCAATATCTAAATGCTTTAGAGGAATAGTGTTGATTAATTCAGAATAGGCCTGGTGTACCCATAAATCATTATGTTTTGTGTAAACTGTCACAAAACATTTTTCCTGCTCAATTAAAATATAATGTTTTAAACTATCTAATTGCTTAAAACTGGCAAATTTTTCGTTAAAATCATATTTTCTAGTGCTGTCAGAAAGTACTTCAACAATTATAGCTGGGTACTTCAGTGTTTTAGGATCGTCTTCTTTATCGCTACAGCTTACAACAACATCAGGGTAGGTATAATGAAACTTATTTTTAATTTCAACTTTAACTGATTCCATGTTTACTCTACAATTTTTGCCTTTTAGAATATTTTTCAATAAGATTGTTGTGTTTAAGGCAATGTCGTTATGCTTAATTGTAGTCCCTGCCAAAGCAAATACTTCACCATGAAAATAATCATGCCTTGTTTCAGAGTTTTCTTCCAACTCAAGATATTCTGCGTAGGTATATTTTGTGTTTTTTATTGCTTCCATTTTTTAGACATGTTTATCCTGATGCAAAGATACGAAATAGCTTGCTAATTGAAATAATTTAGGTTCATATTTAAAAACAGCGCAATCTACAACCTGGTTATGGGGCCGTATCAAAACCAACTTCTGGTCAAAGTACTCAATACCCCATGCTTTTAGGACCTTTACCTAAGGTTAGGGCTACAACATTGATGCAGCACCTACAGTATCTCTACTACCACTGCAGAAGCTCCCCCGCCACCGTTGCAAAGCCCTGCAACCCCGTATTTAGCGTTGTTTTGCTGAAGTACGTTTAGCAAAGTAACCAAAATACGAGCTCCTGAAGCACCTAAAGGATGCCCTAAAGAAATTGCCCCACCGTTTACGTTCACTTTGGTTTCATCCAGCTTTAGCTCTTTAATTGCAGCAAGTGCCACCACTGCAAATGCTTCATTTATTTCGTAAAAATTGATGTCGTTGGGTTGTAGGCCAGCTTTGGCAATGGCTTTAGGAATAGCCTTTGTAGGTGCAGTTGTAAACCATTCGGGTTCATGAGCCGCATCTGCATAAGCAATTATTTTTGCGAGAGGTTTTAAGCCCAGTTCTGCTGCTTTCTCTTTACTTGCCAGCACAAAAGCAGCTGCGCCATCGTTAATGGTAGATGCATTGGCAGCTGTTACAGTCCCTTCTTTATCAAAAACTGGTCGTAATGCAGGTACTTTCTCAAATTTAACATTGTTGAATTCTTCATCTTTATCTACAATTAAAGTTCCTTTTCTGCTTTCAATTTCTACTGCAACTACCTCATTTCTAAACTTGCCCTCTTCCCATGCTTTTGCTGAGCGCTGGTACGATTGAATGGCATATCGATCTTGTTCTTCTCTGTTGATATTCAGTTCTTTAGCGCATAGTTCTGCCGCATTTCCCATGTGGTAGTTGTTGTAAACATCAGTAAGCCCATCACGTAGCAAACCGTCAATTAATTTTTGATGCCCGAGTTTATTGCCTTTTCTCACAGAGTCAACATAATAGGGGATAGCCGACATGTTTTCCATGCCACCTGCCACTACTACATCATTATCTCCAAGCATGATGCTTTGTGCAGCAATCATTACCGATTTGAGGCCCGAAGAACATACTTTGTTAATGGTAGTACATGGAACATTATTGGGGATTCCTGCAAATAGGGCGGCCTGGCGCGCTGGTGCCTGCCCGAGGTTTGCCGATATTACATTCCCCATAAATACTTCATTAATTTCTTTTGCTTGAATACCGGCTTTGTCAATGGCGCCTTTAATGGCAAATTTGCCTAAGTCTGTTGCCGATACTCCTGAAAGGGCGCCTCCAAAGCTTCCTATTGGGGTCCTTGCTGCTGAAATAATATAAACTTCGTTCATTTTAGTTAAGTTAAAGTTAGTTATTGTTGAAATTTTATGGAAGATACAAAGTTTTTTAAAGATAATTGATATGATTTTATTGAATTAGCTCTATTTTTGAAAAAAAATGCTAAGCATTAATACATTTTGTTTATGAAGAAACTGTTGGGTTGGGTTGTTGACCATTTTGAGAGGATTTATATTGCGGCCTTATTTATAATAAGCTGTGCAATTGTAATTTATTTGTTTCCTGGAGAAGGTAAATTCAGGTATGAGTTTCAAAAAGGTCAGCCCTGGTTGCATGAGGATTTAATTGCCCCTTTTGATTTTGCTATTTATAAAATGGAGGATGAAATTGCAAAGGAAAAAAGTGAAATTTTTCAAAATTTTGCTCCTTATTTTAAAACTGATAGCAAAACAGGAGAAAAACAAATTAAAGATTTTGAAAAATCTTTTGAAAGAAAATGGAAAACATGGAAGTTGGAGTACGATTCGCTAAAAAGATTAAATCTGGCAAAAAGTGCTGTTGTATATAACAATGATTCTGTTCGAAAATACTACAATATTGCTCACCAACTACTTGAAAATATTTATAATCGTGGTGTTTTAGAATTTTACGAAGAAATCGGTTACGAAAACCACGATCCGGATGCTATCCAGATTGTAAAAAATAAGGTTGCTGAAGAGGTCAGCTACACTTCTGTTTTTACTTTAAAATCGGCTTATACTTTTGTTGTGCAAAGTTTGAATAATTTCCAGTTTGAGGGAAGTATTAACCAAAACCTGGAGTTTATAAAATCAATGCAATTGAATAATTACATTGTTCCCACTCTATTTTATGATTTAGAAACATCAGAAAAAGTGAAAAATGAGCTGGTTGGTGCAATTTCATTGACGAAAGGAATGGTGCAGGAAGGCGAAAGGATTGTTTCAAAAGGCGAAATGATCGATGATGATAAATACAGGACGCTGGAGTCATTAAAAAAAGAATATTTGAGCTCACTGGATTTAACTGCCAACCGATCATTATTGTTTGCCGGAAGGTTTATTTTGGTTGTTTTTGCTTTTGTAATCATATTCTTGTTCTTGTATCGCTTTAGACCATCAATATTAAAAAGCCGAAGTAAAACACTTTTCATTCTGATGTTAATGGTTATATTCATATTTACTGGCCATATAGTTTACCAGGTAAATGAGCTAAGCATTTATATTTTGCCGTTTGCGATACTTCCTATTTTAATTAATACCTTTTTTGACTCACGCCTTGCATTGTTTGTTTTTATCGTTACTGTTTTATTGTCAGCATTTTACGCTCCAAATAGTTTTGAGTTTGTATTTATTCATTTGATGGCTGGGGCTGTGGCAATGATGGCTTTAAAGAACATTCAAAATAGAGGGCAGTTTTTTAGCGCAACAGGCATTACAGTGGTTACTTATTTCTTGCTTTATTTTGGTGTTTCTATTAATCAGGAAGGTGATTTTAACCAAATAAAATGGATTGATTTTGCCTGGTTTGCAGGAAACGGAATTTTGCTATTTCTTTCATTTCCACTGGTTTATGCTTTTGAGAAAACATTTAAGTTTGTTTCAGATATCACTTTGATGGAATTATCAGATACCAATCAGAAATTACTTAGGGAGCTTGCAGAAAATGCACCCGGAACTTTTCAACATTCAATGCAAGTTGCTAACCTTGCCGAAGAAGTAATCAGAAACATTGGTGGTAATCCTTTAATGGTGAGAACTGGGGCTTTGTATCATGATATTGGAAAGTTGTCTGACCCAGCTTATTTTACTGAAAATCAGGCTGCTGGCATGAATCCTCATAATCAATTGAGTTATGTTGAAAGTGCTGCAATAATTATCAGCCATGTGACAATTGGCCTTGAAATGGCTAAAAAAGCGAAGCTTCCTGAGCCAATTATCGATTTCATTCAAACACATCACGGCACAACAAAAGTTCAATATTTTTACCGGATGTATAAAAAAGAAAACCCTGATGCAGAAGATATTGCAGACCAATTTACTTATCCTGGTCCAAAACCTTTTTCAAAAGAAACAGCCGTGTTGATGATGGCCGATTCAATTGAGGCAGCCTCGCGGAGTTTAAAAGAATACAGTAAACAAACCATTGATGAACTGGTTGAAGGAATTATCAATTATCAAATTAAAGAAGAGCAGTTTGATAATGCAACAATAAATTTTGCTGAAATAACCCAAGCGAAAAAAATATTAAAAAATAAATTGCAAAATATTTACCATGCTCGGATTGAATATCCTAAAGAAGAATAGAACTTAGAACATTGTTCATTTGGTTATTGTAATATTAGTGTGTCAGGGTTGAACAGCATCCGGATTAAGCCCTATTACTTTGATTGGAATATTTGTTGTTTATTTGTATTAAAAATTTGTTTGTTTTAATCCTAAATTATGAAAAATCAGAACCATCTATTTATTCTGGCAGTAGCCTTGTTTTTAGCAATAAACTTGCATGCCCAAAAGAAAATAAACCTTGTAAAAGGCCTGCCCGAAAAAAAGATTGAAAAAATTAACCTGGGCAAAAATATAAATTCCAAAAACTCGGAGTATGTGCCGGTTATTTCTCCTGATGGTAAAACCTTGTACATGTTTGTACTAGGAGATAATAAAAACATTGGCGAGGGCGATATCTGGTATTCTAAAAGAGTAGGTGAAATTAGCTGGTCGCCACGAAAAAACATCGGTCAGCCATTGAATAATGAAGCCAGTAATTTTGTTATTTCAGTGAGCCCGGATAACAACACCTTGTTCTTATCGAGAAAGTATAAGGCAAGAGGGAAAAATGTTGTAGATAATGGCGAAGGCTTTTCCATTACCCGAAGAACAAAAACCGGATGGTCTGTACCAAAGGATGTGGTTGTTGAAGGCTTTAAAAATAAAAACAAGTATGGAGAGTTTTGCATGTCTTCCGACCAGAAAACCTTGATCCATGCTATTGAAATGAGTGATTCAAAAGGCGATCAGGATTTGTACGTAAGCTTTAGGAAGCCAGATGGAACCTGGACTAAGCCCAAAAACCTTGGGGCAAATGTAAATACTTCCAGGGCGGAGAATTCACCATTTTTAGCTTCGGATGGAGTAACACTATATTTTTCGACCAATGGAAGGCCAGGCTATGGCAAAAACGATATTTTTATGACCCGAAGGCTTGATGACAGCTGGACAAAATGGTCGGAACCAGAAAACCTTGGCCCGTCAATCAACACCAAAGACATGGATATGTACTTCACTATTCCTGCTTCTGGCGAACATGCTTATCTGGTATCTGGCGAGAACTCGGTAGGAGGGGCAGATATATGGAAAATGAAGCTTCCGGGTGCTGTAAAGCCTGCCCCAGTAGTATTGGTTTATGGGAAAGTGCTGAATAGTGCCACCAAGGAAGGCTTGGAGGCTGATATTACCTACAGGTTGCTCGAAACTGACGAAGAAGTGGGTATTGCCAACTCAGATCCAAAAGATGGTAGTTATAAAATTATTCTTCCGGCAGGAAAAATTTACAGTTTTATGGCACAAAAGGAAAACATTTATACCGAAAGCCAGAACATTGATTTAACAACCATTAAAAAATATACCGAAATTGAGCGTAATTTGTATTTAACTCCAATTCAGGTGGGTTCAACTGTTAGGATGAACAACTTGTTCTTTGTCACCGGCAAAACCGAAATCAATCCCATGTCGCACCCTGAGCTTCAGAGGCTTATTGATCTAATGAAAAAGTATGAAAAAATGGAGGTTGAAATTGCCGGGCATACCGATAATGTGGGTACAGATAAAGTAAACAACAAGCTTTCATTGGAAAGAGCCAATGCAGTGCGTGACTATATTATAAAAAAAGGCATTGAGCCAGAACGCCTGAAATCAAAAGGCTATGGAAAAACAAAGCCAATTTACACCAACAAAACCGCCGAAGGCCGAAAGAAAAACCGGAGGGTTGATTTTACGATAATGAAGTTGTAAAATGGTGATTTGATTAGCTGCTTATTTACCATTGGAGTTATTTACTTGTTGATTAATAATTGATTAGAATGGTTTGAAGTTGGAAGATTGAAGTAGGACGAAAAGATAATGTCAGTATTATTTTCTTCCCACTGTCATCGGTCGCCATGGGCTTGCCGAAGGCGATGCGTGTTTCTTGCTTTATGCCTTTTAATACCAAACCGCTATCAAGATATTAAAAAAGGTATTGGTATAACTAAGCGAATATAGAGAGCAATCTCATGAACGCAGTGAATAATGCCGAAGGATTAGCATGTTAGGGAATTTTAATTTCCGTTACATGATTACCATTCGGTATAAACAACACAAACTTTGCGGTAAACTACCACAGAATCAGTCGGTAATTGATTATTGTTTAGGACTTTGCCCGATAATGGAAAGTGCAGTACTTGCGATAAATGGGGGGTGCATAGAAGTGCAAAGCAAAGAAGGTCGGGAAACGATTATGGTGGTAGCTGGAGGGAATTCTTTTGCCCTTTCTGTTACAGCCAAGAGCTTTATCAAAGATCCCGTGGGAGACTAATAACCTGAGTTCGATTAAAAATATTCACACAGTTTGAATTAATTTTTAGCAAAAATTTAGGCCAATTTCTACTAAAAATTAACCTAAACTGTGCAATTATTTTATGTCGAACTCAGGTTATTACAATATTCCAAGCTGGCTTAGTATAATATATTTTTTAAATCAAATTAGTTCAAATTTAATTTATCGTTCTTTTTACTCCGTTTGTTTGTGGGGTAATAAAAAGAGAAAGCCTATTTTATAGCAAATAATACGTTACTTGAAGTGTTTAAGGGCAAAAAATAGAGAAATAGTTACTTGTTTAACCATTCATCTCTAAATTCAATCGCATTTAAACGGCTAATAATAATACGTTCATGATATTCAGGCTCTGTAATAACTATTAATTTACCATCAAACCAACTTTCTACTTTTCGAATGGCATTAATGTTAACAATAGTTTGTCTGTTGGCTCTATAAAATACAGCTGGGTCAAGATCCTGCATTATAGTCTTCATGTTTAGATTGATATGATGCTTCTTTTTATTAAACGTAACCGCATACGATACTTCATTTTCAATATAAAAATAGGCTATATCAGCAACATTAAGTGTGTACCAATTATTTGAAGCATTTACCAGAAAGCGTTCGCGATACTGTTTCTGTTCATAACTATTTTCGCGAACAGAAAGATTAAAATCTTTTAAAATTGCCTTTTGAAACAGATCTTTCTTTGAATCAAGTTTTTCAAATGTTTTTTTAAGCTCTTCTTTTTTAATTGGTTTTAATAAGTAATCAATTGCATTGTTTTTAAATGCTTCTATGGCGTATTGATCGTATGCAGTGCAAAAAATAACAAAACTCTTTGTGTTTGATTGCTCTAATACATTAAAACCTAAGCCATCGGTTAATTGAACATCAAGGAAAATTATATCAGGATTTGGGTTCTGATTTAACCAATTCACTGATTCTTCAACATTTCCAAATATGCCTACAATTTCACAATCAGGTTTAAGCTCCTGAATATATTTCTTAAGCAATCGTTGAGCTGGTATTTCATCTTCAATTATTACTATTTTCATCTGTTTGTATTTTAATTTTTCAATGGTCAGATGGAACTCACCAATTTTGTCATTTTCATGTGTGATGATATTTGCTTGTGGTTCGTTTCATAAGTCTATAATAATGGTAATGTTACTTTAAATTCGGTTTCTAGTTGTTCTATTTTGATAGATTTATCAGAAATAATTTTATACCTGGTATTTATATTTTTAAGTCCGGTTGATTCAGAATTAACATCTTTCTTTTTGTTAATGTTATTGCTTACAATTAAATTGGTTTTGTTAGAATATATCTTTACAATTAATGGACGATCAGAAAGTATTGTGTTATGTTTTATACTGTTTTCGACCAATATTTGCAAGGCTAAAGGAGGAATTTTAAGGTTTAGTAAATCATCTTCAATGTCTATGATTACCTGAAAACCATCATCGTATTTCGTTTTAAACAAATAAATGTAAGAATCAAGGAATTCTAACTCCGTTTTAAGATCAACTACGTTCTTTTTTGTAGCTTGAAGCACGTAACGATAAATATCGGAAAGGTGCTGTGTGTATTTTACGGCTTTGTCCTGATCAAAATAAATTTCTGAAACCAGAACATTTAAACTATTAAACAAAAAATGAGGATTAATTTGATTTTGCAACACTTTCAAATCGGACTCTAGTTTTGCTTTCTCTAGCTCTGAGTTTATAAGCTTCTCATTTCTAAGTCGTTTGTAATAATTTTTTGTTATAAGCATCAAATCAAACATAAAAACATAAATAGAAGATAATACTGCAATAAGTGATGCTACTCTGAATTCCACAAAATACTCGAAGAAAACAATAAGGTAAATTGAGATTACTACAATGTATAATGCAATAATAACATAATATTTATTTATGCTTACAGTAAACTTGTTATTCAGTTTTATATAAAAATTATGATGATACCTTTTGTCAATAAATATGGAAAGTTCGCTCTGAATTATAAATGCAAATAGAATTGAAATATAGATATATGGATCGTTTCGTAACTCATAAAATATATCTTCTTCAATTGAAAACAATGAAAAAGCAATAATAAAAAAGCATACACAGCTAACAATTATGTTTCTTATAAAAAAGCTGGCCACATTATTCTTCATAATTTAAACTTGTTAATCTCGTCCATTCTTTTGTGCGAGAGAATATCCACAACGATTTTTCAATGCTAAAATACCATTTTTATGAACATTTATGCAACACTTATTCCATCGATGGCATAACTTGTGACGTGTTGATCCTTATTCTTTATCAATACTGCCAATGATTGACCTTTCGGCCGCTATTTTAATTTAGTCCATGTTTCGGTTTCATACAAAAAACCAAGATATCCACGCACTTTGAGCGTTTTATTATCTTCGAGCCATATTTTGCTGTCGTAAGTACTTCCTTTTTCGGGGTCGTAGAGCGTTCCATCGGTCCATTCATTGTCGTCGAATTTAAGATCACTTAAAATCACTAAATTTATCAATTGCCTTGATTGCAATGCTTTGTCAGGATTTTTAACATCAGTAACAGGTTTGCCAAACTCATCTGTCGGATTTTTGAGCCAAACTATTTTGCCATAATATTTTTCGCCGGATTTGTACAATTCAACTTTTGCTTCCTTGTCTTGGGTGAGCCAGGTTCCTAATATTTCGTTTTGTGCGGTTGTTATGAATGAAACGGACAGCAAAAATCCTAAAAATCCTAAATTTTTAAATACCATAATTGTTTTTATTTTTTATTGAGGTTAATAAATTATTTATAAAGATTAAATCCTGGTAAAGCAGAAAGAAATAATTTAGTTTACAATTCACCTATTGTTTTTGAATAGATAGTCCTTGCTATTTTACAATCGGTTTTTGATTTAATGAAATCGGCATAAGCAGTTTGCCATTGGGCTTGAGCGTCTAAATAATCGGTTAGCAACTCCATACCTGCTTCATAATTATCTTTACTGATTTTCATATTCTCTTCTGCCTGTTCCAGGTTTTTATTTGCAGCATAATAACGATTATAAGCCTGATTTAGACCCTGTCTTGCCTGATTAAGTTCAAGGTGCATTAGTTTATCGTATTTATCGAACTCTGCTCTTGCAATTTCGGTATCAATTTTAGCCTGTTTAATTTTGTTTTTACCTTCGCCCCATTGGAACAGTGGAATTGATATAGTAGCCATTAACGAAAAATTCCCTCCATCAAAAACATAACCATTACTTATACCATATGATGCCGAAGCATTATCAATTTCGAACGCTTTAAGATAATCGTATGATGCTCTTACTCCTATTTGTGGTAAGAAATCTGCACGTATTAACTTTTCGTTGTGCTTTTTTAAATCAATATTTTTTTGCAGCATTTGATAATCAGCTCTATTTTGGATAGAACTATAATCAGAATCGAGTATAAAGGCTTCATGGATATCAATTATTGTATCGGTAACTACCAATTGAGTTAATAAATCGATTCCCATAATCCGACATAGCGACATGCGAAGTAACTCTTCCCCATTTAAGGCATCATCGTATTGCAATTGTACCTCGTTACGTTTTACTTGTACTTTTAATAGTTTGTTGCGATGAGTTAAACCCGCATCTACAGAAGTACTTACCATTGCAGTTAGCGAATCGAGAAGTGAGAGATATTTACGGGCAACTTTTATCTGTTCTAAAACTGAAACATAGGTCCAGTATGTTTTATCTGCTTCCACAATAGCAGCCTGTCTTCTGTCTTCGATATTTAGCTCAGACAAATCTATTCCAACTTCAGCCATTTTATTGGCTGCTGAGATTTTACCTCCGGTATAAATAGGTTGATCGGCCCCCACAGATGCATATATGGTGTTATTCATATTGTAACCAATATTTCCAGCAGGAATAAATGCATAGGTATTGAAAACAGGATTTCCTGTTTCATCCATTATTGGATTACCGGTGGGATCTAATGCCAGATTTGGTTCTAACTGTCCTGTTGAAGGATTGAAATTCGAAGTTGGAAAATAAGTATCCTCTATGGATAATTCAGTTTTCGAATCGGTATAAATATAGGTACCTGAAGCGCTAAACTTTGGAAAATAATTGCTTTGCTGCTCATTTTTTACATATTGCGCTTTTTCATGTTGTTTCCTTGCAATTAACATCTCCTCACTATTTTTTACCGCCAAATTTCGGCATGTATCGATGTTCACTACCATTTGCCCTTTGGCAAGTGTTGCAAGTAAAAGTGAACTGATTAATATAATTATATTTTGTTTCATAATATTAAGTTTTGCTATTGATGAAAGTACCTATACTACTTAATTACGTATTGAGTAGCATTGGCATATTTTCTTCATCATGCTATTAATTCTGTTTTAATGTTTTGTTTTTTAATATGATATAATACAATACCGGGAGTATTACCAGTGTTATAATTGTACCTACTAACAATCCACCCATTATTGAAACTGCCATGGAACCAAACAATACATCGCTTACCAACGGAATCATTCCTAAAATGGTTGTTAAAGATGCCATCATTACCGGTTTTATCCTCGACAACGAAGAATCAACTATTGAATTATAAAAATCCTTACCCGAGTTGATTTGTCGGTCAATTTCTTCTATGAGTACGATGCCATTTTTTATCATCATACCCATTAAGCCAACGACTCCAACAATAGCTAAAAAACCGAATTCTTTACCTGATAAAAGCAAGGCAGGGAAAATCCCAATAAATGAGAAAACAAGACATATAAAGATGATTCCCATTTTTCGGTAACTTTTAAATAAGGATAATAACAGAAGAATAATTCCAAGAATGGCAACCGGTAAAAACATGAGAATATATTTCAGCGATTTATCCTGATCCCCGGTTTCACCTTTCCATTTTAAAGAATAACCTATTGGGAGTTGAATATTTTCAATCTTGGCTTGTACCTGTGCAAGTACTTCGGTTGCTGTAGTACCCCTAACCGGATCGCAACTTATTTTTATACTTCGCTTTCCATTGGTGTGTCTTATGATAGGTTCTTCCCAATCTATAGAAATATCTGCCAAAGCACTCAGTGGTGTTGATTGCAGGATTTGCTCTTCAAGCTGATCAAGCGGAATATCTCCTTCGAGTACTTCTTTAATGGGTAAATTCACCGAGTTTCCTCCCCAAACGGGTATGTTGTTCAGGTAGTTTAACTTTTGACCTTGCTGATCTGTAAGCTTGAATTTAACGGGTATTTCATAATCACCTTCGAAATAGCGCGAGATTGGAACTCCCTGATTTGCCATTAATATAGCCAGGCTTACATCTTGTCGTTGGGCACCAAAATAGGTAGCTTCGTTTTGTTTGTAATCAACATGAAGATAAGGTGTTCGGGGTTCCCAATTGTTTTTTAAGGTAGCATGACTAATGGTTGGTTCATTTAGAAATATATTTTCAGTTTGTTTAGTCAGCTTTTTTAGGGTGTCAATATTATCTCCATAGAATTCTACTTCTACCAAGCCATCAACAAACATTAAGCTGTAATTATTTAGCCTGGCATAGGCATCCGGATAGTTTTTGCGGATGTAATTTTCAATTTCCGCTCTTAACTTTTCTTCAGTTTCTATATCAATATACTCAATTATTAACTCACCATACGACATGTTTGCATCTGCAAAGCCTCTTACCAAACTATATCGGGTTGGCGTACCTCCCAAATTCGCGGTTACGGCTTTTACTTCTTCTTTTTCTAAAAGCCAATCGCTTATTTCAGTTAAATCTTTTTGAAGCTTTTTAGTGTTTGTGCCTTCAGGGAGTTTAAATTCCAAATAATTTTGTGAGTAGGGCATATTGGGGAAAAACATTTGTTTTACATAAGCGAAACTCCATATGGAAATTATCAATAAACCAATTGATGTGATAATTACAGTTTTCGGATGTTTAATAGACCATTCAATGCTTGATTTTATTTTTGCAGCAACGGACCATCCTTTTTTGCCTTTTTTCTTTTCCTGGGGTTTCTTTAAAATAGTGTTTGCAAATAATGGAACTTGAATCACAGATAAAATCCAGCTTAAAAGCAAAGATATAGCCAAAACAAGAAATAAATCGGTAGTATAGGTACCGGTTTCATCGGGCGATAAATAAACAGGTACAAAAGCAAGTATAGCAATTAAGGTTGCTCCTAACAAGGGCCATGCATTTTGAGTTGGGGCAGTAAACATTGCTGTTTTACGGTCAATGTTATTTTTAAGATCGTTGTAAATTCCATCAATAACCACTATGGCATTATCTACTAACATCCCCATTGCAACAATAAAAGCCGCAAGTGATACTCGCTGAATTGTTCCACCGGCCAATAGCAAAAAAGGAAATGTACCAACAATACTTAGTAACAAACTCATACCTACTACTACACCACTTCGCCAGCCCATAAAGAGCATAATAACAAGTACAACAATTAATACCGATTCTAATAAATTGATTCCGAAATTATTAATTGCAGCACTTACTAGGTCTGACTGGAAGTAGACTTTCTCAAACTCAACACCTATGGGAAGTCCTTTTTTGATTTCAGCTATTTTTTCTTCTACTTTCTCGCCTATTTTAACAATATTTTGTCCCGGGCTGGCAGCAATGGAAATACCTATAGATGGCAAATTATTATAAAACATTTTTGAGAACGGAGTCTCTTCATAACTTCTCTCAACAGAAGCAATATCCTTTAAGCGATATTGCATGCCTTCATTATCCGAAATGGTTAGGTTTCTAATATCTACTACAGAATTTAATTGTTTGTTTACCGAAACTCTAATACTTTTTTCATTGGATAAATAATCGCCCGGATAAACAATGCCCAAATGATTTTCGAGTGTTGTTAATATATCAGTAGGAAAGATTTTAAGATTTGCGAACCTGTCAACAGGCATCTTAATATCTATAGTTGCTTGTTGCTCTCCATTAAGGTTAACTCTTTTTACTCCTTCAATGGTTAAAAGTTTATCTTTTATTTCGCGAGCATATTTACGCATTTCGTCATATGAAAACCCTTCAAATGTCATGGCATAAAACAAGCCATACATATCGCCAAAGTCATCAAAAATCATAGGAGCCATTACCTCCCCAGGTAAACTCGCTTTAGCGTCGCTTACTTTATTTCTTAATACATCCCATATTTGTTCAACTTTGCTTTCATCTACAGTTGTTCCCAAATTCACAGTAATCTCTGACATGTTAGGTAATGAACGTGAGGTTACATCACCTAAACCAGATAGGGTTCGTATTTCTCTTTCTAATATTTTTGTTACAGATTGTTCTACTTCTTGTGCTGATGCTCCCGGATAAGGAGTTACCACCAACGCTGTTTTAACCTTGATCTCCGGATCTTCCAACTTACTCATTTTCATGTAAGCACCAATTCCACCTGCTATTAATGCAAATAAGAAGAAATAAACCAATCTATTCTGTTTAAATGCAAATTGAGTGATATTCATTATGTGTATGTTTTGCTTATTATTACTTAAGTGGTTATTTGCTAAGCAACTTTACTTGCTGGTAATTGCTAATCTGTGAATGTCCTGCAGTAATTACAATATCACCGGTTTGTAGCCCTTCTAAAATGATAATGTTGTTATCTCGGCAAACCATTCCAGCTTTAACTTTGGTTGAAACTGCCTGTCCGCTTTTATAAGTATACACATAGGTTGCATTATCTTTTTCAAAACATGCACTTAAAGGAATAGAAATCTCCTTCTTTTTATTTGCATCATAAGAAAAGTGAACTTCAACATTCATTCCTGGTGCTAGTACAAAATCTTTTGAGGATTCTAATAAGAAGGACATTTTGTACAATTTATTAATGCCAGTTTTAGTATTAGTACCTAAAAGTGTTAATGGAAATTTCTGTCCGTTATAATTGCTATTTGTGCAATAAAATTCAGAGATATGATCTTTTTTTATGTAAATACCAGGCGAAATAGCAGTTTCTACTTTTAATGAAGATGAATTTACAATAGAAACTACCGGCATACCCGCATCAGTAATTTCACCATTGCTCACGAAAACAGTTTGTACATATCCATCAAAAGGAGCTACTAAACGCGTGTCGTTCAATGCATTTTTTGTAGCATTTAACTTAACTTTAATTTGTTTCTTCCCTGATATTGCTTTGTCATAATCGTTCTCAGTTAAGTTCTTTTTTGCATATAGATTTTCTAAACGCCCTACTTCTCCTATAATCTGCTCGTATTCTGCTAAGGTTGCTTCGTACTGCAACTTATAATCTCTGGGATCTATTTGTGCTAATAGTTCTCCTTTTTTAACAAACTGTCCTTCTTTAACAGGCAATTTATCAATTGGACCTGCAATACGAAACGATAGCTTTACTTCATCAGATTCTTTTAACACCCCTGGGAAAGTTTCCGTTGCTACATGCTCTTTATCCTCCACAGCAATGGTTTTAACGTATCTGATAGCTGTAGACTCTTCTTCAAAGCTTTTATTAGAACATCCTGTTCCTATAATTGACCCAATAATTAGAGCGAGTGCAGGTACTACATTTCTAATTTTCATTCTACTCATTTTAAATGCGTTAATAATTCTTTTGCAAAAAAAAATGAATAGTTAAAACGAATTAGAAATAAATATGGGAAGTGATGATTTTAGTAAGTAAAGTGTCTTTTAAAGCAGGTAAGCTTATTGGAGGCGAAGCCTCAATGTGTTTAATTGAGGGATGGCAAAACTACAGTAACAACAGTTAGGTTGCAACGCGAGTTAGCGTATTAACCCGAAAAATTATGCTACGCATGAGCTAAAGGTTTGGGACTTAATTGTTACTTGCTAATGCTCATGAAAAAGCAATGTTACTCCCAATTGGTCGTAAGCTCTCTAGCCTAAGGTTCGTGTTGAGTCACATCTTAAATGGCGGTTGGAATTATCCGCTTAGCGGGTTCTTAAGTTGTGTAAATAGGGCCTGCTGAAAAAGTCAGAGGTGCATTAGCTACAAGTTAGCAAAGCAATATCTTCGACCATAGGGAGAAAAATTAGCAAAGCGAAGATGTATATGAATACTTCGAGCTGAAGCTAATGAAGTAGATAATGTGCCTCTGTCTAGCATAATAATCATTAGTTTTTTGTTACTTGAAGATAAAGTTAATGCAAGGAAAAATTGCTTTTTTTTAACTCTTTGCACTTTTTCACAACTTTTTTCATGTAAACATTTAATTTTAATAGGCTTAGGCGTTTTTCAGTGAGCCCTACTTATCGAAGTATACGGTGGTGTGAGCTTAATAAAGTGTTCTCACGAAGCAAAGCGAGTAAAGGCGCACTAGCTCAATTTGCCGTCAGCCGTCTACTTGATTACCAAACGTATTTTTAAATAAACCTTAAATACTTCATTACGGTTATTCTATCGAAAACCTGGGTGTGTCAATTAATCAAGTCGTCTTTAAAATGATAAATTGTCATTCCTTTTGTTTTTTTAACTTTTTTAGAGTTTGCATTTATGTAAAACATTGTTAATACTTATTTCAAAAAATAAAAAACTTTCTATATCGGCAAATAAACATAAGTGTCAATAAAACAATGCGTTAATGTTTTTAGTTGCGTTGTTTATATTTTTATAATTACTCACTAATTTGATATTATACCGAACCGCTGTTAGTATAACTAAAACTGTGTAGCAAATTCATAAAACATATCTGGCCATGAAAGCGATCCGGGAGTGAAACCATATTCAAACCCCAGTCTTATCATAATAAGCTGCTTCTGTGGACAGACATAAACATATTCACCTTTATTTCCCATCCCAAAAAAGTCATTGGCATTTTCCTGTCCATCACGGAATTTTCCCCACCAGAGATAGTTGTAATAGGTATTATTTTTTAAAAGATTATCGTAATATCCCTTTGGTTTTTCTTGTGGTTGTGTTGCTTTTTTTATCCAGCTTTCAGGAAATACTTGTTCATCATAGTATTTGCCTTTATTAAGCAGAATTAAAGCAAATCTTGCATAATCGTATGCATGGCAGTTTATACCACTTTCCATTTTCTCAAAACCATGTTCATCAAGACTCCAACTTGCATTATTTCCTCCCATTTTTTTCCATAATTTTTCTTCTGCATATTTAGCAACTGGTTTGCCAGTAGTTCGTTCCAATATCATACCCAGTAATAAAGGGTTATAGTTATTGTAAAGCCAATGTTTTCCTGGTTGCTCCGAGATGCGGACATGATCAAGAGTGGTTTTCCTTAAATCGGGAGCTACATAGGTAAACTCATCATCTGAAGGAAAACCTGCATGTGAATAAGCAAGTCCTGAACTCATACTTAATAAATCTTTTATGGTGATTTTTGAAAAAAGTGTATCTTTTTTCATCAACTCAGGTAGATATTCTGTTATTTTATCATCTTCGCTTTTTATATATCCATCTGAAATAGCCAATCCTACCAGTGTACTAACAAATGATTTGGCAACTGAAAATGATGTGAATATGGAATCTTTATTAAAACCATTAAAATAGTCTTCGTAAATTATGGTATCATTTCGCAATACAATAAATGCTGTAGTCTGGGACCTTTCTAACATGGTTTCGAAGTCTATATTTGTATTTAATTTTTTGAAATACAAGGTGTTTTCAAATATTCTCTTAACCCTTTCTGTTTGCATGTTGTAATGAAGGATCTGCGGATGCTCAGCCCCACTAATATCCCTCTTCTTGAATATTAAATAGTCCATTACTGAGGCATCCCCACCCTGGCATCTTCCCAACAAGGTGGTAACATCAATTTTTGATTTTTTATAAGTTAACCTGTCTGAAATATTTACTCCTGACAAATTTTGAGGATGTGTTTGGTTTATTTCATGTAGAACTATGGTTTGATACTTTCTAATATTTTTGGTCGGCGGCCATTGAACCATTCTCTTGTTTTGTTTATCGTTCCTGATAATTTGAATGGCCATTGTCACACTGTCCTTGTTCCACCTTATGGGTAATTTCTCAAGTGGAATTTTCATTTCTACAGTATATGCATCTTGATTTACTTCTACTGCAGAAGTCCATTTTGAGGAAAAAGAAAATGACAAATCCCTTGTTGGCGGATTTAAAGCACCATCCAATTCATTGCCGGCAGCATCTACAAGAAATGCATATGCATTGATTCCATCATCATAAGTATCAACACAAAATGCAACCCAGTCATTGGTTAACATTAGTTCGTTGTCCTTATCTAAAGACTCTTTGTTTAGTTTAGAGGTGTCGTTTATGTGACACCTGAAAGCAACGTACAGATTATCTGCATCATAAGTAAATAGAGTTTCTGTATTGTCATATTTACCATTTTCATCATATAATTCATTTAAGAATATTGTTTTTTGCCAAATAGTTTCATTTAATTTTCCGTCAATAATAATTTTACTTTCGGTTGTAAGAGGTTTCAGTATGTCTGTGTTAGCCGATTTGTTTTGAGTAAAAGCATTTATTGAAATAAAGGTTAACCATATTTGGATGTAAATTGAATTCAGTTTATTCATAATTAAAAAGGGTTTAAATTATGCATAGTTTTTTCTAACTGGCTTTTGAGTAATGAATTAATCCATTGATATCGACACCATAACCATCATTAAAATCTCTCTACCACTTTAGAATTTTCTGTCCTATTAATTCATTCCATAAGCTGTCATTAATTGCTGGCCTGAGGAACCTGCCAATCGATATCAAATTTCTCCTTTAAATAAGGACCTAAGGGGCCTAATCTAATTTTTGCCCGGCGCTGATCTACGTGTTTCGGATCTGCTATCGGATAAAGTACACGAGTCATATTCTCGAATTTAGTCTGGGTTCCATAGATTTGCTCTTTTCCTTCTTCTACTAATATTCGATCCTTCATCTTAGCATATCTTAATGGCTGCGCTTCTCCTTTCTTAAATGCCTCTTCCAGCATGGGAAAATACCCGGATCGCAGTTCATGACTTGCATGATTGATGATAAGTGCGGCCCCGGCAGCTGCATATTCAGTAACCTCTGATGCAGTTGGCCATCCATATTTATCAAGAAGATTCAGCAACATATCCTCATTTTCTTTCTTATTCTTTTCCTCCATGGCAAGTACAGGGAAAATTGCAGGTGTGCTAAAATAACCGCCATTTTGCATATATTTTCTTCTTTCAATATTTCCAGCATACATCAATCCCTGATCTTTAATAATCATTCGGAAAAGTGCTCTGGCAAATGCTTCATTTCTTACAGCACTATTTTTAGCTTCATATTTTTTAATTTGAGCATCATTAATCTTTTCCCATCTTGGGTCATCAATTAAACTTAAGAACTCAGGATTGTATAATGCCTCTAATGTTGAATCATCATGGAGTGCATAGTTTAGGAAATAGAAAGCAGTATCTCTCATATGAGAAGTCCATAAAAGTGCGGACGTTGATGCTAATTTATATGATATTTCAGCAGAAGGATTCTGCATCATTGCTCCTCCGTATTCCATTAATGCAGGCATAAGAAGCCCTATGTTTTTCAGGCTGTCTCCTTTAGTTATATGGTTTTGTCCATAGCTTGCTTGCAAAAAGACAAGAATTAATAAAAGCGTGATTATTTTTTTCATAATTAATTGATTTTAAATTTTACAAACTATAATTAATTCAATGCTGTAAATTTCTCTGTTGCCCGATTATTTTTGGGTTTTATTTTCTTTAAACCTATATATATCAGCCAAAAGGCCAACAACATTTCACCCAAAGCCATGGGTAAGGCCAATCCATTTTCTAAACTCTGAACTGTTTTGATATCCAATAATGAGCTTTGCTTTACGGCATGGATAATGATATAGATAACACCTCCAAGGCAAAGTAAGTACCCTAAGACTCTGGGGACATACGCTGACTTTATTGATAAATAACCTAAACCGATCAAGTGCAGGCCAAAAAGAATAAGCCCAAACGACCATATCTGTTCAAAGTATCCCAATAATTCTGCAATATCATTCGCAAAAACAGTTGGTTGTTCAATGAAATGAATAGCTACCAGTTGATATACTGCCAAAATCAAAAAGACGGTATAAATCAAACGTATACCAGCAGTTATCATCGATATTTTTTGATTAGTAGATTTAAAAAATGTACAAAGAGAAAAGGATACAATTAAATCTGTACTAATAATTACGATCCATCCTGCTATTCCCGCTAAAAACAATTCACTATTGTCAGCCAGATTTTGAGCGGTTGCCAATGGCGTTTCTGCCACCAGGCTAGTGTGAACAAATCCATATGAGAATCCTGCTGCTATTGCCATTATAATAAGAGAAATACCAGCAACTAATCCAGCATTTTTTTCCTTTTTATTCATGTCTTCTGTTTTTATGATTCAACAATAATTACCACGTTTCCTTTTTTATGCCCTGTTGCAATATACTGATGTGCATGAGCTACCTTCTCAAGAGGAAACTGACGATCAATAACTGTTTTAAGTTTTCCGGATTTAAAAATCTCCAACAATTCTGAAAGCAATACACGGAGCTCGCCATCTGACTTTAAGCCTGATGCACCAAATTTTGCTTTTCTACTGCCAAGTATTGAAGTACGAATCACTTGTAAAAGCAGTGAAAATTTTAGTACCGGTGATATGTATACTCCTTTATTCGTTAATATGCGTTTGGATTTTCTGAATGAGCTACTTCCAATGGTATCGTAAATTATGTCGTAGCGATTTTCAGATTTTGTAAAGTCATCCTTTTTATAATCGATGGTATGGTCGGCTCCTAAGGATTTTACCAGCCTCACATTTGCAGTACTGCAAACACCCGTTACTTCAGCTCCAAAATATTTTGCCAGTTGAACAGCTGCCATTCCCAGACTTCCAGAAGCTCCGTTAATCAGAACTTTTTGTCCTGGTTTAACATTCCCTATTTCTTTAAGGAAATTAATGGAGGTCAGGTGGCCATCACAAAATGGAGCTGCATCGGCATAAGATAAATTCTCTGGTTTATGAAGAATTACACCATCTTCCGGAACAGTTACATATTCGGCATTTGTGCTGAACCCTAATGTAGTCTCACCCAATACAGCATCTCCTATAGTAAAGTTTAAAACTCCTGAACCTACTTCTACTACCACTCCGGCAAATCCAGTTCCCGGAATGGAATGTTTTGGCTTTCTGATTCCTATAAACAAACGGCTAAAATAGGGTTTCCCAGAGAGCATCATAACATCAGCTCTGGTAGCTGAACAGGCATGAACTTTTACCAAAACTTCGTTTTCTTTTGGTTTTGGAATAGCAATATTTTTTAATTTTATTACTTCGTGATTACCGTATCCCTCTGCTATAACTGCTTTCATTGTATTTGCTTCCATAATTTTCATTGTAAAAATGTTTTCGAAAGCAAATCTACGCGCAAGCAATGGTTAAGAAGTTCTGAAAAACTAAAAATGAATCCGGATTTATAAATGCGAACTGTTTTTTTCTTGATCTGAGTTTTTCAGATACTCTAAAGGCGTTATTCCTAACTCTTTTTTGAAGAAGGTATTAAAAACGGTTTTCGAATTGAAACCGCTTTCATATGCAAGTCCGATGATAGAAATATGTGCGTTTTCAGGATTTTTTGCCAGTTCTTTAAAATGTTCCAAACGGTAATAGTTTATAAATTCGTTGAACTTTTTCCCAACATATTCATTCAACAACCATGAAAGTTGATTCGGGTGAATTTCAACTTGATTGGCTAAATCACGCAAGGAAACAGATGGATTTAAATATGGCTTTTCGGTTTCCACAAAATCCAGTACTTTACTGGCTAATTCAGTTGCAGTTTTTTTATCGAGCAAGGGCTTTTTTTTCGTTACTATTTTTTGGAGAGGTAGGTGTCCGTACATTTTTTTGTGATAACCTACATACCTTTCGTCGTCCACCAAACCATTTACAAGCGGATCGGAATAACTTAAAAGCAATACCGAAGATTTCATTTTTAACGAACGTTCCAATAACTTAAAAGCCTCATCAAACTTTCGAAGATTTGCATAAGCCAGAAACAGGTATGAGTGTGCCTGGAAAGCTGCCGGGTTTTCAGCTTCTTTCTCTAACTTTTTTAATTGAACACCAGCATTTATTCTATCCCCTTTTAATATGTTAGTAAGGCAACGGATTCCCAGTTGCTCATGCGGAATTAATATTTTTTCAGGCACATTTTCAATTCTCTGCAGTAGTTCATCATACTTTTTTTGAAAAAGCATACAATAGCAATGAACTACAAAAGCAGGAATATTTTTGGGATTTTTTTTCAGTAATTCCTCTAAAACAGTCATTGCTTTTTCAAATTCCCCAGTCCGATAATGATAATAAGCCTTGTAAAAAAGTGTTTCCTGGTTTAAAGGATCTATACCTAATGCAAATTGCAAATGATGGTGAGCCTTTTCCATTTCGCCGGAAAGAAGGTAGAGAAAAGCTATGTATTGTTGCGCCTCCGGGTAACTTGGCTTTAGTTGGAGAGATTTTAAAATATGCTGATGTGAATCCGCAAAATTACAATCAGTAAAAAAGGATAGGTTTGCCAACAAATAATGCACACCAGCATTTTCAGGATTTAATGTATATGCTTTATGTGTGTACTCGACTGTCTTTTTCCATGCTTTTTCGGGGGGCATAAATTGTGTTGTTGCCATAAAACTATATGCATCCGCCAGTCCGACATACGCCTCCGAAAAATCAGGATCGATTTCAATTACCCGGTTAAATATCTCAATAGAAGTTTTTACATCCTCAGGGTTCCACTTATTGAAATGATATCTTGCCTTCAGATAATAATTGTAAGCATCAAGGTTAACGGTTTTACTTTCTATTAAATGTTCTTTAATTTCCAGGTGTCCAAACTGCTCCCGGAGCTTGTCCGCAATTAAAAGGCTGATTTCATCCTGAATTTCCAGGATATTTTCCAGCTTTCTGTCCCATGATTCCGCCCAGAAATGAATGTCATCAGCTGCCTGAATTAATTGAGCCGTAATTCTCAATTTATCGGATGCAATTTGCACACTACCTTCAAGTATGACTTCAACATTCAACTGATCAGCAATCTGCTTTAGCGTTATTTCTTTGTTTTTAAAATAGAAAGACGATGTTCGGGAAATGACTTTTAATTGTTCGATTCTGGCTAGTGCATTGATAATTTCTTCAGTAATGCCATCGCAAAAATATTCATTCTCAACGTTTGCACTAATATTTACAAATGGAAGTACTGCTATGGTTTTACCTTTTAGGTTTATTTCCATCATAGACTCAATATTTTAGTAAGAAACAATATATTTGATAATGCCAGCCTATGTTTAGTCTGGGAACAAAAATACAGAATTTCCGATAAGTATATAGCTAGATCGTTGGTTTTATTTTATATTTTCTTTTTTTAGCTAAATCAAGGATTTGGCGGGTTTTCGCAAGGCTCGATCCATTCAGTTTACCTTGTAGCCCATATTGAGTTATAGGCCTTGTGCAACTGTGGGTGTTACTGATCATTTTGTTATTTTATGATGTTTATCATTTATGGCAGATAATATTGGCAATTGAAGATGAAATTTTACTGCTACTATTCTTATAAAGATTACTGTCAATGCAGCAATCATCTCCGACAAAGGGTTTAGGATTTCGAATTTGTAACAAGCAAAATAAACTATTCCTCCGGCAATACACGCTAAAGCATATATGTCTTTACGAAAAAGTAGCGGAACTTCATTAATTAAAACATCCCGGAGGACACCACCTAAAGCACCTGTTATCGCACCCATTATTATGCATACCCAAAAAGGTAGCCCAACATCAAGACTTTTGCTTATACCAATAATGGTAAATAATCCAAGACCTATGGTATCAAACAGGAATAAAGTATTGCTCCATTTAAATAGCTTTTCTTTAAACAATAATGCTGCAAACAAAGCTACTCCGGTCGTAATTAAATATTTAGCATCATGCATCCAAAATGGATTTACATCAAGTAATAAATCTCTCATTGTCCCACCTCCAATCGCAGTTATTAATCCAATAATATATGCACCAAACCAATCAATATTCTTACTTGAAGCCAACTTTATGCCGCTTAATGCAAATGCGAATGTTCCTAGTAGGTCAAAAATAATAGTAAAATTTACGTCTGAAATAATTGTCATAAACTATTCTAATTTGGCATTATTGTTTAATTCTCGTCAATGGTCTGTGTGAGAAATGCAGCACTCTTCAGAGCTCCAGCCTATCAAACCGTGACTAGTTATATTTTGTGTAATTACTTTCAATTTCAGCATCTCTGTGCTATGTTTTTTACATTTTGTGTGTTTTCTGCATGGTTGGCAGTGCACACATCTGTAAGTTCTGAATAAATTATTCCCTTCGGTCATGAGATTGCTTCGATAAGTTTGAAAAATGCAAATTTATTTCCAGAACACCAAAACAGATTGTGCAACTGTAGGTTTTAGTTCCCTTTGGTTACACAGATCGCTGGCGCTAAGTTTCAGAGGGCGTAAATCCTTAAAAGTAAAGGGAAAACAAGGTTGCTTTGAATCCCTACTGCAACAGACCGTCTGCTCCAACAAGCAGTTTTACAGGTCATAAATGCACGCTTTGCGGCGGAGGGGGGTGCCCCAAGGCAGCCCGATTAGTCCACTTCTTCCCAATATCATGCTCCACAAACTGGACAGATTTCTGGAAAAGAAGGAAATTCGGTTTGTCCGCTATGCTGATGATTTCAGTCTTTACACAAAGACACCACAGGCAGCAAAACAACTAGGAAATATGGTTTACAAATTTCTTAAGGACAAGCTCAGGCTACCAATCAACAGAGAGAAGATTTACTTTGTTTGGCTTAACGCAGGGTGTTCGCATAGTATTGAACTCAGCAGCTTTTACAGCATTTATAAGCTTTTGGGTTGTTTATGTGTTGCCCCACGCTGTTTCACCATCAGTTGCTTCAAGAGAATTACCAAGGTTCCAGCCTATGGTCATTGCCTTGGCTGTTGCTGAGGCAGTGACTGACCCAATGTTTGGGAAAAATTAACAAAACAATAGTGGTAGTTGTTACGACTCTTTTTATAAAGAGTAATTGAAGAGATTTTTCATAACAATTATTATTTCGTAATTTATTGGGGGGATTAATTCTGTTATTTAAAGGCAGCTGGTAAACATGGTCGTGATTTACAGAGTTTGCAATTGAATCTGTTAACACCTTTTACGTTTTCCTTTTTTCAAAAGAGGCCTTCTCATTACAAGAAGGCCTCTCAATCAACTATTTCAACCTGAATTTTATCGATACTTTCGTTTAATAAATATTTTTTATCATACAGAAGATAGCAAATTTGCATCCTTTCTAATTTTCTTTTTGAATAAAAGCAGGTCAATTTTACGAGCTTTTACTTATAATAATTGCATAATCCCACCATATTCCTGTTGTTTTATCAATATCTTCAGCCCTATAATAACGATCTATTCCTTTAGGGCTTCCATCACTATATGTTTTGTTAATCCCATATGGATCATATACTTCGTAAAATGTATTACCATCAACCACCTTGTATCCTTTAAGGATAATAAAGTGCCCCCAGTCAGGTTCATCAGCACTATAGAATCTATCAATATGATGTTTTGCATTTGCCTGGTACCTTATATAGTACATATCAGGATTAACGATCAGTATATTTCCTTTATCTAATTCATTTTTTAACACATCAATTGTAGTAATTGGTATGGTATAGTTGCTAACTCCTGATTTGTCAAGGTAATTTGTGATGTCATCTGTGTACCACCAGCCACCATCAGGACGATAAGTTGCCCTGGCATCTTCACAGGTTGCTGAAAAATCTGGATAAACCCATTTTACAGCCATGGTAACAGATGCAGGGCCACAATTAGAATAGGAATATGGGCCTGTATTTCCCTGATCTACGTACCAGTCGTAATCAACGTTATTACTAACTTCTTCTGAAATTGTTACTCCAAGCCCCCACTTTCTTGATTTCGTTAGTTCCGGAATTGTAATTGTTTTGCTTGTGGTAACTGTATCAATACCGTCACTTACTCTTAAGGTTATAATTACATCTTGAGCTTCGCCAAAATCAGGAATGGAAAAAGTAGTTGTTGCTTTTTTAGTACTGTTAAAAGAAATAGCTTCAGAACTGCAACTCCAAAGAAATGATAGTTCATCACCATCAAGATCGGTCGCCATTTCTTCCAAAATAAACTCATCGATATTATCAGTATAAACAAAATCGGCCACAGGGGCAACATTATCCTCTTTTTGGGGTAATACTCCATCATCTGTTTCCTTAGAGCAGGAAAGAACAAAAAAATAGAGTATTGATAAAAACAAGATTTTTCTCATAATAGATTTTTTTATTAAAGTGCTATTGACTCAAATTTCTGAATTTATAATTTATAAATAAAGCAAACAGTGAAAAACTTTATATAATATTATGGAGCATTAAAGCATTCCTAAGGTTAAAATGCCCACCTATCAGGGATGGGCATAGAAACCAAGGAATATTAACCTAAATACTACTCACGCGAAAATTTATTCTTGTGTCATTGTAGATGAGGAAACAAACTCCCACCACCAGTTGCCATCATAAGTACCATCAGGTGCCATCCACTTTACGCCCCAATTTTGGAAAGCAAAGACATATTTGCCACTTGTACTGGTAGTATAGGTACCCACAAGTGGCACCTCCATCGGTTTTCCGTAATTATTGTTTCCGTCAGGGCCCATGGTAGCTGGATCTCCTACACAAAAAGCATGATAATACCCGTCTCCATAGGCTTCAGCTATTTGGGTAGGTCCGGCAGCAATTGTAATTGTTTCTGCATCAATATCAACAGTGGCTTTAACAACAAAATCTCCGTAGGGTTGTTTACTCCATCCAAATGCGCTAATCAGCAGTCCGTTAGGGTCGTCAGGATCTACATTGACTACTGAATTCCACCAATAAGCACCCCACCATATTGGGGTACATTCACTATAATATGAGCCCACAAAACTACTTAAAGGATGCTCATCATCAATTATTGATAAAAGCTTGGCTGAGTTTGCCCCTTCAGCATAGCCAATGTTGTACCCTGCCGAATTACCTTTTATTACAATCCATACATTTTTATTCCCATCCGCTAAATCATTGTCAATGGTTTTTATGGTTATGGTGTCAATTCCAACTCCCTTTTCAAAGGTTAAAGTTTTAGATGAATTTATCAGCTCAAAATCTTTTCCTTCAGTAGCTAGGTTTAGCTCTGAATTCAGAGTGTCAGCAAAATCAAATTCCACGGTAACTGCACTCCCGGCAGTGGCTACAAGAGTCACAGGAATTTTAATTATTTGTTCATTTTCTGTTATAGAAGCTTCCGAATTTTCAAAAGCAACCAATGCATTGCTATTATCGAAATAGAACGTCTCTTTTTCACAAGAGGCACTCAGAAATATTATAATAATTGCTAAAGTAAGCCATATTGTATTTTTCATAATTCAATAATTTTATTTTAATAATTTGGATTTTGCACCATGTTTTGATTGGCATTAATCTCATGCTGTGGTATTGGCCAAACCCACCGGTGATTATTAGGGCTAATACTTAATTCATTAAACCCTGGGTTGGTATTGGCCTTGGATTGACGAGTAAACCCTAAACTTTTACGCTTCAAATCAAAAAATCGGTGTCCTTCAAAACATAGTTCTTTTAATCTTTCAGTCCATATTGCATCTTTTAATACTTTCCCTGTTAGGTTTTCATCGGTGTAACCCACAATTCTGTGTTGCCTGAGAATATTCAAATCAGACATAGCCAATTCATCTTTATTAAGTTCTGCTAACGCTTCAGCTCTGATCAAGTATACTTCTGAAAGTCGAAATACTTTAATCATATTATTACCTGGCGTTGAAAATTCGGGGTTTGTAGGGTATTTAGTACAAACAGTTTCGATCCAGTCAATATCTACCTGGTTAAAAAATGAACTATACCTTATATCATTTACCTGATCATATAAATTAAGAAGCTGATCAGAAGGTATGTAATCTGCATTGGTTGGATTTTGAGAGAAATCATAATAATTATACCCTGGCCCTGAACGTAGCTGATCTGTTAGAGTGTAGGAAATTTTCCAGATTATTTCATTGCCGGTATCGTTAAGCCACAAATCATTATAATTTGATTGATTAGCCAATTCGTAACCATAATCATCAATCACGTAAGTTGCAAACTCTGCAGCTTTTGTGTAGTTCTGCATATACAGATATACCCTTGCCAAAAATGCATCAGCTGCTGCTGGTGTAAGAAACACATCATCTACAGATTGATTAATCATTAAATCTTTAGCTGTTAATGCATCAGATAATATCTGCTGATAAGCTTCTTCAACTGTATTTCTGGCAGGTTGTCCTATCTGATATTCTAAAACTACAGGCACACCCAGATCTGTTGATGAACTTGAAGAATTGTATGCTACGGCATAAGAACGAACTAAGTCAAAGTAAGCTATTGCTCTCGCTAGCAATGCCTCTCCTTTAATTTGGTTTTTATCTGAAGCTTCACCTTCAAATCCATCAATAACATTAATAATGTTGTTGGCACGAGTAATAACTGAATACATTTGGGCCCACATGTCATTAATATAATCATCACCCGGAGAAAATTCCCACTTGTAGGAAGTCCCTAATTGGTTTGTATAGCCAATAGTAGACAATACTTCGTCAGACATTACATCTGGCAAAACCGTAAAATATCTGCCATAATATGCTTCAGGGGTAAAGCCTGAATAGACTCCTACCAATGCCACTTGGGCATCTTCAACAGAGGTAATGGATTTTTCAGTTGCCACTTTAGAATAAGGATACTTTTCCAGGAAATCTTTTTTACAGGAACTTTGAAAAATAACTGTTAAAAGGAATAATATGTAATATATTTTTTTCATAATTTTTTCTTTAGAATTTAACATCTAGACCAAAAGTATAGGCTTTATATTGTGGATAGCTGGCCATTTCCCAGGCACCATAATACTCTGGATCGGTACCACTATAATTTGTAATTGTCAAAAGGTTTTGTCCTTGTGCATATATTTTTACTCCTTTAATTATTTTTGTTTTTTCAAGCCACTTTTGAGGTAAATTGTACGATATTGTAATATTCTTGAACCTGATGAACGAAGCATCTTCAATTATTCGATCATCCCAATGATATGAATAACTTGGATGGGCAATTTCAGTTATATCGCCTGGTTGTTTCCAGTGATCAAGCATGCGGGTTGAATAATTAAGCCCACTAATGCCATCAGGGTTTTCGTGGAAATATCTGAGATTATTGCCCATGTATTTGTCCTTTGCCCAGGTAAAAAACGCTGATAATGACAACCCTTTGTACGAAAGTGACGTTGTTACACCACCAGTCCAAGGTGCTATAAATGATTTCCCGGTAAGAAACACTTCGTTGGCTGTAGAGTAGACATTTGTTACATTTCCATTTTTATCAAAATACAATGGCTCGCCATTTGCCGGGTTTACACCGGCAGCTCTTACAGTATAATGCGTACCGGCAGCTTCTCCAACTCGTAGAGAACCTTTTTTATGATTTATCATTTCATCCAAACCTCCATATAATTCGGTAATTTCATTCTTATTGTAGGCAAAATTGGTGTTGAAATTCCATAAAAAGTCGCTTGTTTTTATGATATCAACATCTATACTGACTTCAATCCCTTTATTGGACATTGAGGCTACATTGTCCCAACCATCTGAAAAGCCTGTGGTATAAGAATAAGGGACTTCAAACAGCATATCGGTGGTTAGTTTGCTATACAACTCAACTCCTATACGATATTTGTTTAACAGTGCGATATCGACCCCAATATTTGTAAGTGAACTTTTTTCCCAAGTAAGGTTTGGGTTACCTGGTGAACTTGGGGCACTACCGTTTAAATTATTGTAAGTTAGTGTAAAATTATACAAAGCCAGGTGTTTGTAGTTGTCAATATTAAAATTACCAGTAATCCCATAACTTGCTTTTAGCCTAAGATCTGTTATAACACCTGTTTCAATAAAAGGTTCGTTTAGGATGTTCCACATGGCACCAACTGACCAAAAATTAGCCCACCTGTTATTTTTTCCAAAACGGGAGGAACCATCTCTTCTAAACGATGCATCAAGATGATACCTGTCTTTAAATACATAGTTTAGTTTTGAAAAATAGGATAATACACTATACTCCTGTTTTTCACCTTCCCAACCTGTTACGTCAGATGCTGCATCAAGCACCTCAAATTTATCATTAGCAAACCCTTCTGCCTGAACACCCATTGTTTCGCGACTGAAACTTACAATTTCCTGCCCCACTAGCAGGCTAAAAAAATGCTCGCCGACCTGATAATTGTAAGAGATAAGGTTACTATTTGTTAAACGGAAGTTTCTTGAAAAGAACCTGTTTGTTACACCTCCCCAGCTAGCACCCCAGTTGCTATTTGGGTTCCTCCATCGATAATAATTAAAATCGGTAAAATCTCCACCAATTGTGCTTTTAATTTTAAGGTTTTTAACAGGCTCAATCTCAGCATATAAACTGCCTACAGCTTTCACCGTATTTTTATATCTTTTATTTAACGCCCAGTTTTCTAAAGGACTAGACCTTTTCATATTATCACTACTATAACTTCCATCCGGATTATAGGGCTGAGCATAAGGTTTTATCCAGTAAGCTGCCCAACTGGGGTTGTAAAAGTTATTCTTAAAACCATTGTCTGCGGTAGGAGCGTCATTATCTTTTTCATAACTAGCTGCTATGGTATTTCCAAACTTAAACCAGTCATTTGCCTTGTGATCAATATTTACTCTTGCAGAATATCGTTTAAAATCAGAACGGGGGACAATACCATCCTGTTCATAATACCCAGCGGAAATATAAAATGAAGTTTTTTCACTCCCACCTCTTACTGACAATTCATGAGACTGCATTTTAGTATCTCTTAAAATAGCGTCGCGCCAGTTGGTGTTGATTTTTTCCAATGAGTCCCTATTATAAGTGCCAGGTGTTCTAACACTCATGTACTCTTCAAAATCAAGAAGCTGGGTCGTATTCATCATTTCATATCTTGAAGAGGCTAGGGCATTGTAACCAAACTGGGTACGGTACATTATTTCTGTTTGCCCCTTTTTCCCCTTTTTTGTGCTGATAAGGATAACCCCATTTGACCCTCTGGAGCCGTACATTGCTGTAGCTGATGCATCTTTTAAAATAGAGACTGATTCAATATCACTTGAGTTTAATGCTGAGAATTCACCAGCAGAAATAAAAACCCCATCCATTACATACAATGGATTATTGCCTGCGTTCCACGAGGTAAGCCCCCTGACAAGAATAGTTGATGCAGATCCGGGTCTCCCGGATGAGCTCATAGCCATTACTCCGGCGGTTTTGCCTTGTAATAAATTATCAAAACTTGCGACGGGTTTTGCTTCAAAAGCTTCTGCTTCAACCATCCCTACAGCACCCGTAACTGCACCTCGCTTTCGCGTATCGTAGCCAACAACAATTACTTCATCAATGTCTGATGCTTCAACCTCTAGCTGAACGTCGTAAACAGACTGCCCCTCAACAAGCTCAACCTCTTTTTGCTTGTAGCCTATAAATTTAAAGACTATGATAGCGTCAGATTGATCAACTAAAAGTGTGTAATTGCCATCAAAGTCTGTAATAGAACCTGTGGTGGTACCTTTAACTAGCATATTTGCACCTACCAATGGATCGCCCGAATCAGCATCCGTCACTCTCCCGGTAATAGTAGTTTGAGCATTTGAATAACTTGCGAAATACAAAATGCACAAAAACATTAATAGTACTTTTCTCATAAAATTAGATTTAGGAATTAATAATTTGGGGGGAGTTTGGTTAACCAGATCAACAATTCCCCAAAGTTGCTGACCGCTTACAATATTAGTCATTTACATTTCGATATTGGGTCTTTTGCACTCAGAAAAAGTACTACATTATTACTACAGCCTGATTTTTTTAATGAAATAAGAGATGTATAAAAGTTTGATTATGAACTCATCTGGTAATTTTTAAGCATTTTAACGACACTCTTTGGAAAAGGATTGACTATTAAGGTTCAAGAATGCAGACTAAATACTTTTTAGAAAGGAAGTAAGGTTCACGCTAGTATTATCAAGTCCCAATTTTTTCCTAAACCGTGTTCTTGCAACATTTATGCTTTTTATATTTTGTTGAGTAATTGTTGAAATATCTTTCGTTCTTAAATTTAAGACCAGGAATATGGATAATTTTATTTCATTTGGTGTTAAGGTTGGGTACTTAGCGGTTAAACGTTCCAGGAAACCCGGATTAGTTTCCTTAAATGAAGCTTCAAACTCCTCCCACATTTGTTCATTAGAGGAAAGCTTTAGCTGATTAACCAAAGATTGCAGTTTTTTGTTTATTTCTTTAGGATTCTCCATAGCAGAAATGAGCCTTTTAGTGGCATTTAATTCTACAGTAACTTTTTCAATTAACTGGTTACGATGATAAATCTTCATCATTTTTGAAGTCATTTCACGCTCCTGAGATTGAAGCTTATGTTCAATTGTCTTTTTTTCTTGCTCTATAATTTCCTTTTCCTGTTCAAATATTTTTCTTTCTTGCTCTTTAATCGTTTTTATGTTTGCACGGATAACCCTGTATTTCCTGTAAATTACACCTAACAGTATAACAGCTTGTAATAATGCAAACAATACAAACAAAAGAATATTCCTTCGGTTTTTAAGCTGTAGGCTCTTAATTTCATTTTGCCTGGTAAGCTCTTCATTTTCTATTTGTTTCTTTCTTAGATAGTACTTTGATTCAAGTTCAGCTACCCGCCTTATCCTATCTGTGCCCACAAGGGATTCTTCAAGTTGTTTTGTTTCTACATATAAAAAATAGGCATCTTTAAACATTTTTTTATTCTTATAAATATCACATAAGATATAACACACATCTTTGTATGCACGAATAAATCCCTCCTCGTTGCAACGCTGCTGTAACTGTTTGAATACCCCTACTGGATCGTCAGATTCGCCCTTTAAATAACGAGCCAATTCAATATTTATATCGCTAATAAGTAAACCAAACTTATTGTTTCCTAATTCTGAGACTTTATGTGATTTTTGGTAGTAATAATAAGAACTGTCGGAATTACCAAGCTCTTTGTAAACATATGCGATATCATCATAAAACAAAAATTGGGAGCGCAATTTTTTTAGCCTCAAGGCATAGTCAAGTCCTTCGTGCAGACAAACAAGTGCACTGTCCCATTGGCTCCATGTTGTCAATATTGATGATTTACCTGCCAATGCATCTGAAATAATGTAAGGGTCATTGATCTTTTTTGCTTTATCAATGGCACTTTCATAAAGCTCCATGGCCTTTGCAAAATCATCCTGGTAATAATAAACATTGCCCAGGTTTAGTTCAAACCAAGGAATTCCCTTTTTATAATCAATTGATTCAGAAACACTTCTCATTTCATTCAAATGCATAATACTGGTATCAAAACAATTCAAATAATAGTATTCAATTTGGGCTGCTATCTGAAGCAATTTAATCCTACCAATTGGATAATCAGTATTCCTGCTTTCGTTTAGGGCCTTTTTTACTAATAGATAGGCAGTATCGTAATTTGAATCAAAATAACTTTGTATAACATCCAGCTCTTTTGTCAATTTAACAGAGTCTTCATTGTTTAAATTGTCTTGAGAGATTGCATAGGGGGCTGCAAAACAATATGAAAATAGTATAAACAAAAAAGTTTTTCTCATTCTATAGAAATAAGTGTTTACTAAACCAAATTTTTAAATTTAGTTTGTTTTTGAAGTCTAATTTGGCACTAAAGTTATATAATCTAAAGAATTTGAGCAATTTAATGTTAAACAGACAGCAAACTAATTTTCTAGAGTATTTAGGAATTTTAATTAAACCTTATATTTATAAGTGTGGTAATATTTATAAACTGAGCAAAAAGTAGTAAATTTAAAAATGATAAGTAGCTGAATTGAATGAGTTTTAAACTTTAAACAACGTGCAATTAAGCCCAAGAGAGTTTGTTGTTCCGGAATATGTCTATGGTGTAGACGCTCGTTTGATGGCAGGAATGTTTTGCAAAAAAAAACTGGGTGGTCGCAAAATTTTCTTGATTACTGATGAGGACATAAAAAAGCTCCATGGATACTAGAAGTAGAAAATGAATTGAAAAAGCAATCTCTTGAGTATCTTGTTTACTCTTCTGTCTCACCAAATTCTCGCGATTTTGAAGTATTGAATGGGAAAAACATAACAAACAGTATGAAATTCTTGTGGCAGAAGATGAAGAGATAAACTTTCTTTATATTGAAATTTTGTTGGAGGAAATTCCTATGTTGAATTTTATTCATGCAAAAAAATGGTGAAGAAGCCGTGGGTATTTGCCTGAAAAACAAGATTATAGACTTAGTTTTAATGTTGATGATTTCTTATCAAAACCAATACAAAAAGAAAACTTTCTTAAATTAATAAACAGGTATTTATACTAAGCCTGTTTGAAATATTGTAAATTGAAATTTTAAAATGTCTTTGTATATGCCGATCGACTGGCAGTTTTGGTTTGCAAGCTTGTGAAGCAAACCAATTACTAACAGCGGTTCGGTACAAAAAAAGAAGAGTATTGAATAAGTTGGGCTACTAAAAACTCACTCTATAATCAGACATGGTTCTTTTCATATTGTTATACGATTATGCGGTAGTTTACACCATTGAGAACTAGCTGTTCTGAAAATCAATTTGTTTACCCCGCTCCATTTTGGGAGCAAATTGATTTTACTCACAAGCTCGTGAGAAGGTTCTTCACTCCCTGGAAAGGATTAGGGTAAATGAAGAACCTTTAGCCTCATAAGCAACGTGAATAAAAGCAATTTGCGGTTGGTATACTCTACTGCAGAATCAAATATCGTTATCGTTCTATTTATATGCAGTGACCTTATTATAAAGAATTACCCCAGGCGTTATTAAAAGATACATTGATAATCATAATACCCCATACCCCCTCTATAGGTATCAGTTTCCTTATTATTGCTACAAGAAAGTTTATATCATCATCTTTTTATTTTGAGATAGGATGAATATAGACTAATACCGAATGGTTATCATGTAATGGAAATTAAAATTCCCTAACATACTAATCCTTCGGCATTATACCATAATATTTTTCATTCTCTTGATAGCGGTTAAGTATAATTAGCTTTTATCGAAGTTAAACGCTCACTCTACCATCTAAAGCACAAACAACCTTATTTGGATCGAATAAAAATTACTTTTAGCATAGATAATAGAGTACTGACTCAGTAGGGGTTTTAAGCGTAATCTGCTGCAGTACAGCGATATGCAAAGTTCTGCATATTGACAAACAGTTATTTATTTAATACTTTTATCAAGGTTAATCACAAATAAAAAAGTTATGGCATATCATAAAAAAATTCTTCGAATAAACCTCGCTACTAAGGAAATTAAATCAGAACCTATAGCTGAGGAATTAACAAAAAAATACATTGGCGGTCGTGGTTTGGCAACTAAGTTGTTTACACAAGAAGTTGATCCGAAAGTAGATGCTTTTGCTGCTGAAAATAAATTGATTTTCGCAACAGGTACACTTACTTACACAAAAGCTCCAACGGGCGGAAGATACATGGTTGTTACCAAAGCCCCTTTAACAGGAACTATTGCCTCAAGCAATTCAGGTGGCTTTTTTGGCCCTAAGTTAAAAGGCGCTGGTTATGATGTTCTAATCTTTGAAGGCATTGCAAAAGAACCATGCTATCTTTACATTGATGATAAAAAAGTAGAACTGCGGGATGCATCTCACCTTTGGGGAAAAGATGTACACGAAACTACAGATATTCTGATGGAAGAAGTCGGTGAAAAAACTGCCAAAATTGCATGTATTGGCCAGGCCGGAGAAAAAAAATCACTCTTAGCTGCTATAATGAATGATAAACACCGCGCTGCAGGACGCTCTGGTGTTGGTGCAGTGATGGGAAGTAAGAACCTAAAGGCAATTGTTGCATCGGGAAAACACAAAACACTGATTGACGATGAAAAAGCTTTTTCTGCTGCAGTAAAAGAAAAGATTAAAATGCTAAAGGAAAATGGTGTAACAGGCGAAGGTTTACCTGCCCTTGGAACAAAAGTTTTAGATAATATTATTAATTCAAACGGTCTGTACCCAACTCGAAACTTTCAGAAAGCCCAGTTTGAGCATACCGATGAGGTTAGTGGTGAAGCGCTGGTTGAAAAAGGCTACCTTGTTAAAAATGTTGCCTGTTTCGCTTGTCCAATAGCTTGTGGTAGATTGGTTGAATTGCCGCAGGGTAAAAAAGGGGAGGGCCCCGAATACGAACCAGGATGGGCATTTGGCGCTTTGTGCGAAATCAAGGATTTAAATGCTATTACACAAACCAATTTTATGTGTAATGAATTTGGCCTTGACCCAATTTCTGTTGGTGTTACCATTGCCACTGCCATGGAATTGTATGAAAAGGGCTTCATTAAAAAAGAGGAATTGGATAAAGGACCTGAATTAAAGTTTGGAAGTTCAGAAGCATTAATATACTACACCAGAAAGATGGCTTTGGCAGAAGGCATTGGGGCTAAATTGGCCCTAGGCTCTTATCGTTTGGCAGAAGGCTATGGACACCCGGAGTTTTCAATGTCTGTAAAAAAACAAGAAATACCTGCTTATGATCCTCGTGGTGTTCAAGGACAAGGATTGGCCTACGCAACAAGTAACCGGGGTGGCTGCCATGTTCGGGCTTATCTAATCTCTCCTGAAATAATTGGTTTACCGGAAAAGTTAGATCCCCAGGAGATAAAAGGAAAACCTGAGTGGGTGAAAATATTCCAGGATTTAACAGCTGTAATAGATTCAGCAGGGTTATGCCTGTTTACTTCATTTGCATTAGGGGCACCAGATTATGCTGAGTTACTAAACAATGCAACCGGCTATAATTATTCTGTTGACGAAATGATGCAGGCTGGTGAAAGAATCTGGAACCTGGAGCGCTTGTTTAATTTAAAGGCTGGGCTTTCAAAAGCTGATGACACATTACCAAAAAGATTGCTTGAAAACCCTATCCCGTCAGGGCCAAATAAAGGAAAAGTACATCGTTTAGGTGAGCTTTTGCCTGAATATTACAAAATCAGGGGCTGGAATGAGGATGGTATCCCAACCAATGAAAAAATGAAGGAACTAGAACTTGAAGCGATTTAGCAAGATTAAAGAATTCTGACAAATTAGTATATTTATACCCGGCGCTAAAATCAGTGTCGGGTATTTAGTAATGGAAACAAATGTAAAATGGAAATTCATGTAAAGCTTTTTGCCACAATAAGGCTAAAACTTGGTATTCCCGAGGTTTTTATTAACCTGGGGAAACCTGTATCTGTAATGGAATTATTGGAAATGATTAATAAGGAAGTAAAGGCCAACATCATTCCTGAGCTGGTTGAAAACAATG
>JBNKJW010000258.1:0-2962 GCA_050291445.1 Bacteroidales bacterium | reverse complement strand
ATAGATAATTTAGAGAAAGTGAAACAAGAAGTTGCAGCTTGGTGTGAAGCGAGAAATAATAAAGATGCGAAAATAAATTGGAGGTTTACAACAAAAGATGCCCGCATCAAATTAAAATCACTTTACCCGAAACTTAACGCTTGACATGACACTAGTTATTAGTTGGCTTCTGGGGTGTAAGATGCTTGATGTAAGGTGTTTATGGGGTGTCGCTGTAACCATGCTACTCCTGTTTATTCATATCGATTTTCTGATGGAGAAACAGAACTATTTCAATCAACCTTGAAGGTTGTTTTGAACAGGAAAACAGAACGAATCTATCAATGCTCAATATGTGCCGCAGTGTGGTGTGCCTCAGTCATTCCCGGAGGAGGCCTTTATGGCGATGTAGAATGGATTAATATAAGTTTACCACACTGGAAAGACCATTGGTACTGGAAAATAGCTAATGAATCAAAAAATTAACCCCCAAACTAAGCTTTTCTATATCGGGCGCTTCCCTCTGTTAGATTTATAAACGAAAAATTACCTCCATGCTCCCCATTTCATTGTTAATTTATTTCTGGTGCAGCTTTTACCTGTTGTAATATTTTTCTTGTGATAACTAATATTATCATCTTCAAAATAATAAATGATGATTTCAACTTTATGTTTGGCATTTGGGCTGTCATCGTAGTCTATTGTAATAGTCCGGTGAATTCTTCCCTCTTTTTCAAATAAATATCGGCTCACATTTCTGTCTTCATTCAGTTCAATAAAGCATTTCCGGTTAAGTTTTTTGTCACGACCGGCAAATTCCATAAACTTCATATCCCAATTACTATCAAATTCAAAAGTAAAAGTGCCATCGGAATAAACATTTTCTGGTTCGTTTTTTCGCAAAACAATAAATTTTCTGCCCTCTCTGGTAATTGAATAGGTAACCTTGTGGCATTCCTTGTTCGGCGTTTTTCCAAAACGATCGCAGTAAGTAAGTACACTGTATTTTGACAGCACACCGTCTGAAAAATAGTCAAAATTCTTAATTTGAACGATATCAATTGCCACTGAAGCACCTTTTTTATAATCTTTAGAAGCTTTATAGTAATGGATGTACTTTTTTATCTTTTCAACCCTGCCATTCCTGTCAAAAAAAACTGAATCGATAGGGTATTTGTAAAAATTGCCAATCTTTTTTGTAATGATAGTACTACGACTATCCATCCTGACTACTTTTTTATAAGGATTGTAGTCAAAAGAGTAATAGATGTCTGGTAAACGCAAGGATATTATCTTTTTATTAACTGTATCAATTTTAATCTTAAACAAGTCGGAAATTTCATCCAATGGAATAGTTGCTCTCCAGGGGGCATAAGGTTTTTCAATTTTTTGCGATAAAACCCTGTAGGTAAAATCACCCAGCATTGAATCTCCAATGATATGAACTTTCCCGGTTGATATAATTATTTCTTCGTTGACAGATTTTAAGGCGGCTTCAACAAGTCGAGGAAGTTCTCGTTGTAAAAAAGTCACCGAATCTAATATCACTTTTCGGCGATACAATGAGTCTTTTACAAATTTTGCCCTTGCAATTAGCGAGTCTTGTATAAACTTTTCCCTGGCAATTATTGAATCTCTTATAAATTCTTGTCTTCTTATGTAAGCCGAATCAACAACAACATTCATTGTATCATTTTGAATCATCAAAGTAGTATCTCTGTTTTCATAGGTTTTAATTGTGTCTTGAGTTATTTGTGCAGATACTTGTGTGAAACACAGTAGACTCAATAAAATGATAATCGTTTTTTGCATCTTATTTTGTTTTCAAGTTAAAAAAGGTTCATACAGTTAATGGCTTTGTACTAACAAATTTAATGATAAAAAATGACTAGCGGCTTTTTATCTCAGAAATTTGTACATGAAGCTTCCATAATCGTTGGCCAGCAATAAATTGATGTTTTTGAAGTGCTATGGGTAAATGTAGATAATGTATCAATGTAAGGTTTTTGAAGAGAATATTATCTTTGAACCTGAATTTGGCATTGAGCAATTTCAGCTATATGAAAAGCATTTCTTAATGTCAATCCTTGGTTTTCCTGCAATTAGAGAATATCCAAAAGGAAAAAGTGGGAAAGGTGATATAGATTCTGGCCCTGTAATATTGGGGATAGGATTTGCCGGAACTATTGTTGGAATTGGTACTTTAAAATGCTATAATGAGGTTAAATCAGCAAATTTGCTTTCAAATACGATTGAGACATTTGGTATCCCAATTAGTTCTAACAATAAAAAAAAATATATTTTTGGAAAACTCCCAATTGCAGATTTATTTATTTGTTGGTCAAGAGCCAGCAACATAAACAGTGAGGTTTACAGCTTGAAAACAGGAGACGCTAAAAAGTTTGGCTCCAAGCTCAGCGTTCATTTGTATAGTCTGTTGATTGCGCTCATCCTATTGTTATTATTTTATGGCAGACTTTTATTAAAGAAAAAAGTATGATGCCCAAAGAAGAGAGACTATATACTCATCTTATATCAAACCCAGATACAAGTTATTACGAAGTATAAGAAACTTAATACAAAAAGGGTGGCCGAAATGAAATGGACATGGCTGCTCCTAAGCTTTTAAACTGCATTTAACCATCGTTACACCATTAGTCGTATTGAAAAAACAAAGGTCGAGGGTAGGGCAGGAGATGTTAGTAAGGAACCTAATTAGGGCTCGCTGAAAAACGCCTAAGCCAATTAAAATTAAACATTTACATAAAAGAAGTTGTATAAAAGTGAAAAGGTTTTTAAAAAAATAGTAATTTTTCCTTGCATTAACTTTACCTTCAAATAGCAAAAAACTAATAATTATAATGCTAGCCAGAGGCACATCATCTACTTCATTAGCTTCAGCTCGAAGTATTCTTATACATCTTCGCTTTGCTAAGTTTTCTCCCTTTGGTCGAAGATATCGCTTCGCTAAGTTGTAGCTAAT
>JBNKJW010000257.1:0-6117 GCA_050291445.1 Bacteroidales bacterium | reverse complement strand
CATCATGTAAAAAATATGTAATTAATGTTTATTTTGCTAAAATAGTAATAGCCTGATATTTTTCTAGTTAAAAATTCCGTTATGAGAACTGCACTTGTTTCTTTACTTATTTTTTCTAGTTTTTGCTTATATGCAAATGATAACAGAAAATTATCCGAATTCCAGAATTTTATTGTTCCGGATGATGCCCCCAATGGAGAATATGTGGGTATCCTAAAAGCCTTCCCGAATATTGAAGCTGAAGGCACAGCCGCATCATTCACCCTTTTAGAAAACAAGAATGGTATATATTCATTGAATAGTACAGGCCTTATTACTATACAAGATAATACCTCCCTTACTGCAGGAATTGATATTATTAAGGCTGTTATACAAAAAGAGGGGTTTAGTAACGACACCATTGAAATTTCTATTTCTGTGTTAGATGCTACTGGCTGTACATTTATTAATACAGAAGCAACAACAAATGGAACAGGCACAAGAAACAATCCATTAAATATTGTACCAAGTATTACTGCCAACAACACCATATTGCTTTTTAAACGTGGAACTGCTATTTCTCGTGGAACGGTTTACGTTAATGGCATCACTGGTTTTATGGCAGCCAGTTATGGCGAAGGGGCATTGCCGGTTCTGCAATCAACAACTTCTTTTTTCCGCATTTATGGTGGATGTCATAATCCTGTTATACGAGATCTGGAATTTACAACTCCTGAACCAGAAAGAAGTTCACCAACACATTCCCCTTCTACAAATCAGTATTATACGAATTGGGGTGGCTCTGTATATGCCAGCTCTCACACAGGAACATTAAAGGTTGAACATTGTGTTATGCATCATCTTACTAATGGAATAACAGATGTTTCGCCGGATAATAATGATGGCGAAAACTCATCGCACAAATGGAACACTATCTATGATATTGCGCAAGAAGGAATATTCTGTAAACTGATTAGTGGCACTACTGAGTTAAGTTGTAATAAACTGGAACGTATAAATCTAATATGGTTTCACGACCAAACAGAACAAATCTCTAGTGGGGATGGTATCCAAACTTATCAAACCCATACTACAGTGGTTGAGCACAACTATATTGACCGTACATTCACTGGCAATAAGTTCTGTATTATTGTAGATACTTATTCAACCGGTACCAATGGTGAAGGCAATGCTACAGAACCTGTATCAATAAGCTCTAATTATTTAAAGGGAACACATGACAATACTTCTTCAATATTAATTTATGGTTATTTTCTTAATGGAGTAATAGAAAAAAACTTTGGTGATACATGTGACTATTTTGTAATGACAGGTGTTAGTAGTGACATAACATACAAGTACAATATCATTAAAAGAGGACAGATTAGAGATGCCACTGCTGATGTTTATAACAATATTTTTATTGGCCCCGTTCGTTGCCTTACTAATGGATTTGGTGCTGATATTTTCAAAAACAACATCACTTATCTTACCGGGGTCAGTCAAACAGTTTATACCGATGGGCAAGTTGCTGATGCATCAAATAATTTATACAATATTGAACAAGCCGACATGTTTGGAGCCGGAAACTCATCGGTTAGTGCAATTGAATCCAATTCTATCGTAGGTGATCCGGTTTTTTATAAATTGGAAAACAATATCTTTTGGCTAACTGAAAACAGCCCGGCTATAGATAATGGAGTACTTATAAGTTCGGGAACCGATTATTATAATCATGAAATTGACGAAAGGCCTAATATAGGGATTTCGGAATATGTAACTACTGCAACGAAAGCTCATTCTGCAAAAAACAATGAAACAGATAAAATTATTGTATATCCCAATCCTGCTATTAATGAACAAATAAATATTCGTTTATCTAACACAAATGAGTACAATTTTATGCACATATATGATTTAACTGGTAAGCTGATTCTTAAGAAAAAAATAACAAATAAAGATATTCAAATTAATCACCCGTTAAGTCCAGGGATTTATACCGTTAAACTAATCGGTTTAAAGAGAACCAAAGCTTTGAAAATTATGGTAAATTAAGATAACAAGCGCACATTCTAATAAATGACCCAACAATTATAATTACTGATGTGAATTAAGAACATAAACATTGCCTTTGGCACTGATCTCAAAGTGAGATTTATAGCAGCTTTTACGGGCTTCTTCAATAGAATGTAAGCAAAGTGTCTTCAAAGATTTTAAAATTATGTTTCTCATTGGCATTACCAAGGTTTCTTTCCGAAACATTTGAACCAAATACGAGATGATAATATTTGGATCTGTGAGCTTCAAGACTGAGAAGTAAATCTATCATGCTATCCCTTAAAGTTATACCAATTGCATTTATATTTTGTCTTAGACTAAAATATAAATGCAATGGTAAATGCCGATGCTACTTGAAAATAGTCCAATTTCGGCAAAGCCTTATTAGACTATTTTGAAAGTAAAATCGGTATTATAAGCACAATAATTTCGAAAATTTCTGAACGTTATTTCTTCGAAGAGATTTTTCCTGTAGAAAACACAACATTATCTATATACATCACTGTTTCTTCCTCAAAGCCAGAGTTTGACCAGCCTAACAGATACCCATATTGAAAATAATTAAAGCCCAATTCAGAATAATTAGGCAAATCAGTTACATTCAGGTACTCCTCGCCATTTTTCCATACTTGAATAATACCATCGTTATTTGCAGAACTTGCTACCTTTATGTGAAAAATAACTTCCATCCACTTACCTAAATCCTGCTCTTTATTGATAATGTAATTTTCTGAAATAGTATGGCCATCTCTCCATGCCCCATGATCTTTTGCAGGATAATAAGACAGGCATGAACTGCCCCGGTTATCATACCAATATTCAAAATCAATACTATTCCCGGAGCTGTTTGAACCATAATCACCCTGCCAAACCAGGAAAAATTTATTATTGTTTCCATAGCCAAGCCTTTTAGCTACTTTTGAAATATTCCCGGTTCTCTTGTTTTTAAATTCGTTATTATCCAGAAAAGTAAGATATTCAGGTAGCTGGTCAACCATAACAGTATCTTCCCCAATGTATTTTACAACTCCCCAATCTTCCTGCTTCAAAACGTAACCACTTCCATCATTTGTTACTTTTATAATAGTGTCGCCAATACTTATACCAGGATCGGCAGCCTCTAACTTTAACGCAACCGGACAGCGATGATGGAAATTTTCAGGGATATATAAATCATATTTTACCCAAAATTCGCCATAGTCACCACCGAAATGAAAACGTTGCTCCTGCCAGCTATCTTCATCTATTTCATCAGGTCCATAAACATACTTCAAGCCCATTGTTCCATTAGGGGTTTCGGCCACTTCTACATTATTTCCGGACCAAATGAACCCATTTTCACTTTTAGTGAGATCTCCTGTCTCAAAATCATCAGTAAAAAAATACTTCTCTTGCTCATTTTGCTCAATATTCTCTTTTTCAGAGCAATTAGAAAATACTAAAACAAGAAACAAGAAAAGAATGTTTCTCAAATACGTTGGTTTAAAACTGTTCATAATTTTTAAATTTCTTGGTTAATAAGATTAACAAAGTGACTTCGAGAAACGACAAATAGTTGCATGAAAAAATAATCACAAATCTTTATCTGCAATATAATCGATTAAAATAATGAAAACTAAAAAGGAATGTTTCGTAAAAGTTTCAGCCTGAGTTGGCATATTATTATAAGTAAACAGGCTATGAATAGATGGTCGTTTAAAACAGACCCTGGGGACTGTCATGAAAATCAATTTGTTTATGTTACCCGATTTAAATTTCAACATTACATGTTAAACAGTTCAATCTGTGTAAGTTCCTAAACTAAATATAAACGTGTTTAATAATATAGCCCTGTACTACATTTGTAACACCTCTATTTTCTTTAAATACTTAGTTGATTTTTAATTTCACCCTCATCAAAAAAAATCTGAAAGTAACATGTAAAAAACGAATTCAAGGTATTTTAAACTAAACTATCAGGTAAGTTTATTTATTGCGGTTTTTGGTTCGATACTACGATAATAGATAATCAAATAAATTAATTGCAAATGAACAATAAACTATTTATTGCTTTACCAACATTAAGAGGAGCTGAACTTATTCTAACTGATGAAGTAAACTATGTTTGTTCTGATGGGAGAAACTGCATTTTTCATTTAGAAGACAAAACAGAGAAGATAATTACCATACAAGTTGGGAAAATAGAAGAAGTACTTGTAGGATCAAGCTTTTTAAGAATTCATCAGCAATACATTGTTAATATAAACAAAATAAAAGAAATATATACTGGTAGTAAGGCGGTGATTTTAATATCTGGCGAAAAACTTCCAATATCGCGTAGCTACAAAGAAAATTTTAGAAGAAGAATGTCAGGCTTTTGCTACAAGATTCTTAATGGCCTTTAAACCAGCCTCTTGGTCAATTATGTATTAAAAAAGGTCAATTATACCCATTTTTGTGCTGATTATGCACAAAGTTATGCCGATTGTGATATTTCTACCTACATTGTTTTTGTATTAAAAACATTTCAACAATATTTACACCACTGTTAGTTATAGACCATTGTTTTTTTCAGGTAACTAATAACCTTAAAAGTTTTAATGTTTAATACTAAAATTTCTGAACCATGGCACAATTACTTTATGACCGTCATTCAACAAAAATCCATTTAAGCATAGTAAAACGACACAAACGTTTATGCAAACAAATTCCCGGAGCCGAGGAGTTAATAATTGCCGTTGATCCCTTTTACGACGATTTGCTAAAAAAACAGGCAACAACTCTAATAGCAGAGGAAAACAAAGAAGTTGCCTACGATAATGTACAGCTTAACGACAGAAACCTGGATGATCGGGTACGTTCTGCCTTTGAAAAATGCAAGCAATATGATAGAGACAACCCGGGAAGACCCGTTTTAAACCAGGTTTTTCCGGATGGTAAATTTTCTACTATTGTTAACACCCCGTTAAAGGATGAACCCGATGAGGTTGCAAAACTAGTAGCCCGTATTGAAGCATTAGGCACCGAACATGTTTTGAATGAGTTAGTGGCCTATTTAAATGAGGGTATTGATAAATGCCGGCAGGCATTAAATACATATTACGAAGCAATTAAAGCCCAAAAATCAAAAGAAGCAGAAGAGGCTATTTCTAAATCTAATCTGAGTAGGCAATATGAATTTAATTACCTGGATGCTGTTAAAAAGTTCGGGAAAAACTTTGCCAACCGCTTATTTCCTGTAATAAACAATTCAACTCGCAGTACAGTTGACAATAACAACGAAGAAAATACAACAACAAACCAAAACAATGATGCAGAAGGCTAAAAAGTGGCCTAATAAATTTTGCAATGTACTTTTAAGGTAATAAAAGTACACTGCATTGCTTAGTGAAGCACTTTTATTGCTTTAAAAGTACTTCAACAGTATCTGCAAAATGATTTTAAAGCTTTAAATATAAATTGCAACATGTAAAGAACCACCTTTAAGGCAACAAAACCATTTTTACACATTGTGCGGTATGATTTTAACAAAAGGAAAGTACTTCAACAACTGTTGCAAAATGATTTTAAAAGGATAAAATCAGTTTACCGAAGCTGTAAAATGAGTTTAAGGCTTTAAAAGTGGTTGGCTAAGGGTGTTGGAGCGGTTTGAAGGTTTTAGGGGTGCTTTGCCAAATAAAAATTAAAGAGAAATTACGTAATTTTTGTATATAACCGGTTTTTAAGTATTAACGTTTTAAATTTTTAAATTATGAAATTAGAAAGGTTAAATTCAAACTCAAAGTTTGAAGCATTAAAAAAGGATGAATTAGTATCAATGATCAACATCTTTGGAGGGAAAAAACTTTGGACAATTAAGGGCGGCGGTACCGAATATAATGATTGCTGGGATACTGATACTCCAAATGACATACATTGTAAAGATGGTACTGATTATGATTATTGTAGCGGAGGCGGTAGTAATAGTGGTGGTAGTGGTAGCTCAAGTGGTTCTGGAGCAGGCTAGTGTTAAGTCAAATTTGATATTTCTGGTAATTAGCCAGGTGACAACACCTGGCTGGTGCACTTGTCAGGTGTTGTCACCTGACAAATTAGCTTTGA
>JBNKJW010000256.1:0-89027 GCA_050291445.1 Bacteroidales bacterium | reverse complement strand
AATGAAGGTAATTCAATAAATGGTTGCTCTTTCATTTCTGGTTAACTTATTTATAATTAAAGATTTAACTCATTACCGGTTATACAAACACAAAAAATAACCGTAATGCATAGATATTTATTACATTAACCAGGAAAATGTCCCCCCCCCTTTTTGAATATTTTTTTTGGAGGTACACTGATTATTATGATTATGAACTTATACTAAGCCAGTTTGATATATTCTGAAGCAAACCAATTACTAACAGCGGTTTGGTATAACTCATCATAAAAATCTTAAAAGATCAGTGTACGATTTCATATTTATCAACTGCGCTAAGTCAAGGTTTATCCTTGCCGAATAAAAAAAGCCAGCCATAATTCCTGGCCAGCTCTTTTTCTTATCTCTACTTTTTGCTAAATATCCATAAACGGTACACACTTACCATTTATGCACTTTTCTTCGGGTATGCACCTGATAAATTTGCATAAATCAACTTTTCCACCCATCACACTTTTTTGTTCTGTTTTGCTAAGTAATTTAGCTCCTTTTAAGCTTTTTAGTTTTTTCATGTCAAATGTAGTTTACAATTAATAAAAAGTACAATTTATTTACTTGAAAATGCCAGGGTAAAAATTTTAAGAATACGCCTGGCAAATCTTTTCTAATAAGGAGAAAGAAGACAAACTCCATTTATACAAACATAAGGTGGTGGGCAGTAATAAGTGCCAAATTTCCACAAACACATTCTTTTTCCACCTTTTACATTTTGTTGCTCATTTTTGCTAAGCAATTTTGCTCCTTTTAAGTTTTTTAGTTTTTTCATATGTTTTATTTAAATCGGTTTAGAACCCCTTAGGTAAACTAATTTAATGCATACAAACAAAGGGTTATAAAAAATAAACTTGACCAAATTAGATTTATTAAAGCATTACAGGTCTAATAGAACAATAGCCCATTCCAATTGTTGGCTGTGTTACAATACATGGATATCCAGGAGGACAAGGATAGTCCGGGCCACATTGTTTTCTACCGCCCTTGATCGCTTGCTGTTGAGCTTTACTTAATTCCTTTGCTCCTCTTAAATTTTTTAATTTTTTCATAATAACAATTTTTAATTAATATAGCCCCCAAATTAACTTGCTGCGAGGGTTTCAGCGTGTCTTTAGTATCTTAGGTTTCAATTAACAATCATTTCAGGGGCTAATTCTTCCTTTCGAATAGTAGCCTCTTCAATTAAATCATCTACAAAATATTGTAAGTCAGTTCTGTCAAACTCTTTTGGAAATGAGCGGCTATTAATAAGAATTTCGGGTGTAAAATTGATGTTGTTGGCTACACACCACTTCTTTTCTTTCTCCAATGCATTAAAATTATCATTAGTAGGTTCAACAGCACACTTTTGTAGCCAGTTTATCAGACTCCTACCTGAATAAACCTCATTCAAAGCCTGAATAGCATCTTTTTCACCTTTTTGATCATAAATAGCTAACAACTTTGCAGCAATTTTTGTATCTACACTATTTCTATCAGTTGCATTTACATTAAACCTAATAACTACTTGTAAGTCCTCATTTTTCATTTTCAGTAGCGGTTCAATTGCATAATGGGCATCTTTACAGTGCCCGCAAAGTGGGTTAGTAACTAAAACAATTTTTAATAATGCATACCTGCTTTTATTTCCTAAAACAATTTCGGAAACACTTGGTAGCTCACTTTTAACAAAGATATTTCGTGAAATAAGGGCGTCAAAAATTTCATAGTTGTGTTTAAAGCGGTTGTGTTCAACTTTCAGTTTTCGAAGTTGTACCTCGGCTTCGAACCTTGGAAATAAAAATGCCCAAAGCAAACCAACAGCAAGAAAACTAAAGCCAATTGCAACTATACTTATCAGGTGTATTGTATAAATTGTCGCTGTAAAATCATACAAAAAAACACTGGCAGCCTGCAACCATAAAACAGCTAAAATGCTTAAACATAGTGGGCACCATTTTTTCACAACAAAATACTGATAATAAAGCGAATAGAGTGTAAATGGAAGAGCAGCTAATGCTAAAAATACCACAACATTAGCAGCAGCATCTGTTATAAAAGTAAAAAGCAACCAGAATACTACTAAACTGGAAAAATAAATCAGGCCAACATCACTAAATTTAAGCTTCCCTACAAGGGTAGCCCCTTTTGACTGTAAAACATCATCGCAGCTTGTTTTTTCATTATTTCCTGAGCAAAATTTATCAACAATTGCAGATTGCAAGCCCAATTCGTGTTTTACAATAAGTATGCTTATGACTACACCAACAATACTTATTAAAAAGTGCGCCGTCTTAAACCAACCGATATCGCCCAAAAAGAAAACAAATAAACCAATCAGAGCCCCCAAATAATAAAACAACTTACCTGAAACAGATTTTTCTTTAGTTTCTTCTATGGTTTCAGATTTTTCAACGGCAACAATTATCCCTGTCCAATACTGAATAAAAGCTTCTTTAAATAAGTTCTTTCTTACCTTTTTATCAAAAATCAATTCAACTTTTTCATTTTTTTGTTTTACAAGGACAAAATGCTCTCCTTTTTCATCTTTTATGTGAGCAATAAAAGTCTTGGGTAGTTCTGCAAGTGTTTCACCATTAGTAGGTACTTCAATGGCTAAATTTTCAATACCAAAATGAGTTAAAACACCGGTAATTGAGTGTAAGCTAGGATAGGATGGATGACTTTCGTATTGAAACTCCAGTTCCTTTTTATCTATTGTTATTAAATTTTGTTTTAGTAATTCATATAGCAAATAACTTGTTGAATCTTTTTTATCCAGCATATGCAAATAAGGTTTAGATAAATCTTTGGTTTTAGTCTTTTACGTGTTTATTAATTACATTAACCGCGAAAATGTTACCCCCCTTTTGATATTTTTTTTGAGGTACACTGATTGGACTGATTATTATGATTATGCACTTGACTCAACATAAAAATCCTAAAAGATCAGTGTCTTCTCTTTCAAACCGCCAAACACTAACCACTGAATCAAAAGTAATTACACCTCAAAATAATTTTTGTTTAATTTTCATGCATTTTTATTGAACAAAATCAAACCCTACTTGTTTTCCTTATGTTTTAAAGACACAAATCTATTTTACCATTAAAAATTCAATAATTATGAAAACGATGAAAAACATTTTTTTAGCAGTACTTCTTATAAGTGCATTTGTATTGGCAGGATGTAATAAAGATGATGATCCAATTGAAATGCCTGAACCAACTAACACCATTGTTGACATTGCTATTGCCGATGCCAACTTTAGTATTTTGGTTGATGCATTATTAAAAGCCGGCTTGGCAGCAACCCTAGACGGTGAAGGTACATTTACGGTTTTTGCTCCAACAAATGACGCTTTTAATGCACTTTTTGCCGAATTAGGTGTAAGTGGTCTTAACGATTTAAGTGCTGATGCGTTAAAACCAATTCTTCTATACCATGTAATGGGCGAAAAAAAAACTTCGGGCATGCTTACTCCTGGTTATTATTCATCAATGAGCCCTGCACAAGGCAGTTATGTTTCATTGTATGTTCAAACAGACATGGGAGTTAAAATAAACGATCGGTCAATGGTTACAAGCCCGGATATCGATGCCGATAACGGCGTAATCCATGTAATTGACAAAGTGTTACTTCCACCAACTGTGGTTGATATTGCTTCTGCAAATTCAAGCTTTAGCACACTAGTAGGGGCTGCTGTTGCAGAAGATTTAGCAACAACATTAAGTAATACCGATGCTAGTTTTACCATATTTGCACCAACCAATGATGCATTCACGGCAGCAGGAACTCTACCATCAGATTTAAGTCCTATTTTACTTTATCATGTTTTGGGCGATGCAGTTTTTTCAACAGATATTTCAAGCAGTATTATAAATACTTTAAATGCTGATAACCCGGAATTGGTAGTTGAAGTTACAAATAATGGGGTGATGTTAAACGGCACAACTAATGTTGTTAGTACGGATATAGTAGGGGTAAATGGAGTAATCCATGTAATTGATGCCGTCATCACCCCTATTGAAAACAACAGTATATTAGATATTGCCCTTGCCAATAATTTTAATTCATTAACTGCAGCTTTGGCTAAGGTAAATTTAGCAACTACTTTCTTAAAAGATGGTGCTTACACCGTTTTTGCCCCAACAGATGCAGCTTTTGCAACTTTTTTAAGCAATGCTGGTTTCTCAGGTTTAAACGATGTTCCTGAGGATGTATTGACCGATGTTTTACTGTACCACGTTGTAGGAGCAGAAGTACTATCAACAGATTTAAGCAATGGATATGTTTCTACTTTGTTAAAAAGTTTTGATGACAACGCAGTTACCTTATTGGTTGACCTTTCAAGTGGTGTTAGCTTAAACAAAAGCTCAGTTACTACCCCTGATATTGAAGGAAGTAATGGGATTATTCACGTTGTTGATAAGGTATTAAGCCCACCAACAGTTGTTGACGTAGCTATTAACAATCCGAACTTTAGTATTTTGGTAGAAGCAGTTGTAAAAGCAGACCTGGTAGAAACCTTAAACGGAGAAGGTCCATTCACGGTATTTGCTCCAACCAATGATGCTTTCAACGCTTTATTTGCTGATTTAGGAGTAAGTGGAATTAATGACCTAACTGCAGAACAATTGGTGCCAATTTTACAATATCATGTAGTAGGCGACAATGTTCTTTCCACGGAATTGGTTGCAGGAAATGTAACAACGCTTAACGGTGATATAACCATTGCTCTTGGAACACCTCCAACCATCAATACAAATTCAGAAATTGCGATTGTTGATGTGCAGGGAACAAATGGAGTGGTTCACGCAATATCAAAAGTATTGTTACCACCAGCTAAGTAAATTTTAGGACACAGAAGTAACAGATTAAACGGATTAGAACGGTTATTAAGACCTGTCTAATCCGTTAAATCTAAATAATCAATATCCCTCCTATTTTTAAATTAATTATGATACCAGTGTACTAATTTCATCCTTTTTACCAAAAAATTAAACAAAATTTCACACCTATCCCCTATTTTTATTAATTTTACATCCGACCAAACATGGAAAACATGCAGTATTCGATAAAAGATCTTGAAAACCTAAGTTTAATAAAAGCCCACACAATTAGAATCTGGGAAAAAAGATATTCCTTGATTGAACCGCAAAGAACGGATACCAACATTCGTTTTTATAACGATGAAGATGTAAAAAAATTGATGAATATTGCAGTTCTTGTGCAAAACGGAGTAAAAATATCACATGTAGCCAAGCTTAGTCCTGAAGAAATTAAGCAAAAAGCATCATTCATACTCCAAAACCCAAATGATGTTGATAACCAGGTAAAAAACCTTATCATTTCAATGGTTGAATTAAGCGAACAAAAGTTTGAAAAAGCACTTAATAAATCCATTATTACCATGGGGTTTGAAAAAACCATGATGTACCTGGTTTACCCTTTCTTGGAACAAATTGGCGTAATGTGGCAAACAGGTTCCATTAATCCTGCCCAGGAACATTTCATTAGCAACCTTATCCGGCAAAAATTAATGGTCGCAATTGATAGTATTGAACCTGATGAAATAAGAAAGCCGAGAAAATTCATCCTTTTTTTGCCCGAAGGTGAACTACACGAACTTGGGCTGCTATTTTATTCCTACCTTATAAAAGTACGTGGACACGAAGTGCTATACCTGGGGCAAGCAACTCCTTTAAAATCAGTACTAGAATCGAATGAAATATGGCCTGCAGAGTACCTCGTCTTTTTTGCTATTTCAACATTTGCAGGGGTTTCGAGGGAGAAATATGTGGTAGAAGTAGCAGAAATGTTTCCTGAGCAAAAAATTATTGTGGCTGGTGAACAAATAAGGAATACCAAAACTGCCTTTCCAAAAAATGTACAAAAAATCGAAAACGCTTTTGATTTGATTACCACTGTACAAAAACTAAGATAAAACCTGCCCGCGTCTAAGGTGATTTTTTTCTTTGTTTTCCTATTAACCTGAGTTCGATTAAAAATATTCACACAGTTTGAATTAATTTTTAGCGCATATCTGGTATAATTCCGAATTTCAGTGTTGAATATTTTATGTCGAACTCAGGTTATTAAACTACTATACAACTAAACATGTTATAGAAATATCAGCTAAGCGGTCTAAACCTAATTTAGGCAACTCATAATTTCACCTTCAATCCACCTGCTCAATTTCATAGTTCTTCAGCTTTTCAATTTCCAACCTTTAGCATCTTTTGTTCCATTTTTATCAGAAAAAAAGCATTCCCTATTAAACAATTAGCACACAAATGTTTATTATTTACACTTTTTCATTAAACAATACTATTTATAACAATCTTTTAAAACATCTTGAAAATAATCTATAATAGCTTTATTTACAACAGATAAACTAATCAATATTATTTTCACTACTCCCAAAATTTAACACATTTTTGTTCAACAAACTTGCTTAATGTTTAATCATTTCATATATTTGTTAAACAAAAATTAAAAAATAAAACAATGACAGCAATTGAATTTACACACCAGATTATTAGTTATCAAAACAGGCTACAGCGTTTTGCTTACAGCTTGGTTTCAGACAGAGATGAGGCACTTGACCTTGTTCAGGAAACCTATTTAAAAGCCATCTCTTATCACGAAAAGCTTTCTGACTATTCAAACCTGCGTGTTTGGGTAATGACCATAATGAAAAACATTTTCATCAACAATTACCGGAGAAAAAACAAAGCTCGTGATATTATCAATGAGAAAAGGGCTATTGCCAAGAGCATTAATTCGGGGTTTGAATCAACAGAATCTTATTACATGCAAAATGAAATCAATAAGTCGGTTGACTCATTAAACGAAGAGCTTAGAGAGCCATTTGTGATGTATGTAGATGGTTTTAAATACCGCGAAATTTCTGATGAGCTAAACCTTAACATTGGTACAGTAAAAAGCAGAATCCATACAGCTCGTCAACGCTTAATGGAAAGCCTTAAAGACTTTAGATAATCAGGGCTACTTGTATAAAATATTGATGAATTGCCTGTACCCTGATTAAAACTAAAAAGTATGCATCAAAAAAAACATTAAAAGGGAGCAAAACAATTGACTGGTTTGTTTCCTTTTTAATTTTTAATTCATCTACCCCCTATAATTCCCCATCTAATCACTATTTTTTAGCAGTTTGTCGATAATCGCTTTCCTTATTTCTTTAAATTCTGTTAATTTATCTCAAAAAAAGTGAAAAAGCCGATAGGGGTAAATACAAATTCCATTGTCATAATAATAAACAAATAAAAAGCGAACCCGGATAATTCATGCTTTTAGCTTTGTGCAGATGCAAGGCGTCGTAAACTGCAGACATATATTAATATTTACTCCCTTTGGTCGTGAGCTAAAGGTTCAAGGTTTTCGCAACATTCTTTTCCGAATAGGAAAAGACCTGTACAAAGATAAATGCAAGCATAACTCAAATTTGAGCTAACCAAAAATGTTGAACTTTAAAAATATTTAGCTTATAATGAACTAGTTAGGCTACGATTCTTATAAATACGGTGAATAATTCGGGTTAACCAGCTAATAAGATAAAATCCAAATTAAACTATAAAACAAAACAAACATGAAACAAACAAACTTACCACCCAGGTTAAACCAGAATCAACCTTTACAGAAAGTCTGCTGCAACTTGTTTTCATAGGTTGTCATTAGCAAGTTGCAGGTTTATTTTTTCTTATGCAAGTAAGTAAACCCTCAATTTTTGCAAACCCATTTGCTATGCATTGTCTGTGTTGCGTAAAGTTTACTTCTTCATATTGGTGCAATTTCAAAACTTTACCAGCCGTTTTAGGATTTTCAATGCAATAAAAAGCAGATGGGTTTGGCCTTTAAAACACAGTTGGTGAGTTATTGTGATTTTAGGGATTAAAGTATTTACCTGGTTGAAACAGTTGGATGTATTTTAAATTGATATGCCAGCTTAGTAGCATTAGGCGAACGCTAATTCCGTGCTATTACACAAATAAACAAGTCAATATGCATTTATTAACAATCCACACCTACCCGTAAATTTTCCACACTCACCGAAATTAGTTTTGCCATCATTTAAAAACTCCTTTTTTTTGTTTCATCAAATAGCCCAAATTGCAAAACACAGTACATGAAAATTAAACAATAACTAAAAACAAACCAAAATTTATCAAAGTCATGAAGAGTAAAAATGCACAATTAACTAATCGGATAAAAAAGACAGCAAAGCTGATTGGCCTACTAATTTTAATGCTTTCATTTTCAATCGCGCAAAACACTAAAGCGCAAGGCTTTACGCAAACAATTAAAGGTCGTATAATTGATAATCAAACCCAAATTCCATTACCAGGAGCCAATGTGGTAGTTATGAACACTGATCCACAAATTGGGGCCGTAACCGACATGGATGGCTACTTTAAAATTGAAAATGTGGTAACTGGCAGGGTCAGCCTTCAGGTGAGTTTTATGGGCTATTACCCACTTACTTTTTCAAATTTGAATTTAAGCACTGGTAAGGAGCTGGTACTTACTATTGAAATGGAAGAAAAAGTAATTAAAACCGAAGAAATTATTGTAAAAGCAAAAAAAGACAAATCAAAGGTAAACAACGAAATGGCAACCATCAGTGCCCGCACTTTTACCATTGAAGAAAGTCAGCGATTTGCAGGTGCCAGAAACGATGTATCAAGGATGGCAGCTAATTACGCAGGTGTAAGTACTGCAAACGATGCTGTAAACGACATTGTAATCCGGGGAAATTCACCAAACGGATTGTTATGGCGCCTGGAAGGTATTGAAATCCCCAACCCAAACCACTTTGGTGGAATGGGCGCAACAGGTGGGCCTGTCAGCATGCTGAATAACAACGTGTTAGCCAACTCTGATTTTATGACCTCTGCTTTCCCAGCTGAATATGGGAATGCACTTTCAGGTGTATTTGATTTAAAAATGCGCAATGGTAACTATGAAAAACATGAGTTTGTTGGCCAGGTTGGTTTTAACGGATTCGAATTAGGTGCCGAAGGCCCTCTTTCAAAAAAATCAAGAGCTTCGTACCTTATAAATGCACGCTATTCGACCCTTGAAGCAATGTCGGCAATGGGTTTTGATTTTGGAACAGGAACAGCCATTCCTAAATACTCAGATTTAACTTTTAAAGTACATATCCCTACCAAATCATTTGGTACATTTGACATTTTTGGGCTGGGTGGAATCAACAGTATTGACTTTATCAACAGCGAAAAAGATTCAAGCGATTTACGCGAAAGCCTTTATGGCAACAGGTACTTTGATATTTATGCAAAAAACGATATGGCAGTTGTTGGGCTTAACCACACCTACATAATTAACGACAACACCTATACAAGACTTAGTCTTTCAGGTTCCAGAATTTCCAACCACACCATAATAGATTCTGTAGCAAACGACAAAAGCACCATTGATTTAATGCGTCAACACTATATTAATTATGATTATACTGCAAACTTTTACATAAACAAAAAGTTCAATTCAAAACATAATATGCGAATAGGGGTGGAAGCCATGCAACGTAGTTTTAAATATATTGACAGCTTACTGGTTTTTAATGAGGGCAGGTTCAGGAACAGGTATGATGAAAACGACAATGCCATGCTTTATAGAGCATATGCACAATGGCAATTTAAACCGATTGATAAATTGGTTTTTAATACAGGCATACATATGCAGCAAATGTCACTTGCAAATAATTATTCAATTGAACCCCGTTTAGGAGTAAAATGGTACTTTGCCCCTAACCAAGCGCTTAATTTTGGTTATGGAATACACAGTAAACCAGCAGCAACCTATGTCTTTTTCCAAAAAGTAGAAATAGCACCGGGTGTCAATATACAGCCTAACAAAGAACTTGATTTCATCAAATCACAACACTTCGTGGTAGGCTATGACTGGAATATCAGCCCAACCTTACATTTAAAATTCGAATCTTATTATCAGGATATTTATCAATCAATTGTTGAGGCCAATTCAAGCTCGTATTCTATGCTAAATGCTTCATCTTTTAGCTGGGATTTACCAGATTCACTTGTAAATGGTGGCAAAGGCAGAAACTATGGTATTGAATTTACTCTTGAAAAGTTCTTAGACAAAGGGTTTTACTTTTTGTTAACTACTTCGGTGTTTGATTCAGAGTACAAGGCCAGTGATGGTAAATGGCGTTCAACTGCTTTTGACTCAAAATATGTGGTCAACTTTTTAGCAGGTAACGAAATGGAAATTTTCCGTAAAGAAAATGCGAAATATAGAAAATGGCTGACTTTTGACGGAAAATTAACAGTTGCAGGAGGGCAAAAATACACTCCTATTGATCTGGAACGCTCAAGGTCAGAAAAGAACACTAAATATTTTGAAGACCTGGCTTTTAGCGAGAAATTTAAAGACTATTTTAGGGCAGATATTCGCCTGGCCTTTAAGCTGGAAGGAAAAAAAACAACCCAAGAGTGGGCATTCGATATTCAGAATGTATCAAATAGCCAAAATCCGCTATACAGAGAATATGATGCTGATAGCGATGCAATTAAAACAGTATACCAGTTGGGTCTTTTCCCAATGATGCAGTACCGAATTACGTTTTAGTAATAGTTCGCCTGCCAGGTTTACTTTATTAAATTACTTGCATCTAAAAAGTTGCGGTAGTTAAACAAAAAGAAAAACTGGCAGGTTTTAATAAATCAAATACCTTAAGGTTAGAACCATGAAAAAATCATGCATTCCTTCAGTTTTGATTATACACGGCCTTATTGTTCTGCCTCTATTTTATTTTTTCGCTCCTTTACACAACCCAATAATTTTATTACCAAAAACAGGCTTTTATGATTGAAGTTTTTAACAAGAATACATGAATTATAAAAAGAAAAAGTAGGTAGATGGGTGAGACTTTAAAATCATATGCAATACTTTTGGAAAATTATAGCATTTCTACAAAATGAAATTTAAAGAACATAAAACAATTTTAGTTGCTTTAGTAACAATTACAGTTGTGGTAGTTGGCTTTTTTACAATACGAGGTTTAATATACCCCGAGGAACATGATATGTCGATATTCTGGAGTATTATATTCACCTCATTAGTTTCAATTAGTATTATCCTGGTCAACTTCCCAATTTTAGATAAAATAAAGCTGGAATTTCCCTTTCGAATAGATATCTTTAAAAGGTTGACCATCGCTTTTTTAATCACATCAGCCACTGCAGCAATAATCATCACATTTTGGGTGCTAATTTTTTATTTCTTTTTCGAAAAATATGGTGCTGCACATGGAATCGAAAAAGTAGGTTTACTGGCAGTAGTTTTTGATAATATTGTAACAGCCGTATTAGTCAATTTTGCTTGTGGAGCCATCATGATATTGCGTTTCAGCATCCTTGGCTGGAAAAATTCAATAATTGAAGCCGAAAAATATAAAAGGCAAAGTATTGAATCGCAATATTCTGCACTGGTAAACCAAATTAAACCACATTTTTTGTTTAACAGCATGAACGCCTTAGCTTCACTAATTCCACAGTCACCTGAAAAAGCAGTAGAATTTGTAAACAAGTTTTCAAAAATTTATCGTTATGTGCTCGACGTAAAAGACAAGATTGTTTGTGAAGTAAAAGACGAACTCGATTTTTTAGATTCATATTGCTATCTGCAAAAAAGCCGCTTCGGAGATAACCTACTGATTGAAAAGCAAATAGATGCCAGCTGCCTCAACTATTACCTCCCTCCTTTATCGTTACAATTATTGGTTGAAAATGCTATAAAACATAATGAGGTTTCAAAAGCTAGTCCTTTAAAAGTTCAAATAGTGAGCAATGGGAAATACATGATTGTCACCAATAACCTGAAACTAAAGTTTACCAAGCATGATTCACCAGGTATTGGAATAAAAAATCTGCATGAACGCTACTATCATCTAACTGAATTGAAACCCGAATTTTATATAAAAAATAATGAGTATATTGCTAAAATACCATTGATTATAGAAGAGTGATTCTAACCCACAGATTTTCTCAAATTATCGTAGATAGTTATCCCATAGCAACTTGCATACACCTGAATCCTCTATGGAAAATAAAATTTACATTCAATAATTTAAGTAACAACCCAATATTGTGGAAAAAAATAAGGTAAGAAGTAATGTTAAAAGTAGTAATAATTGAAGATGAAGCGATAGCGGCCAACAACCTCGAAAATCAATTAAAAAAAATTGAGCCGGAAATTCAGGTTTTAGCAAAAATTGATGCTATACGCGATGCTGTAAACTGGTTAAGCAACAATAAAGTTGACTTGATTTTTTTGGACATCCACCTTTCAGATGGGCTTAGTTTTTCCATTTTTGAACAAATTGAAGTAAAAACCCCCGTTATTTTTACAACAGCCTACGATCAATACACGCTAAAAGCTTTTAAAGTTTACAGCATTGATTATTTGCTTAAACCAATTGAATTAAACGAACTTAAAAAGAGTATTGAAAAGTTCAAGAACATGACTGGTCAAAATCAGGAAGAAAGCATTGATATACAGGCTCTTTTAGCCTCCCTGCAACCGAATAAAAAATACCAGAAAAGATTTATTGTACATGCCGGACAAAAAATTAGAATGATTAAAACCTCTGAAATTGCTTGGTTTAATGGCAGCGATAAAGGTACTTTTCTTTGCACTTTTGCAAACAAACGCTTTGCAATTGATTTTTCACTTGATAAACTGGAAAATTTGATTGATCCTGAAAAGTTCTTTCGCATCAATCGCAACTACCTTATTAATATTGAAGCCATTAACGAAATGTTCACGCTTACCAAAAGCCGCATAAAAATTGAACTAAAACCAAAGCCTGAAGATGCAACATTAGTTAGCTTTAATAGAATGAGTGAATTTAGAAGGTGGATTAACAAATAATTAGGGCAAAACAATACAAAAAAATTTTAAGACTCACAAAAAAACTAGCCGCAATTAACATTAAATTAACATTCAGTTAACCTTAAGACAATATTCAGAAATTACCTCAAATCTAAAAAAAACTGATTTTCTGAAAAAAATACGTTTTCTGATGAATTTTTCTGCATTTTTTAAAGAAAACAAAAACACCGCATCCAAACAACTGATTTACTGGAAATTACAACCAAAAACACCCAGAATTTAAACATTTTTCATGCATAAATTTCCAAAGCATGTGTCTGAATAAGATATCTAGGATTTAAGATTTATTAACATTCTGAAAAAACCAAACACATAATCAACTAATAATCAAAGAATTAAACAGAATAATCAAACAATCCTTCAAATGTAAAAAAATGCTAACCATGGCCAAATAGTATATCCAGGATAAAAATTCACTTTTTAGACAAAAAACATAAAAAACAAGAGTTGTTTTTTAAATTATCTACTTTTTTAAACATCAAAGATAATTTAAAGGGGGCCTATATTTCAATTACTACTTTTTAACCATTACTTAACCAAAAAAAATAGGAAGGTATAACAATTAGCTCTACTTTTGTCATGTAATTAATTTTAATTGTTAAACAAAAGTCTAACTTAATCTTTTAAATTATGAAAACAACAATGAGATCAATACTTTCAGTTGTACTGTTTTTAACAGTAACAAACTTAGCAATGTCACAGGCAGCTCAACCTACTCTTCATGTAGTAAGCGACAATGCTTTTATTTTAACTGTTGACAAATTGTCTTCAGATCTTAAAATTAAATTTCAAGACAAGTATGGTTATAAACTATACAAAGAAAATGTAGCTAATGATGCGTTAAATTATCAAAAGAAATTTAGTTTACAATCATTACCAGACGGAGCATACAAACTTGAGCTTGAAGATGACATGCAAATTGTAACTATGAACCTTGAGATTAAGGACAGTAAAATTACTCAGGACGAAGTTGCAAATGCAAAAGTATTTAAACCAGTAGTATATAAAAAAGGTGAAAATGTTTATGTAAGTAAATTTGCTCTAAACCAGGAGCCAATGCGAGTAATTATCTACAACGACAATTATGATGTTGTTCATGATGAAACATTAACCGGAAAAGTTGAACTTGGAAGAGTTTATACTTTCGAAGAAGCTGGTAAATACACTATCGCTTTAAAAAGTGATAAAAAAACTTTTGAACATACTGTTTCCATAAATAAGTAGTTGATTAATTAATTGAGAGGAAAAGGCTGCCAAAGGGTGGCCTTTTTTTTTCTGAATACTGGTCTTTGGTTACTAGAATCCAGAAACAACTAGTGTCATGTCAAGGCTAGTTTGTCAGGTGACAACACCTGACAAGTGCACCAGCCAGGTGTTGTCACCTGGCTAATTTACCAGAAATATCAAATTTGACTTAACACTAGCATCCAGCATAGTTATTCCTTACCACAGATAGCTCTGTAGCCACAATAATTACAATTATCTTCGTATTCTGTTTGCGAAAAAGGAATTTCCGTGTCAAAAATCCGGGCAATTACCGAAGAAAGCTCTGATTTAAACGCTCCAATCAAACTATTATAATCATGAGGAGCCAGCTTGTTTTTCTCACGCCCGTTTTTTACAACTAATGAAGGACTAAAATCCTTTTTATACATATTTTTCACATCATAAATTCCTGGATAAATAATTTCTTTAGCCAATTCAGAATTGTTTTTCACCAACAAACCATATAAAAACACCTGTAAAACAGCTTTTTTCCTTTTAATAGAATCAGCCAGGAATAAATCCTCCATACTTTTAAACTCTTTGTCTGCCTTCCCTGTTTTGTAATCAATTACGTGCAATTGGTTATCCTTTTTGTCAATTCTGTCAATAATTCCTTTCAAACCAGCTTCAAAAACTTTATCGTTCAACTCAACTTTCAGTACGGCTTTAAACGATTCGGCATCCTCTAACTGTTGAATATCAAAAGGAGTACGCCCCCTGTCGAAAGCAATAATGTAACCCAGGTACTTTTTTATCACCTCCCTGATAATGAGCAAGTTACCGGTATATTCAAAAACATTGGAATCGGCTACACCCAAATGCTTTCGAAAAGCTTTTTCAAGAAAAAACTCCAGTTTTTCGCCTGGTTTTTCCAAATCTTTTTTCTCAATTGTCCTTGTCCCTTTTTTTTCAATAAGATCTTTATAAAAAAGCTCCATTACAAGGTGAATAATAATCCCCATTTCCAGTTGGCTAAACTCCTCTTCAACCTTTTGGGGCTCATTTAATGAGGCAATATATTTAAAATAAAACTGCAAACTGCAATTTAAATAAGTATCGAGCGAAGTGGCTGTAAACTGCCTTTTTGAATGACCTTTTTCTGCCACAAAATCATTTAGTATTGCTAAAATAGCCTTGGTCTTTTTTATTGTTATAGCCTTATTCTCAGATAGTTTTAATTGCTGGTTCAATTGTAACTTCTCCATTGCAAACCCCGACTCCAGTTCCAGTTGGTATATAAAACGGCTCAGTTCACCAGAGCGGTTGTTACTACCTAAATTATCATAAACAATTCTAATATTTTTGGCTCTTTGCAACAATCGGTAAAAAAAATAGGCAAAAATAGCGTCCTGGTATTTTAAAACCGGTAAATCAAAAGCATGACGAAGACTTTCCGAGATTAAACTTGGCGGGCGACCAAGGCTTGGCAACACACCCTCATTAGCATTTAAAATGATTACATTTTCAAAATCAATGTTCCGTGTTTCAATCAGCCCCATCACCTGCAAGCCATCGGTAGATTCACTTTCAAAAGGGATACGAACGCTACTTAAAACCTGCCTGATAAACTGAAAAACAACAGCAAAACTTAGTTCAATATTCCCTTTTTCCTGCTGTAATATTTCATGCAACCTCTTCACTGACAGGTAAGTATGATAAATGTATTCATCCTCTACCGATTTTCCACCAGTTTGTCTTTCGGCCCGGCTTACGAATAATTGAAAAAGAAGGTTCAGTAATTTTGTAGTTGAATCTTCAGCTTTTCCCGTAGCAACAGGCGTGAAAATGGTTTCAAACAATTCGAGGTTTTCATTCACAAGTAATTCATTACTCACATACACCATTTGCTGTCCAATAACCTGGTCCGAAATATCTTTCACCTCCCGAGGATACAATGGCTTAATAAACGGGTGGTTAAGTATTGCCAGAACCTCTTTATGATAAATGCTGATTTTTCCTGTAGGCCTGTTATTGATGTTATCCTGAATTCTTAAAAAATAGGTCAAAAGGCTATAAAGCGCCGTATTTTTTAACGGATAGCCCATGGTAATGTTTAATTTGCCCACCGAATCGGGAACCGAATGCAAAACCGGAAAAAGCATATTTTCATCGGGCAACACAATGACAGTTTTTTCTGGATTTTTTAGCACTCCTTTTTCATCCGAGAAATCTTTCAGCAGTTCGGTTATTGCTTTTGCTTGTCCTATATTTCCAGGTATCCCAATTAATTTAAAATGCTTGTTAAAAGTTTTAAAATTGTTAGGGATATTTTTGCTGTTTTCGCCCAATACCTCATAGTTCTTTCGCAAAAAATCACCAGCCTCCTGAATTGGGTTATTGTGGTAATAGGCATCATTGTCCCAAAACAATACTGCCTTATTTTTGCTTTTCAGGTATTTGAAAAGTTTTTTCTGCGCCATGTTAAGGGCATTAAAACCAATGAAGACCTTTATGTTATCACTATCTGTTGTTAGGTTATTAGGTAACAAACTTATTAAGTGCCTGTAAATAAGCCCCTCATAACCTTTCGACTGGAGCAAAAGTTTTTTTGTAAAATGTTCGTATACCTCTGGCAGAATATTCCACAGGCGCAAGAAAAGCTCCTTTTCCTTGCTTTTATCTTCAACCGAAAAATTAATCCAATATTGTTTTATTATTTTTATCTGCTCTTCTTCCAGACCTCCATATTTCTGGTCTATTTCGTGTAAATCTTTTATATTGGTAAATATCTGACTGGCTTCAACCAGATAATTATCAATTTCATTAAAATCGCTTAAAATTATCTCACCTAGTTTATGAAAAGAATCAAAATTATAGCTAAAATCATTATCTACTCTTTTAAACGAATCATAAAGTTCAAACAATAAGCTAAGCTTGTCGATGGTTTGCAATTTTGTTAGCTGACCAACATATTGCTGTATGGTAAACGATTTAGGAGACCAGATAGTTTTTCCCACAGCTGCACCCAAGGCACTTTTCAGGTGAAAACCTGTCCTTTTATTGGGATAAATAATCTCTACACCTTTTAGATTGGTGCCGTATCTTTTCACCAGCTCCTCGGCGGTTTCTTGCAAAAATGATTTCAATTTTTAATATCTTGTTTTAAATATCAGAGACTTACCATGTTTTTAAAACCTTGCAAGTCTTGTGTTGCGAAATTAACAAAAATCTGTATCTTTAAAATTAGTTAACACTTAAATGAACAACCCTATGAATTTTATTGAATTAGCCCAAAAACGGTACTCTTGCAGAAAATACAAATCACAAGCAGTTGAGGATGAAAAACTAGGAATTGTTTTAGAAGCTGGAAGAATTGCCCCCTCCGCAGTTAATTATCAGCCCTGGATATTTGTGGTGGTAAAAGATGAGAATGTTACCAACCTTCAAAGCTGTTATCATCGCGAATGGTTTAAATCAGCACCAGTTTATATTGTGATTTGTGCTAATCACAGTCAATCCTGGAAAAGGTATGATGATAAGGATCATGCAGACATAGATATTGCAATTGCAGCCGATCACATGACACTTGCAGCAACCAGCCTTGGCCTTGCAACCTGCTGGGTCTGCAACTTCAATAAAGAAGATGTTGTAAAAACGATTGGTTTACCAACTAATTATGAAGCTGTTGTAATTCTACCAATTGGTTATCCTGATGATATTGTTAATGAAAACCGTTATGAAGAAAAAAGAAAAAAATTGGATGAAATTGTTTTTTATGAAAAATTTAGTTGAAAAACAGCTTTCTTCTGAACTCACAACAATCAACCAACCCACTAACTTACAAGCCATTACACACTAAACTCAGGCTTTAAACATCAGGTTTAAAGCCTGGCAAAGTTACCCCCATAGCTGTTAGATTTTACCAAACTGGTACTTTTTTGCAATTTGTTAATCAATCTCTTTCAATTTATTTCCCTTAATTTTATAGCCTACCACCCCAAAAGGAACCTCCTTGTTACTGCTAATAATTAATGTATTTTCCTTTTTTTCGTATTTCATTGACGGACTAATTTCAATATTTTTAAACTCCACATCTGCCTGATACTTTCCATCCTTTTCAATATCAACACTAATTTCGTATTTATTTGCATACAACACTCTAAGCACTAAAATATGTCCTTTAAATCGTTTAAAAATATTTCTTTTTGCCTGCCTGAATTCCTCCAAAGCAATCTCAAAATTGATTTTTTCCAGGTTTTGGGCAAATTTTAAAGAACTTATTTCAGCAATATCAAAATTGATTTTGTAATTTAAGCTACTATCATACTTTAAACCAAATAAATCCATCAATTTAAACGCACCATCACTCGATGCAAAACCATCAATTTCGTGGATCTTTAGATCATAAGCTTCGCGTATTGTTTCAAACGACTTTCCCTTCATAGAGGGTAAATCTTTTAAAAAATCAGGTAAATAACCAATTACAATATCTTTTTCGAGGGACTCTAACACCGTGCCCGGCATAATTCCTGCGCCAGAAGCAGTTAAAAAATTTATTTCAGGGATAACTTCTCCCATTAGTGATTCAAATGTACTTTTCATAGTTTGGCTTTCTTAATTTTGATTTAAATATAGCGATTAAAATTAAAAAAACGATTAACCAAAAACTAACAATTCTTTTAGTTTTCCCCATAACCGTCTAAAAAAACTAAAAAGTCTTAATTATTCACTTCAACATTTTTTAATTAATCCTTTATAAACTATTTTTACAATTGCAAATAAACCAATAACAATCAAAAACTTATGGACCCCAATAAAACCCATGCATTTTTAATAGCAGTAAACGAATACCCAAAAGATGACAGCATGCATGATTTACCACATGCTTATTCCAATGTGAAAAAACTTTACGATGTGCTAAAAAGTCCGCTGGTTGGCATTCCTGCAACAAACATTACAACCATCACCAACCCCACCGATGCCAAAGATGTATTGGTAAAACTTAGAACAGTGGCAGGCAGCGAAGGCATTAAAAATTTAATAATTTATTATGCAGGTCATGGTATTTTAGATGATAATGGGAACCATTATTTAACACTAACAGATTCAACCGTTGAAAACATTGATTTGGATGGCTTGGATATCTCGGCCATTACTAAATCAATATCCAAAAACCAGCGGGTAAATGTTTTTCTGATATTGGATAGTTGTTTTAGTGAGAATGCGTTTAATTCGTTTGACGCAAGAAATTTTATGGTAATGGCTTCATCAGCTAAAAACAGAACTTCGAAATACCCTGTTGATGCTGACTTTTCGGCCTTTACCAATGCTTTTGTAAAAGCCATGGAAAATGGCATTGATAATGATCAAGAAAGCCTTACCTGGAGGCAAGTTTACAGTATTGCCAAAGATTTGCTTGTTGCAGGCGATTTCCCAAAGCCCAAATTACTGATACAGAACGAGGTAGATGAGATGGTTTTAGTTAAAAATGCAAAGTTAAAATCGCTTGAAGAACTCAAAAGCGAAATAACGCCAAAATCAAAAGCCTACGATGTTGAAAATATACTTGACGAATTTAGAAGAAGGCGGGCCGACAGCATCAAAAAGCAAATGGAAATGAAATATACTCTTCTTGAGCAATACCAGGAACAGCTTATGCTGACCGAAGATCCCAAAAGAAGGATGAAATCTGAAAGGGAGATTGAGGACCTGCAAAACAAAATTTCAAAATCGGAACAAGAACTAAAAGAATTATTTGAATAAAACCACATTATATGACCAATATCAACTGGGACGACCTGATTTACTCAATCAAGGAAAAAGAAGCCATATTACTTATTGGCCCTCAAGTACTTAAAAATAAAAAAGGCGAAGTACTTCAAAACCTTCTTTTTGAAAAACTGGCTTCAGAAAAGGCCGAGATGATCTATGATTATTACGAAAAAGAAGGGCTCTTTTTATTTAAGGAAGAAATGTACAAAGGGCGTTTTGTTAGGGAAATAAAGAAATTTTACAAAGGGGTAGAAACACCTGAACTTGTTAAGCAATTAATACAAATACCTTTTCATGTAATCATTAATACCACTCCCAACCTAATGCTAAAAAATGCCTTTGAGCTATATGGCTTAGAAAAAGACTTTCATTATTTTTCTCACAACGAACCTGCCACCGACATTCCCCCCTCAACAATTGAAAAACCACTGATATACAACCTGTTTGGGTCGCTTGAGGGCAATGACGAATCGGTAATTTTATCGCATGATGATCTATTTAAATATTTACAGGCAATACTTGGTAAGAAAAGCATTCCACAAGGACTTAAAAAACTTTTTGAACACGCCAACGAACTCATTTTTTTGGGTTTTAGCTTTGAAAAATGGTATGTACAATTAATGTTGAGGATTTTTGAATTGGAGAAAGGAAAATTTGCATTCAACCGGATTGCTTCGGGCCAAAAAATTGAAAACAAGGTTAAAGAATTGGTTTTTAATCAGTTTAAGATTAAATATATTGATGATGATATTGAAAATTTTGTAAAAACATTACATCAAAAATGCACCGAAAGCGATGAGATAGAGCTAAGAAAACTAAATAAAGCTGAAAAAGTAGCTAAAAAAATGGAGGAAATTGACTCGAAAGAAGTTAAGGTGCTGGAAGAGAAGATCGAAAGGCTATACAAATTACTATCGGAATATGAATTAGAGTTGGATTTGGCAAAAGATCCAACAGACAAGATGCGTTACGAACACAAAATTGAAAACCTTAAAGAAAAAATTACAGAAGCAAAAGAGGAGATGAAAAAGCTCATTTAACTCCATTTTTATCTATCCTAAACGAAATAATATGATAGTCAACCGAAGATACCCAGGCACTACCCCATTTGAGAAAGAGCAAAAAGACATTTTTTTTGGAAGAGAAAGGGACATTGTAAAACTAACGGAATTAATAAAATTTGAACCCCTTTTGTTGCTCTACTCAAAATCAGGTTTAGGCAAAAGTTCGCTTCTAAATGCTGGTGTTCAGCCAAAATTAGAACAGGAAAAAAACACACATGTAATCAATATTCGTTTTACAAGGTATACCGAAGGCAGTATCTCACCAATTGACAATATTATATCGAAACTTGATTTTAACAAACAAGAGCGCAGCCTGCTGGATCGTATAATTGCCGGGGAAAATTCGTTGTGGTATCATTTTAAGAAAGATTACCTTCAAATGGTAGAACCACAAAAGTACATTTTAATTTTTGACCAGTTTGAAGAATTATTCTCCTATCCAAAAAAACAAATCTATCAATTTAAAAAACAGCTGGCTGACTTATTGTATGTACAAATCCCTCAGCATTATAGGGATGAGCTACATGAATTACTTGATTTAGATCCTGATTTTTTAGATGACGAGGAACTCGAAAAGCTATATAAGCCACTAGATATCAGCATAGTAACGGCAATTCGTTCAGATAAAATGAGCCAAATGAATGAATTGACGGATTATTTGCCAACCATCCTAAAGAATTTCTACGAACTCCAGCCACTTGACCGCGAACGTGCAAAGGATGCTATTATTAACCCAGCAAAAACAATAGGCGAATTCTTATCCGACCCTTTTAAATATGAGCATAAATTGCTTGATAAAATCCTTGATTACTTAACTGAAAAAGACACTAAACCAATTGAAACCTTTCAGTTGCAAATAATTTGCGCCAGGGCCGAAATCATTAGTATAAGAAAGAAAAAGAAGAATCCTGAAATTGAGGTATCAATTGTAAACCATGAAGAACTAAAAGATCTAAAAAACATTTTTGCCCAACATTATAGCGAAACAATAAATACAATTGCACAAACAGATCAGCAAATTGCTGCCCGCAAACTACTTGAAGATAAACTAATAGTTGACGACAACCGTGTAAGCTTACCAGAAGTATTACTGCTTAAGGAGGAAGGCATTGATAGTGAAATAATTAACCATTTGGTTAATTCAAGAATTTTAAGGGCTGAGCCAAACAGTTTGGGTGGACTTTCTTATGAATTAAGTCACGACACACTTGTAGAGCCTATACTTGCAGCCCGAAAAATTCGTGTTGAAAAAGAAGAGGCTGACCTTGCCGAGGCAGAAAGGAAGGAAGAGCTTAGAAAAGCAAAACTAAAGGCTGAAAATGACCGTATTGAATACGAGAAAAAAAGAAGGCAAGAGCGAAAAATTAATATCATTATTGTTATCGCTGCTTTTTTTTCAATTGGTTTTGGAATCTTTGGTTTTGTGAATATGAAAATTGCCCGAACCGAACAGGCCAGAACAAAACAACTGTCTATCAAGGGAAACATGAGGGATGCCAAAGAATACGTTGATAAAGAAGAATATGAGGTAGCATTACAAAAATACATGTATTTACGCGACACCATACTTGAAGGCAACACAACCGAAGGAATTGAAGAAAGAATTACTTTATGCAAAAAACTTGATAGCATAAGCAAAATTTTCTATGCACAACTTCAAATAGCTGACAGCCTTTCAGGTTCAAACAATATTAAAGATCTTATTGTTGCTGATAGTTTAATCAATTCGGTTGAGAACCTGGATTATGAAAACGGAGCAGATAAGTTGGAGAGCATCAAAACACTTTTCGAAAAACAGGTTAACAACATCATTGACAACAGGTTAAGAATAGCTGAAATGCAAATTAGTGCAGGCGTTCGGGAAGATGCTGTAGAAACAGTTAAAAAACTGAATTTACTGGCTCCAGACAACGAAAAAATAATCAACTTTATCAAACTAAACCAGATAAACTTAAAGTAAGAACGATGTATTAAAGACAACTTAAATGATCAAAGCACTTATTTTACTATCTTCCTTTTTAATATTGTCTGTTAACAGTATTGCACAATCTGCATACGAAAGATATCTTAACCAAGGCATTAGCCTTTACAAAAAAAGTGACTTTTTATCATCATTTGAAATGTTTGACCTGGCCAATGAAATGGCAAGAACCAACAAACAAAAGCTTGAATCGAAAGAATGGGAACAAAAGAGTAAAGCTGGCATAAAAAAACAGGCCAAAGAATTAATGGAAGCTTCCAGATTACGAAAAGAGGCTTTATTAATGAAAACAGAAGCCGAAAAACAAAGAATAATTGCATTGGAACAAAAACAAGTGGCAATAAAACAGCAGGCCCTGGCCAGACTTAAAGAATTTGAAATGTCTAAAATTCTAAAGGCAATCTATTTTTATGACAACAAATATTCCTTATCAAATAAAAATGGGCTTTTTGGCTTTATTGATAAAGAAGGGAACACCAAAATTGAGTTTAAATATGAACAAGCAAACTCCTTTGACCAAACCGGCTTTGCAAAGGTAAAACGTGATAGAAAATATTTCCTGATCGATACAACTGGTACTGAGTATTTGTTGGCGCTGAATCTGAATAAATTAAATAAAAACGCCGAAGCAATTGATTTACGAGGTTGGGAATTGTCAAGATTTCCAAGAAAACTTTTAAGACATCCACAATTACAAATAATTTTGATTGGTGACAACAATATTGTAACTATTCCTGATAAAGTTGATAAGGTGTTACCAAACTGTAAGATAATATTTTAAACACCAGAATAAACCATAAACAATACTAAATCCAGCATCATGAAAAATATACTACTCCTATTATTTCTTTTAATGTTTAGTTTAGCTGTTAATGCACAAAGCAGCTACACTAAATACCTAACCAAAGGCAACGAATCGTTAGAAGAGAACAAGTACCTGGCAGCACTTGAGTTTTATGATTTGGCCTATGAGTTTGCCCGCACCACAAGTCAAAAAAATAAGGCCAGGGAAGGTAAAACCAAAAGCAAGGACAAAATCCGTCAACAACAGGAAGAACTTTTAGAAGCTTTAGCCAAGGCAAAAAAAATGCAAGGCAAAATGGAGTTGGCAGTTTTTGACCGGGCTGTAAAAGAAGAAATTTCTACCTGGCGTGGCTACAATAATTATAAAAATGCCAATGAAAGGCAACTGTTATTAAACAATGTAAAAAAGCTTGACTTTTACAACGCATCGCTAGTCCGCTTGCCCGAAGAAGTAAAGTTTTGTAGGCAATTACAGGAAGTTAACCTTTTAGCAAATTACGAATTTTCTGATGAGGAATGGAATAACTGCCTGGGAACATTAAGTAGCCTAGGTAAAAACCAGGTACAGGTTTCGGTCAACAGCTTTGATCTGATTGAGGAAAAATACTGGGACCAGATAAGTGGCCTTGAAATAATTGCTAAAAACCTGACTGAATTTCCAGAAGGTATTTCTAAAACGAGCAATCTAAAATATCTAGATATTTCTGGCAATTCCGAAAACCAAAACTTTTTCAGTAAGTTTCCTGGAAATTTATATCAACTTGGCAAATTAGAAAAACTTAAACTCAGTTACTGCAACATCGAAAAATTACCTATTAACCTGGGGAATATATCCAGTCTAAAGTACCTTGACCTCAATAATAATAAACTAACCACTTTACCTCAAAGTGTTGAAAAGCTTGATTCATTAAACTATCTTAACTTATTTGAAAACAAAATTGAGTTGGGGGGAATTATTAACTTGCTTTCAAATTTCAATAATTCCGTTGTTATTTCAACACAGAATGCCAAAGAACATGCAAAAGGTACCTTATTAGTAATCGTTCCTGATACCCCTGTTAAAAAATCATTAGAAGATCTGCCTATAAACATTGAAGAATTAGACCTGGCTTCGAGCAAAAACATACAAATCGATTCGGTATTAACCTCAATAATTAGTTTAAAAAAACGAATAATTATCACTACTAATAATGATTTCAGGCATAAAAACGCAGATTTACTGGTAGTTATTCCAAAACTGTTAAAACTCCCACAGGGAATTGCTTCAATCGAAAATCTAACCTATTTAGATTTATCAGAAATGGATGCATTGGATATGAAAGCCCTCCTTATGCTTTTTAAATCCTACAATAAAAACATCCATCTAAGCACATTACAAAACCCTGATTTTGAAGATATTAACTCAATCTGGGTAAGCATCCCAAAAATCAATGAATTACCAAAGGAAATAGGCCTTCTTGAGAACCTTGTAAGCCTAAATTTAAGTGGCTGTAACCTTACCATGATACCAAAAGAAATCAACAACCTGCAAAAACTGGAAACCTTAAACCTTTCAGGCAATAAATTAAGTGTAGTGCCAAAAGAAATCAAGAAATTAGGAAAACTAAGAAGCCTGAATTTATCAAATAACCAGTTAGAATATTTCCCGAAAGAACTAACTAAAATCAAAAACCTGAAAAATCTGGATTTATCAGATAACTTAATTGAAGAAATACCAGGCGAAATTAATAAAATACAAACCTTAAACAGTCTGAATATGGCTAATAACAGGCTAAAGCAAGTTCCAAAATCATTGAACGATTTAAATCAAATCCAGTCAATTGACTTGCAGGGAAATGATATTAGTAATCCGAATATAATATCACAGGATGTTCAGGTTAAAATTGACCAGTACGATTTAGCAGCAGGTCCTTCAATAACAAGCACTTTGAATCTTTCGAAGGGGCGGTTAGGTAAAAGCAGCAAGGTTAAATTTGAATGGTCTGATAAACACTATGGCAAACGAGAACAGACACTGGCAATAATTATTGGTTTTACCGCTGCACCTTATTCTGCAACTATAAAATCAATAACCGAAACTAAATTTAAATCATCAGTCCACTTTATAATTGATAAAGATGGGAGCATTACCCAATTGATAAATTCCGATTACATAGCTTGGCATACAGGCAGATCTGAATTTAAGAATCTTAAAAACCTCAACAATCTTTCAATTGGCATCAGCCTGGTTAATTCAGGCCCACTAAAAGAAGAAAAAGAAGCCTATAAATCCTGGTACGGAAATAGGCTTTCAAAAGATCAGGTGATTCAAGCTACTCATAGAAACGAAAGGGCCAAAAGATACTGGGAGGTATATACGCAAAGCCAGATTGAGGCCACTTATAATTTATGTCAATTGCTAAAAAGCAAATACCCAGAGATAAAATATTTGTTGGGCCAGGATGAAATTTCAGCAGGCAGAAAACTTGATCCAGGCCCTGCATTTCCATTGCAGCAACTAAGAGATCAGCTTGGTCTGAACTCGAAATAGAATCAAACATTCTAAATTTGAAAGAGCAAAAGATCCGCTAAATACAGATAGCTAAAAACAGATAGCTAAAAACAGATAAAGGGTTCTTTTAGGAACGAAGAGTTGGTGAAATTGATATCTAAAATTTGATTCGTCGGTCATATACAAGTAGATTTTATACCGAATGGTAATCATGTAACGGAAATTAAAATTCCCTAACATGCTAATCCTTCGGCATAATACCAATACATTTTTAATATCTTGATAGCGGTTTGGTATTACTTTCAAAATAATCCAATTTCGGCAAAGCCTCATTCGACTATCTTCAAGTAGCATAGGAATTTACCATTGCAATTTACATTTTGCTTTTGGAGTAAAATCTAAATGCAATTGGTATGGAATTGTCCAAAAGACCGGGCTTAAAGTCCGGAGTCGAAAGAAAAGAAACAGAAGTTTTCAGCTCTTCTGACTTTGATCTTCTGGCTTCAAGCCTAAAAACTTATAAACAAACAATTTTTAATTCGTTATAAACGACCTTACAATCGTTTTAAAATACATGTTTTTATCAATGATCATACTTAATTATTTGAATACAATTTAATAGAATATTTTTATCTTAGTAAAATCATTCACTAATACTAACTAAAAAATGGAATTAAAATTCAACATTGTTTCTGACGACACAGAATTTGCAAAAAAACAGTCGAGTTCATTAAAAAGCTGGATACAAGACGAAGAAGAGCTGGAAATTGACAAAATAGAACAACTACGCGATGAACTTAACCCAGATGATGCAGGTGGCGCCCTGTTATCAGCATTTAAAACCTTAATGAGTGGCAACCCAATTGAGCAATTGGCTAAGACAATTCAGGTGTGGCTACGTGAAAGAAGTAAAACTGAAATTGCCAAGGTGGCTACTTTTAACCTTGAAATAGAAAAGCCAGATGGCACCAAAGTTATTTTAGATGCTAAAAATCTGGGAACCAGTGAAAAAGAGCTAATTGAAAATATTACGCTTGGGCTCCAGGGAGGAGAAAAAGCTTAAAATAAAAAAAGCTTCACTTTAAAGTGAAGCTTTTTTGTGGGCGATACTAGATTCGAACTAGTGACCCCCTGCTTGTAAGGCAGGTTATTTACGAATCCATATTAATTCATAAAAAACTATACTATTCATTTACAGCCATTTACATTTTACATATTTTTCTATTAAACCATATTTTATTATATTTGCACGCAAATTGCACGCAAATTGCACGCAAATTTTTCAATATGGCTACTGTAGAAAAATACCTGGATATCAGAAGAAAACGAAAAGATGACACTTACCCTTTAGTTCTTAGAATTGTTCACAATAGGCAAACCCGTGATATAAATTTAGGGTATCATTTTCTAGAAAAAGATTGGGATGAATCAAAAAGAAGGGTAAAGAAGTCTTGCAAAAGGTACTCTAATATTCAAAGGCTCAACAATCTTTTTGACGTAAAATTGACAGAGGCCAGAGCGATAATTACTCGTTTGGAAGAAAAGGAAGAACTTGCTTTGCTCACAGCAAACGATTTAAAAACGATTATTGCTGGAAAAGAGAGAAATAAAACTGTATTTGAGTTTACGGAATATCTTATCAAGCAATTAAAAGGCGTACAAAAGTTAGGAAATGCGGCGGTCTATGAAGAATGCCTCAATCTTTTAAAGGAGTTCAGGGACGGGAAAGATTTGTCTTTTGAACAATTAAATTATTCGTTCCTAAAAAAGCTAGAAAGTTACTACTTAGCCCGTAATAACAAAATTAATTCTCTAAGTGTCCGTATGAGGACTATCAGGGCTATTTTTAATAAAGCCATTAAGGAAAAGTTGGTGGAAGAAAAATATTATCCTTTTAAAGATTACAAAATCGAAAATCAGAAAACGAAAAAGAGAGCGATAAAAAAAGACGATGTTGAAAAGATAAAGTCAGCGAATAATATTTCTGTACTGGAATTCCTCGATACAAAAAATTATTTCATGCTAAGCTTTTACTTACGTGGAATGTCTTTTTCCGATATGGCTAAGTTAAAGGTGGGTGATATAGAGGATGACAGGATTAGCTATTTTCGAAGTAAGACAAAAAGTGAGTTTAGTATCAAAGTTACTCCACAGATGAAAGCAATTTTTGATGATTACATAGAAGAAAAATCGAAGGATGATTATATTTTGCCAATCATCAAACGGAAAGAGCCTGAATTAATTAGAAAAGACATAAAGAATGCCTTAAAAGTTTACAATAAGCAACTCAAAGAATTGGGAAAAGCCCTGGGCATTGAAAAGAAATTGACCTCGTACGTAACCCGGCACTCCTGGGCAAGTATTGCGTTGAAAATGGGCATCCCTATCGAGGTGATTTCGGAAGGGCTTGGACATGAAGAAATCAGGACTACCCAGATTTATTTAGAAGGGCTGGATTCGCAAACACTTGATGATGCCAATGATTTGATAACCGGATAATTTTCCTTTCGCTTGTTTTGTTTAATCCTATCATTTTTGATGGGATTAAATTCCTTTTGCGATAGGAAAACAAAAACAATTATTCATCTATTTCATCATCAGCTCCCGAATTTTCCAGTTCACCTTGCTCTTTGTTTTCAAGAAATGTTTTCGCATTCAATTTTGTCACCACCTTTTTGCCCGTGGTATTTTCAAGTTGTTTGCGTGCAACTTCAGCAACTTTTCCTCCCTCTTGGGCAACTTTCTTATTGTCAGAAAAAGTTTCAGGCTTCTTGTCTTTCGAAATTTCTGTTGTAGATGCCTCTGCCAGCATATTTAACACCAGTTCCAGGTTGGTCATATTGTCTCGGAGGTTTTCCTTTTTTAAATCCTTGAACTTTTTGTATTCTTTGGTAGTAAAACCAGCCCATGCTTTTGTAATTTCATCCGTCAAAATAGCATATTCCTGTCCCTTTTTCACACCCCGGCTCTCCCATTCATCAGTTAGCTCCTTACGTACTTCAATGCTCTTAATCCGTTGGTTAATCCAGTTTTTGGAATAGCCTTTTTTTAGGTATGTTTCCATAGCACGGTCAAATGCCAATTCAGGGTCTTCGGTTTCTTCAATGCGTTCGTATCCGACTTTGGCCAGCCAAACTTTAAATGGTTCAGCTTTAGGTGACGGGATAGATTGAATAAGTCTCAATAATTGTTCTGTATCAGCGACATCAGTCATTCGCATTTTTCCATCAGAGGCTTCCATTTTCAACTGTCCGATTTTTTCGGACAGTTCACTTCCTTCTGTTTGCAATTTCCGTTTTAAATCACTCCAATACTTTCGCGGCCGAGCATTTTCTGCTAATACCCCAATCACATCCACAACTGAAAAATACCATTTTTCTTGCTCTTCGTCCCAGTGGACACGCACCCGTTTATCCTGAAAAAGTTTTATCGCGGTTTCTTTTGTCATTTTGTAGAGTTTTATCTTTTACCAAATGCAAATATACTTTTTCGACCGCGCCCTATCAAATTCATTTTCCTTTAGAAAGTAAACCAGATAATTTTCCTATCATCCTTACTTCCTAATCCTATCATTTTTGATAGGATTAATTCTGCTTAATGGAAGGAAATACCCTGTTTTTTCATTCGTTGCAATTTTTTATCATTCAAGGTTTTCGGTTTTATCCTTTTCTTTCAGTTTTTCCAAATTATCAATAAGACAAAAATAAACTTCCGTTATTTCGGGTGAATTAGGGTAGGCATTATCTAATGCGCTTAAAATATAACTAATACCAGAAAGTACTTGAATTTGGTGATGGATTGATTTAAAACTCATTTCAATTTTTTATGCAGACGGATTTTATTAAACACTTGAACATATTCAACTGTTTTTCAGGCTTTTTGGCAATACAATTACTTGTATGAATAAACGCCCCAAAATATTCGGAGCAGGCGATGCTTGTGAATATCTGAACATAAGCAATCAGCGACTTCACCAACTTTTGAAACAATACAATATTCCACACCAACAAACATCAAGTGGAAAAATCTTTTTTGAAGAAGATATAATTGCCTTCAAAGAATCAAGAAAAGATAAAATGAAATACAAAGGGAAAAGATAATTTCGAAATAGTTCAGGCTAACCGAGTTCTTCATTCAGTTGTATTACTCTTTTTAACTCCTTGATTAGTTGCTTATAAGCTTTTCTGTATTTCTGGGGTATCTTTTTCAAAAAGCTTTTATACAAAGGCATATAAGAGTTTTTTGTTTGCAAAAGTATCTCTTTCTGCTTTTCTTTCGGAAAAACTGAAAGAGTTTTTAAATTATCCAACTGGTCGGCCATTTTGATGAGTAATATCTGAGGATAGAGTAATGCCCCCTGTCCCAGCTTTTGGATGTAATGACTTAACCTTTTTCCTGAATCATTTGAGAAAAGTTCCTTTTTTTCTTTTGAAAGGAAATAAACCATCATACTCACATCTACCCCAAAATAACTTTCTAACTCATAAGGACAAAGTAAAGATTCTTCGCAGACATCGTGCAAAACAGTGGCAGAATAAGTTGAGTCTGATAATTTAAAGGGAAGAAGTATTCCAAGTACATTCATAGGGTGTTCAATATAGGCTGAACCATCCTTCCTCTCTTGGTAGCGATGCACTTGTTTTGCAAATTCAACGGCTTTAGTAAACCCTAACATGACTTTTGGTGATAGAAAACATCACCAATTTTCATCTGATACTAACAGTTTTCAAGGAAAGAATGCTGAAGGTAGCTTTGCAACCTGTATTTCTAAAAGCTTGATATTGTTGATTATATGTAGCCTAAAGTATTGATAAATAACTTTCTCAAAACTGAAAAAAGTAAGATTGACAAATTTGAAATATCTGTATAATTTAAATTAGGTTTTAATTTTATTACTTTAATCTATGATTGAAGATATTTTGTGTCAGATTGGGCTTTCTGAAATTGAAGCCAAGATTTATTTAGCCCTTTTGGAAATGCATAAATCTTCAGCCTCGGTCTTAAGTAATAGGCTGGAGCTCGATAGAAACACGGTACGTTACAATTGCAAGCAATTGGTAAAGCGTGATTTGGTGAAGGAGAAGCAAGAGGGAAATACTTTTGTGTATTATCCAGAATCTCCAGAAAAATTTTCTTACCTTTTGAAAGAAGAAGAGCAGAAAACCCAGAAAAAAAAGGAGCAGTTAAACCGAGTGCTTAGTACTCTGAAAGGGATTGTTGACCCAAATACTGTTTTGCCCAAAGTGCGCTTTTTCGAAGGAAAAAAAGGGTACCTCCAGTTTTGCGAAGAATCCCTTAGTTGTGAAAATGGTGAAATTTTATTTATCACATCGATGGAAAATTTTCAGGGCATCATCACAAAAAAATATGACACCAGGCATTTCATCCCTACCCGTATTTCAAGGGGTATTGGGTTGAAACTTCTCTGTCCTAAGACAAAGCTGACAGAAAAAATGAAAAAAGAGGACACAATAGAACTCAGGGAGACACGGTTTTTACCCAAACAATTCCCCATAGAAAATACCATTTTTATCTTCGATGATAAAATAACCCTTATCTCAAACGAACCTGTCCCAAGTTGTGTTATGATTATTTCCAATGAGCTAACAAAAACAATACGGACATTATTTGCTTTTATGTGGGAATGTGCAGAGGCTTAATAAGCAACCCCAAAACTTTCTTCATACAAAAAACCTGCTTCACAAAGTGAGCATAAATGCGCTTCTTTCACATCGTTATCGAAGCAGTTAAAAACGGAGAGAATCTTATCCCGGTATTTTTTGTTCCGTAAAATAGTTTGTGTAAGCCTGTAATTCTTTTTTTCTTTTGAGTGGACAATGGTGTCCCCCAAAGAATAAATGTGGAGGGTAATTGCTTTTAACGCATAATTGGCTAATTTTCTTCTTGTTCCCGATTGGTGAGAAGACCCTGCTTTTTGTTCCCGGCCAATTCCAGCCTTGTGCAATTGGGATTCGGAAACAGTATTTAACAGCTGGTTCAGAAGGTTTTTATCATTTTCAATGATACCTTGTAGTACATTTTCTAATTTTTGATAGATTTCTTGCCTTTCGATTTCGCCAAAGCGAGTTATTTCTATGTTTTTTAAGCCTTTTTCCTGTAATACTTGTCCTAAACTATCTGCAACATATCCACCTCGTTTTTCAGCAAACTTATAGGCTTCATCATAGTTCAACTGGTTCTCAGCAAAACTGGAAAGATTGGTTGCCTGTGGGGTATCAAACACCACAAAATTGATTTTCTTTTTCTCTGATTGTGCTTTTTTATCAGCCATTTCAAGGACTTTTAGAGTACTTTCTGAAATGGCCTTATCCTGGTACAGACTTTTTCCAATACCAAAAAGGAATTGGGTGGATGGTGTATCCTGTCGCATTTTTTCAATGCCCCCTGTTTTCCTGTTTAAATAGAAACCAAGTTGCCGCAACGATTTCTGCACAAAATGGACAGTCTCTTTTGTGTTTTTTGCGGTAATGGCTGTTTCACTCTTTTGTAATAACTGAGAAATTTTTTCTTTTATTTCAGCAACAATAGCCGTTGATTTTGTGTTTTCTTTATCAGGAAGTTTCTCCACAACTTCCTCCAGCATCTCTGCCGGGTGGTTTTTGTTTGACCTATCTTTTTGATTTAATCTACTCATTTTCAGGAATGCACCGCTCTTTTACAAATCTTAAGAATATTGTCAAGGTTTATTTTGGGGATTTGGCAGATTACTTCTCCATCTAAAAGCTTTCAGGATAGCTCTATCAGATATTTTTCGTATTTTTGTAGGTAGAAGACATACTGAAAAAAATACGTAAGGCGTAGTTACTTATTCCTCGACAAAAATTCGCCAAATTTAAGAGAGAGGGAATAGTGGCTTGGCTCACCTGTATAGGTGTGTTCCGAGGTCATCAATTCTGTTCTCTCTGGCTTGGCGAAGCCTTTGTCGGCAGTTTGGTGGCTGAGGTTCACGCCTTTTTTATTCTAACCTGCTTTGTCGTACCTCCTTAGCTTTAAATATTTCATTATGCAGACAAAAATTCGCCAAAAGAACATTCCGTTTAAAATTCAACGGAAAAATGTCACAGAAAAAGTTGACAAAAAAAGATTGGACTTTTACAAAGGAGTAAAACCCCCAGTTCCTAAATTTTTCATGAAGATACTAACTACCGCCTTCGGCATGGATGTGGAAAGTAATTTTGTGTATCTAAAGCGACGTGAATTACTCAAAGTCGGTGCTTTAAGCCTAGCCCTTTCGTTTTTACCAATAAAAGAAACCCTAAAAGCGATGGAGGCAGGAACAAATGATACAAAAGACAAAATTGAAAATGTCCTCAGCAGTACAGACCCAATCGACTACGAAAAACTTACCCCCGTCCAAAAGAAAATGTATGACCATTTTATAAAAGACAAGAAGTGGACATATGAGAAAATGGACGCATTAAAAGGGAAAGAATTAGGAGCAGAGCTTCTAACCTTTCTTACCAAGAAGGAAGCTGGCGAGGGATATCGCTTTTATACCAGATTAAAAGGAGAAAAACATACACAAGAAACAGTAGACGAAACTAAAAGACTTCTTGGTTCAACGGAATAATTATTCAAAAAATCTTTTAGGAAAGGGACATTTCAATTACGAATGTCCTTTTTTATTACAAAAAATTCTGTTGAAAAATATTACTAAATCTGGTATAATTAAGAGATGGGTACAGAAATATCAGGCTCAAATACTGAAAATATTTCAGGTGTCGAAAAAACACCTGTCACTTCTGAAGATGTACAAAAAAGTATCGAAAACGGAGAAAAACAAGCCCAAGCATACCATGTAGCACACGAAAACACAGAGGCGGAACATAATAAAGAAGTGGAAAGTTTAAATGACCCGGCCTTAGAATACCCACCTACAACAGAATCCGAAGAAAGTTCAGAACCTATCAATGAAAACAACGAAGCAAAAGAAAAAGAACCAAATCCAGACGACTTTGTAGATACCATTTTAAGTGACCCAAAATATGCAAATCAACCAGAAGTAGTGAAAGCTCAAATCAAAGAATTTATAAAAAACAAACTCAAAGAAGACCAAGATATGCGAGATATGGGAATTGAAGTGACTTCAAGTCTTTCTGACATTAAAGCTGAATTACAAGCCAATATTGATGTAAAAGAAGATATCTCCGTAGAACAGGAATATAGAGAACGCCTAGGTAAACTGCTTCAATCAAATACAAAAATTGAAACAGCAAAAATATTGTTGGATGAATTTGAAAATAAAAGCATAGATGCTCGTGTATTAGATGCACTTCATGGCGCAATCGCGGTTAACCAATTTGCTGAAACAAGCCCAAAAGTTAGTGCAACGGAAAAAAACATCATCCAAAGCACCCTTGAAAAATCTGATATCTTTTCTGCCCAAGGGTTTGAAGTAGCCATGCACCAAATCTACAACTCTGCGGACATCTCAGAAGAAACAAAAAAAGAATTGGTACGTCAATCGGGGGTACAAACCCCACCAATGGATGTGAAAACTACCAGTGATTTGTACAAAGATCTGGAAAATAGGGACGATGTGAGGCAAGAGAAAATCAAACAACTAAAAACACAAGAAAAAGAACTTATAAAAAGAAAAGAAACTCTCGAAAAGAAGCCTGTCAGTGAAATGACCGAAGCAGAACTCAACGAACTCAAACAAATCAATGCAGACCTTTCCGAGATTAAGGATTCCACGGAAAAGCTCGAAAATGAACAAGGAAAAGAAACCAAGCGGGCTATTGCAAATGGATCTGTTGAAATGAAAGGAAAAAAAGCTGTATTTGAATTTGGTGATAAGCGTATCCCCGTAGATATGAATCCTGGGGTGCTTGGATTCAATCGAAAACGGCAACATGCTGATATTTGGACGGGTTCATTATATGAACATATTGAAAATGGAAACGGGGCACGTCAGCCACTACACCTTGGTGGAGTTTTGTATAGTGAGGTAGAGAGTGGGAAACCAATTACCAGCCAGCAACGGGAGGTAACAAAGACGATATTGAGTTTCACAGGAGTAGGAAAACGTGGAGAAATTCCAACAAGTCGGGAGCTCAAAGAAATAGAAATGATTTTCAAACCATTCCGAGACCCTGAATTTGCTAATGGAAAAGGATTGGAAGGAGCTAGAGCAGACTTTCGCGAACTTGGTCTACTCAAACCTGGTGAATATAACCTCACCCCCCAAGGAGCTAAAAAGATGGGGGAAATGATTAAGTACATCCGAACCAATCCGGGAACAGATTTTAATGCACTCAAAGAAAGGTTTGGGAAAAAAGAATCCAAGCAATAAAGTCCGATAGAATATTTTTTCTTTAACAGGTAGAATATCACTGATGTCTGACCATTTTATTTCTTTCGAAAACGAATCTCTTGAATTCAATCGCTTCCTGAAATCTTTGAAAGATGAAGGGCTGACAACTTCCGAAATAATACCAAAACTTCTGGAAAAAGATGGAGAGTTGTTCAATATTACTCCTGTAAAGAAAAAAGATTTGGAAGGATTCAAGGGGCTAATAGATTTCAAGGCCCCGACAAATGACAAGAAGGTTATTTTGGGAAAAGTGAATGAATTCGAGCTTTGTGTAAAAGAAAAAAAGGATGAAGACTTTATAGAATACACTTCGGAATGGAAAACTTCAGATTATTCAGAAGAAGAAAACAAGCTATTAGAAAAACGAGTAGGATATTTTGGGATGCTCCGCCATATGTTGATGCACCATAAGCTAGATACATTTATCCTTCCTGCGAAAGAAGCCCCATCAATAATTACTCTTCACGACCTGGATTTTTCGGATGATTTTCTGGATAGATTAGGTTGTGATATGGAAGAAGAATTTGCAGTTGATATTAGCCAAGTCCTTTTCCATTTCTTTTTTATATTTCATCCGAACGAAGAACTTCCATCCTCTTACGCAGAAGCAAAAAGAAATTTGGAAGAACTTGAAATTTTGGATGAGCTTGGTGAAACTACCTTGAGATTGTATAAAGCTTTGGATTTCATTCGCAAGTATTCTGACACGAGTGTTTTTCAATACGAAAACCTAAAACGCTTTCTGAATAATGAACCATTCCTCCCAAATCAATCGAAAGGGTATAAATCGCTTGTGAACAAGCTTGATGAACTGATGCAAACTGAACACTCAAAGAAAAAGGTTTGTAGGATAATTAAAAAAGAAAACCAACGAAATAACTGGGTGTCAGAAAAAGAAGCGTTTAATATCCTTATGGAAAAATTTGAAACGAGTAGTCCTTGGGATGATACGCCTATGCAACGGAAGGTATTGGATGAAACCATTCAGAAATTAGGCGTAACTGAAAATCCAGAATTAATACGGAAAATGCTCTCAATTCTGCATGAAAAACGTCAAACTGTCTTTTTCTGGGACGAAGGATTTGGAGCAAATTTAAAGGATTTAGGGATTTGGGGTTCCCTCAAAAAAGCGTCCAATAAAGAAAAGTGGTTTTCTATCATTGAGTTTATCAAAAAAAACTATGGAACGCCACAGTATTCATTCGTCAATTTGTCTGAATACATGAGGACAAAATACAAAACACAGCCAGAAACAGCTTTTGAAAAAATGTACTTTAAATTCATCGAAGAGTTAAATGAAAAACAAGTTCCTCTCAAACAACAATTTAAGAAAATCTTAAAAGCGAATGGAGACCGTTTTATTCTACCTGAGTATCTAGTAAGGTTCTTCAGAGGTATGGATAAGTTAAAAAACCTTGATGAAGTCAGAGGTCGCCAAGATTTGGGTGATATTGATTATGTTTTTCGCATGCTTGGGGCGGAAGAGGGTATAAATACTTTTTATGAAAATTTTAAAGCAAAAAGGGAAAACGTGTTGAAAAAAATGGAAAGCGAACTAAACCCTGCTTTAGAAAAAGTACAGAAAACTAAGTTTTCTTCACGGGCGAAGCAGAAGGCGAAAAAGAGGAAAAGAAAAAAGTAGAGAAAAAGGAGTTCCTGAGATTATTGGCCAATATAAATCATTGCTAACTTTTAAACAGTAATTCTGAAAAATTTCAAAACTGTCTTATCCCTCCTAAAAAATACCGGATAAAAGTTCTAATTTTGGCTTCAAAAACCAAATAAACCTGCTTTATGAAAGAACAGACACGTTTGAAAAATAGGCTTTTCATTATTTTGAGCTTTACACTTTTTCTTCCCAGTTTTTCACTTTTTTCACAGAATGACAGTGGCATTGACAGCATAATCACAAGGCTGGAGAACATGCCTGAAAGCTTAGAGAAAACAGGTCTCTATCTTGAAGCGGCCAAAAAAATCATCAAAAAAGACATCGGTTTAACAATTGTTTACGCCAAAGAAGCAGAAAAACTTGCATTCAAACTATCGGATAAAAAAAGCCAAATCAAAGCCCTCCTCATCCAGACAAGGGGTTTTACAGTAAAAGGGCTTCTTGATTCGGCTAAACATACAATAGAAAAGGCCATAGACATTTCTTCAAAGAACAAGTTTACCTCCTTATTGGCAGTGGCCAATATGTACCGAGGAAACGTACTTCTTGATGTAAACGAACACGGAGAAGCAATTCAATCCTATCTGTGTGCCTTGCAGTTTTTTAAGAAACAAAAAAATAAAAGGGCAATGTCAGGTCTGTACAATAATATTGGGGGCATTTATGCAGGGAACAACGAATATGAGACCGCAATACTTTATTATCAAAAAGCCATTTTTCTCACAGACTCAAACTCTGGAAGATATTACAGTGCGGTTTATAATCTTGCCTCAGCATACAAAAATGAAGGGAAATACGATAAAGCCCTGCAACTATACAGGCAATCCCTTTCTTTTGAGCAAAAACAAAAGGACACATTCAACCTGTCAAAAACTTATAACGGAATGGCTCTTTTATACAAAGCAAAAAAGGATTACAGTATGGCACTTGATTATTTACAAAAAGCCCTGTCGTTAAAAGAGCGTGTCGGAAATCCCAAGTTTATTTCATCGACCATGAACAATATCGCCTCTGTTCAGAATCTTATTGGTGAATATGAAAAGGCAATCCTGACCTCGCAAAAAAGCTACGACCTTGCCCAAAAGGCCAATTCAAAGCATGAAATCTTCTATGCATTAGATAATTTGTGCCTGGCTCAGGAAAAAAATGGGAACTATCTTGAAGCCCTGAGAATTTGTAATTTAATCTGTAGCTATGCCGATGCTTCTTTTTTCAGTGCCAATGAAGTTTTTAAAAAAAATGTAGATGCAAGAAAATACAGTATCCCAATTGTTAAGAATTCTTCATATTTCACTTTCTTGATACCGACAATTTCATCAAAAGCTCAAATTTTCACTAAATATCGCAAAGTCCTTCCAGAAATCAACCAAAAAGAAAGCCTACAACTAGCCATCAAGCACTACCAAGCCTGCGATACCCTTATCGAACAGGTACGCCAACAAATCCTGAGCGAAACAGATAAATCTGAACTTGGCAAAAAATCTTCTGTAATATATACCGACGCCATTGATGTCTGTTTACAGCTTAGAGAAATCGATAAAAAAGCGAATCTGTATTACCAAAACCTTGCCTTTGAATTTGCTGAAAAAAACAAGGCTGGAATTTTAGAAGAAGCCATTGCTGGTGTGGATTTAGATACCGGAATTGTGCGAAATGCCAAATTAGCTATTGGAAAATACCGGACAAAATTGGCAGAAACGAATAACGATAGCCTGGAATCTTTATACAGACAAGAATTATTGGATGCCTATGAGGTATTGAGAAAAAACGAACAAAAAGATAAGAGATTGGTTGAGAGTGCTTCTATTAATGATATTCAACAAAAACTAAATAGCTCTACAGCCCTGGTTGAATATGTAATTAGCGATTCCGCATTGTATACTTTCCTCATTAAAAAAGAGGGCTTTGAGATTTTTACAACTAAATTAGACCAATCCATTGAAGAACTGGCAGATAAGTTTCTGCAAAGTATCATTGATGGTGAAAAGGAGGATTTTATAAACTATGGGAAGCAGTTGAATAATCTTCTAATTGCTCCATTGAAATTAAATGAGCAAGTTAAGGAATTAGTAATTATCCCTGATGGCAAACTAGGTTTAATACCATTTGAAGCCCTTCTCAATGAGAAGCCCACCAAGAGCAACACTAGCTTTGACATGTTGAATTACCTAATTAAGGAGTATGCTGTTTCTTATCATTATTCAGCGAGTTTGTGGCTAAAATCATTGGAAATGTCAGATGAAAAGAAAAATGTTCAGGAAAGTATTCTTGCGTGTGCCCCTGTTACTTTTGAACATGGACAGAATAAATACCTGATGCCTGAGAATGCATCTATTACTAAATCAGGTTTTCAACCTTTGTATGAAACAGAAGCTGAGGTGAATGAAATTGTTTCCTCTTTTAAATCGAAAGGATTTCTAGGCAGGGCATTAAAAAATGCTTATGCTAATGAAGTAAACTTAAAAACCGAAGCTCTTAATTATAAATATATCCATCTAAGCACACATGGTATTTCGGATTCTATAAGGCCACAACTTTCGAGGGTTTTACTTGCCCAACCAATGCAAAAGGATAGTGCAAGTATCCTTGATGAAATACCAAGCAGGTACAAGGAAGATGATGGCTTTTTATATGCCGGAGAGATGTTTTTTATGGATTTAAAAAAATGCGACCTATTTGTCTTGAGTGCCTGTGAAACTGGTGTAGGAAAAGTAAGCAGTGGAGAAGGGGTAATGGCATTGCATAGAGGATTGATGTATGCTGGCGCACCTAACATTATCTATTCTCTTTGGAAAATCCCCGAAAAAGAGTCCAAAGATTTAATGATTGATTTCTACAAAGAAATGCACAAGGGCAAATTCAAGGCTTCTTATGCAGAAACTTTAAGAAATGCTAAGTTGAAAATGATCAAACAGGGGAAAAAGCCTTTGTTTTGGGCTGGTATGGCTCTAATTGGAAATTAAAAATGTATTTGAAACCAACCAACTTTTGCTGGTTTTCTGTTTGAGTATTTCAGTTTCCAATAATAAGTGCCAAAATCTAATTCTTTAGAGAAGGTTAACGTAGAGTCATTTTTGATGGCAAAGCGTTCCAGCTTGTTGTCCTTATTGTCATATATTGCCAGCTCGTATATTTGCTGATCAGGATGCCATTTAAAAGAAATGGACATTCCTTTTCTTATTTGCTGGTTTTTTATAGGAGCAATAATCACCGCATGTTCATTTTCTCCTTTTGTATTATAAGCATAAGAATCATTGTAATAGAATGCTCCACTCGCTATTCTTTTTTTGTAATGGGTAAGTTGCTGGGCTAGTTTAAGGTTTCCTGTTTCTTTTTCCAATAAGCGTTCATTTATTTCTGCATTTTCATCTTTTAGCTGCTCTATTGCAACTGCTTTTTCTTCAAGTTTATTCTTTAGGATTAGTTGTTCTGCTTTTTTTTGTTCAATTTTTTCATCATATGAAATAAGCTGCTTTTTCATAGCTGGTTTAATGCTCAAAAAATAAAAACTTAAGGAGAGTAAAATAAGTATTGATGCAGCAATAGTTGTTACTTTATAAAAAGATATAGATAATACTTTGCTGATTTTATTTGCTTTCTCTTTATCAGATGCACCTGGAATAAGCTGTCTTTCTACCCGCTTTTTAAATAAAACATCATTGTTATATAAATAATAAAATTGCTCTTTTTCAATTTTAGTTAAAGCATTCTTATCCTTAATGTATTTTTCGATAAGCAGGTCTTCTCTTTTTAGTTCCCAAAAATGCTTGTTTTGTTCTATTGAAAGATATAGTTGAACTTTTTCCCGAAAGGTATCACTCTTTTTAAATTCATCTTCAAATGTCTTGTTCTGTTCAGCGTTCAAACCTTCCAGAAAGAAAGACCTAATATTCTGAAACTCTTTTTGTTTACTCATTTCCAATTAATTTGTCATAACTTTCATCCAGTTCTTTCCTGTTCGCTGAAACAACCAAGCTTACTTCTTCATTGCTTAGACCAAAGTTTTCTGCGAGCTTTTTTTTCGAAAATTTGCCTAGCCAAAACCCCTGTACGAGTTGGTCGTTTAAAGAATCGTCAAGTTGACTAACCGCTTCTTCATAAAAGCTTATCCTCGTCGAGAATTCTGCTGTGTTTCTGTTTCCCCAGGCCTGTATCAGGTCTAGGGTGCACAGTTCCGAAAGCCCAGTATTAAAAAAAAGGTCTTTACCTGCGTTTATATTATCGCCCAATACTTCAACAAGACTGTACAATGAAAGCCTTTTCAGGTTTGCATAATGAAGCAATCGCTTGTTTAGAATTAATTCGTTGATTTCTATTTCTTTTTGATTTTTTTGTTTCGTTTGTTTGTCTAACCAATCATAGATTGTTTTCAGTTTTTCTTTTAGCTGGAACTGCTCTGCGTCTCGCTTGATGATTTTAGAAATAAATTCAAAAGTGAAATCCTGTCCTGTTTTTGTAAAATTGAAAAATGGTTGGTGTTCATCATAGCTGCCATGTCTTTCATTGAATAGTTCCAAGTAATAGTTGTAGTCAATGCCAAACCGATGTTTGAATGCCTCGTAATTCTCAACCCCAAGTAACTGGCAGAGTGTGTCCAGTGATTTTGTTTCGAGGATGCAGGAACGCTCATTATGGCTTCCTGAAAATATTTTCTGCAAGGTTGAGATACCAAGTTTTTGAATACTTTTTTTTCTTAAAAGGCTCTCTAAATCATAAAGCTCATGCTTTTGAAGAGAAAAGGTCGCTTTCTTTGAAACTTCATACCCCAGTTTCCCTTTTAGCAAGAAAATAAAAAAGGCATTTGCCTCGCCTCTTTTCCTCATTCTGTCCTTTTGCATAAATATAGGCTTCTTCAATTATTTGTGAAAATCCCAACTGTCTTTTTTGTGGACAATTAAAGGCGTTAAGCGCCTATCCAACAGACAGGTATCGCTTCAATTCGTCAGGAATAGTGCGCAACTTTGTATTGGTTTTATTCATGACTGATTTTTAAACGAAAATAAAGCTTTTGACACTGAATGGAAAATTAAAAAACGAGGAGGTTTACAGGAGTATACCTAAAACAAGAAACGGACTGGCCAAAGAAAACATTTGGATTGGTCTGAAATTAATGATAAATGAAGACGGGAAAGAGTGCAGTCAGCAAATCTTTCTTGGTACAAAAAGTAGCATATGCTGGCATATTGAATGTTCTTTTACTGGTGCAAAACGATGGCGGTCATTAAACGCTGATAACTAAAAATATTTTATAAATCAAAAATGAAAACGTATGAAAAATTTGAAATTTATTTCTGCCATTGTGGCAATAGTTTTAACAATTGGATTTACTAGTTGTGAGAAGGATGATTTTGAACAAGGAATTCCTCAAAGGCAAGATAAAAATTCTTTTGGTAAAGATATGTTGAAGTCAGCAAAATCAACAGCAAACATTAGCCGTAGCAGAATGGTAAACTATGCTCTAACATATACCGAACAATGGACATTATGTAACCATGTAAATGGTAATGACAGGAAATGGTGCACAAAAAAGTATAACTTGAATTACAAAAATTATGCTACATCACAAAAAGATTGTGCAAACTTTGCCAGCCAAGTACTCAAGTATGGGCGTCTTCCAGAAGACTCTACATGGAAATACAATAACGGAAATTCTACTAATGCTTGGGTAGGTGCAAGGGCTTTATACAATTACCTAACTGAGAAATACCAAAGTTCGGTATATTTAGTGACAGGAACCACAGACATAGACTACTCATACTATCTTGATGATGCAAAGGTTGGAGATTTGGTTTTCTATTTAAAGAGTGATAATGGGAATTCTAGTTCAGATTCAGACCATGTGTCTATTGTTACAGGTGTTGTTACAGGAATCCGAGGGGCTACTAATATTAAACTATCAGGGCATACAAATAATGAAAGGAATTATGGGTTTAACGAAAACTATCTTCAGTATTATCCAAACAAAACCTACAGAATTGTAAGGCTCTAGAGGAAAAATTTCATAAAGGAAAGTAATTTAGAGGAGTAGTGTAATATATTACTACTCTTCTCTTTTAATACACCTTAAAAAAGCTCCAACTGATTGAATGGGAGATAAAATCTGTATTTCAAGTTCTAGTCCAATATTTCCACCAGAATAATTTTCTAAGAGAATTAAATTTGACTCCCTTGTGTAATACCATGAAGATGCCCATCTATCTTCAAAAGAACCATTATTAAACACTCCGTAAGTATTTCCGTTAAAATCCCCCCATTTTAACTCATCAGCAACGGGTAATCGCTCAGAAGTTATTAATGATTGGTATTCATCAACTATTGCTTCAGTATTATTCATGTTCATTAAACCAAAAGCTTTTTTTCTGTTATCAGTATGGAATGATGTGATGATGTCAAGTTCTTCGAGTCGTCTTTTTATACTTTCTTTTAATTTATTCCAAGAGATAATATCGGGAAGCACCCACCCCGTAGGGCAAATTCCATCTACTTCATTTGCATTATAATTCATAGCCTCATCCCACGAATAAAGTCCTCCCTCTTTTCGAAGGGTGCAGTTTTGAGACTCGCTCAGAACCTCACCACTTTGACGTCTCATATCTCTTTCTTGGCAAATATCGGCTCTAGGCCCTCCACCACCTCCCATATCACATTCAGGAATAAACTCAGCACTCCAATCATCCGTCATACACCACTTCTCAATCACCCCATTATCACTCGGTTCATCACCCGGGTTTAAAATCACTTTTCCCACATTGAGATTCTCCGCCATCCAGCACTGCCCCTCTTTGGTCACATCATGTCCACCATCCACATCAAAGTAAGCCGTCTTATATTGGTTTCCATCAGCATCGGTCACCTTGTCACGTCCACAAACGAATTCATCTTCAGAAATAGTTTCAGAGGGTTCCTCTTTTGATATTTCAGATACAGTTTTTTCTTCCTCCATCATTTGTGTCTCAGAAGTTTCGTCCTGAAAAAAATAGGAACATCCGCAGAGAAGGAAACAGAAGGCGATAAGGACGATATTTTTCATAGATGGAAGAAATAAATAAACTCCCAAGAAGTATAGCCAAAAAAAGAAAAGAGGAAATGAAAAAAGTAAGCTCTTTGCTCATTGTTCGAAAAGCTCCACCACCTTCTGACACGAGCTCCAGTTTTGCTCTGCATATTTCTGTAAAACCGGACTGCCATTATAGATTTGTTTGGCAAACGGAAGCCATCCGGGCACAAGTTTTTTTATGACATCATATTTCTCACAAAAACTATCTTCCCAAAAATGGAAAAGCGGCTTTACAATACGATTAAATTTTTCTTTAAACTCCCTATCATTTGGCATTTGTGTTTCAAACCCCAAAATTCGGGTAAATAGAAAATCATCCTTTAATCCATTTACAAATAACTGAATACTTTGATGAGTAACAAGGTTAAAAGCCTGTAGTTCACTTTGGGAATAATTCAGGCTGTTTTCTTCAATTGAAACCGGGGCATTTAAAAGCTGTATCACTTCATCTTTGTAATATCCCCCACAATCTGTAAGCATCAATTGGAAAACAGGGATTTTGGAAAAGGTTTCTCTTACGGAAGTCAATATGACATTAAGAGTTCCTGTGGATTGGTTTTTATTGAAAAAAATCAAATGTTCGTAAATATCTGTAAAAACCACAACTGCATTCAGTACTTTTGCCAATAAATAATCATCCGAGGGAATGTCTTTTTCTCCGGTCAAAAACGGGAAAATATCTTTATCATGAAATACAGCAACGCACTCTTTAAGTATACTGGGTGCAATGATTACTTTGTGTTTCAAACTTTCCAGAGAAAAGACAGATGGTTTTTTCCTTCTGTTTTTCAGGTAGAAGCTGTACTCATCAGCACAAGGGCTTTTCTCCAATGAATCAGAAACCTTTTTCTTAATTCGTCCTTTTAGGGTGCTTACAACACTAGGAACAATGTCGCACTTTTGTGCAATTTCCCGGGTTAAGGTGGTTCCTTCTTCCATATGTGCAAAAACCTCTTTTTCGGATGAGCTGAAAGATTTTTTGCATTTCAGAATATCTTGTCCCAGCCCGTCAAAAGCATTCTCATCCCTGTCTGCCTGTTCATATACTTCTGCTAAAACAGCATTTGGAGCGGACTCATCATCAACGGAAACAGAATCTTTTTTTGCCCGTGATTCGACTTTTCTGCAATTGTCGATAAACAAGTTTTTGATGACTTTCAAAATGTAAAAAAAAGGGTTTCCTGAAATGCCCTTTTTTATTGGTGAATTTAATAATTTCAAAAACACTTCCTGTACCAGGTCTTCTGCCATTGTTGGATTTTTTGTAAGCCCAAGCGCATAGGAAATAAAGTTCTCTTTTTTTGTTTCATACAAAGCACGTATTTCTTCTTGTGTGAGAATGGTTTTCATAACAGGTATTGATTTTGTTTTTTATAAGACGGGAAAAGAACAATTTTCAAAACAAAGCAGTCCAGATAACATCAAATGAGATAGTGGCAACCGACCTTAAGTTCATAGAAAGGCAAGTGCACCATACAACTATTTTCACCTTTTTTGCTTTATCATCCTTTTCCTTTTTGCTACTTCCAAAATATCTGCCATGCTTTTTGATGGCCTGCTCCAGGGATACATAGCCTTATCGGTAATTCTTACTTTTTTGAGAGCTTTCTAAAAAAAGAAGGAAATCGGATGGGCTTGTTTAGATTTTCGGAGACATTTCGTCTTTCCTTACAGAAACGCTCAAAAGAATCCATCAGGATTCAACCGGCATTATTCATATCTGACAGTTGCGCAACTCGAAGGTGATTTTTCAAATTTTAAAATGAAACGTTATGAAAGAAAAATTAAAAGGGCTTTTTAAAATGCCTGGTAAAAAACCAAGGCAAGAGAAAAAAGCGAAAGGACAAAAAACCGGGAACTCCGAAATCACTTTTATTGTGTTAACAACCGTGTTTAGGGCGATACAGGAAACCAATTTTCTTGTTGAGCGAATAGTAAAAGCGGTAGGCAAGAAATTAGCCGAAAAAAACCTTCCATCACCGGAAGAAACAACACCTCCCCCAGTTGAAAAATGGATACGGGCAAAATACCAAGCCTTGGTGCATATCTTAGGAACTGTAATTTTTGGCCATATCGCTAAAATGTTCAATATCTTTTATTTTAAGCGTGATGACTTAAAATTGTTTTTCCAGGACCCGCACAGGTACTATGAAGTATTGAAAAAAAGGTTGCTAGAAAAATGGGACAAGGCCATCGAGGCTTCAAAAAAGAAGTTCACTGAAATCATCCAATGGCTGAAAGAAAAAATCGAGGATTTGAAAGAACAAATCAAAACAGTCAAAGAAAACCTTTTGGAGCTTTCAAAAGAATTGGAAATCAAGCCGTCCAACGGGAAAATCGACCTTGTTAAAAAGGTCTACTTCATCTGGATAACCATCATCGTCATTGCGGATATTGTCGCCATTGCTACGGCTTTGTCAGTGATGCGGGAGAACATGGTTTTTACTTATGCCCTGACTGTTGGTATTGCCACTTCACTTATTGTGTGCAGTGATTTATCAGGGATAATGCTCAAAAGTTACCATCACAAAAAAGAAAAACGCAAATGGCTTATCCCTTTGGTTGTAGCCAGCTTTGCATTTTTGATAACTTTATTTCTCGGCGAAGCCAGGTTGTACTATCTGTCCCAAGCTGATGGTGTCGATTTCCCGCCACTTATCCGATACGGATTTACTGCCCTAAACTTTTTCTTTTACTTCGTAAGTACCTATGCAAGCTACCATTTGCACCACAAAAACCTCCCGAAGGCACGGGAATACAATTCACTCTTGAATAAAAAGAAAAGACTGGATAAAGAAATCAATAAAACAGTGAAGGAACTGGATAAGGTTGAACAAAAGGAATTGGCCGAAGTTAAAGAAATTGATGGGCAATTTCAAAGTGAATTAGATGGGTTGAACAACAAAGAATTCGAACTTCGTGAAAACATTGCTGAGGCAACAGAACAGATAGATATGTCCAAAGCCACCTTTTTCGAACATTTTCGCCTTATTAACCAGTACAATAAAAAAAAAACCCAGCGGTTCAGAACGATTAACCATCTTCACAGAACTGATAAAAAGACCTGTAAATATTGGGAAAAAGAAGTCCCGGATTTGGCTTTTGAATTTGAGGATTACGGCTTTGCCTATCCTTACAAAAATGGGGTACTCAATTTTGATATTCACTATGAAGACTATATCGTAGACAAAGTTCGAAAGGACGATGAAATAAAATCAGAGAAGCCAGGTACTTCAGAGGTGACTTCTGATGAAATGGAAGTTCCTGATAAAGTTGAAAATTCTGATGGCAAAGTTTCCAGGTTAAATTCAAAGCCAAGAAACCTGCCTGCAAAATTTGTTTTTCCGGTGATTACCTTTCTTCTCGCATTGTTCTCAATGGGTTGCCAAAAAACAGAGCCAATAGCAACTTCAGTTATTGCTATTGTAGACAGGACACCAGATGCAAAATCAGATGCCTATAAGCTTACGGCTTCAAAGGTGCTTAAGATTATGCATATTGACGAAAATGAAGGTGCAGTAAACTACGGGGATTTTTCTTTGACAACTATCAACAACGTTTCCCGAAATGTGTACAATACAGTATCCCTGGAAGCCGGGAGTGCCTTGGAGAATAAATTTACCCGAAAGGAAAAATTAGAGGATTTTGAAAAAGAAATTGAAAAATTCATAGATGATGCCTACATCTCGAATTATCATTTTGACCAATCCAAAATCCATTCGACTATTTGCGAAGCTGCTGAAATTCTTCAATCAAAGCAGTCGCAAAGAAAGGTGCTGATTATTTTCTCAGATATGCTCGAAAATTCAAAAGTGAGTTTTTATGAGGATATACAAAAACAAACACCCTACGGAGTTTTAATCACCGAATTGGAATACTATGGAGGAATCATACCGGACTTATCTGGAATAGAAATCATTGTCATTTTTAATACTACCGACCCCCAAGTTGATGAATTAGTCAGAGAAGCCCAGAAATTTTGGAAATTTTACTTAGAAGAAAACAAGGGCGCAAAAGTCAGCTTCAAAGCCAACCTATAAATTCAAAGCCCTGTTTTTCGACAGGGAAATTTTAATCATTCAAAAAATTTAAAAAATGGAAGTAATTACAATTGAAACGAAAGCTTTTTACCGAATCATCGAAGAAATAGTGAAACGGTTGGAAAAAGTACAAAAACAGCCCAACAGGTGGATTTCAGAAAAGGATGCCATGTCGCTCCTTGGAATCAGGAGCAAGACAACGCTTTGGAAACTAAGGTCTGAGGGAAAAATCAGCTATACGGCACCATCCCGAAAGCTCCTGCTTTATGATAGGGAATCTATTATGGCTTATTTAGAGGAACACCGTTTTGAAACCTTTTAAATCTAAAAATTATGAGTACAAGTTGGAATATGGTTTACACGCAAGCGTATAATAACGGGTTTAACCTTAGTACGCTGGGTGAGGAAATAAGCGAGGATTTGGAAAATGCCATTAATTCATTAAAAGAAACAAACCCAAAGTCGCCTTACATTCGAGGGTTTACGGCTGGTTTCAATAATGGGATGAGGATGCGAAAGTACAGGGAAGAAGAAAAAGAAAAGTACGAGGCAAACAAAAAAATCCCTGAAGAACCAGAAAAAAAACAAGAAACCAAAAAGCGTATAGAGGATTTAGCAAAAACTTCTAAAACGAAAAATGAAGATAAGGATATTGGAAGGTAGCTTTTTAATCATTAAGAGTTATGGGAAAAGGAAAAAGCAATATTTCATCAGACGAGACGGACAGGTTGTTTGAAGCAACATATATACAATTGTTCAATATTGGTTTTGTAACTGGTATAAAGGATGAAAAACTCGACAAGCAACTTTTGGAAGGTATTCATGCCCTGAAAGAAGAACAAATTAAGGAAAGCCCTATGATTGGTTTTACGGAAGGTTTTGAATACGGTTTGAAAGTCCGAAAAGAAAAGGAAAATAAAATCCAAGTAAGGCTCGAAGCTTTAAAGAAGGTTTCCAATCATGAAAAAACCAATGAAAAAGACCTTGGACGATGAAACGAAAAAGGTTCTCTATCTCAGCGTTGAATGCCTACAACGAAGGTTATAAGAGGGGTATTGATATTGCCCTGGCAAATAAGGAGCTGACGAAGATGAATCCGTACAGCCTCTTTTATAACCGGAGTTGCTGGGAGGGATATGGAAAAGGTTTAAAAGACGGGTTCCTACAAGGCGTGAAACAGAGAGAACAACAACAGGCATATGAGCGGTTGAAGGAGCTTTCAGCACTTAAAGCAAAGGAATCAGATAACAAAGCCGTTGAGCGTTAGGGATTGTAACGGCATCCTTTTTTGAGGTACGAGAAAAAGATATAGTGGAAAGCCCGACCGTAGGGAACGCCCAAATTATTTTTTCGGCAAAACAGGGTAAGCGTGTATAAGTCTTCCCCCAAATTTTAAATTTCTAATTATTTAAAGCATGAAATTAATTACAGATGACTTAGAGAAACGGTTTCGGGAAGTTGGAAGCCAGGAAAAAGAGCCTAACCCTATTGTAGTTGCAAAGTTTTTCAATCCTTCGGGAGCTGGAACCTGGTATGCTACCGAATACGATAAAGAATCGAATACTTGCTTTGGCTATGTTCAACTATTGGAAAGCGAATGGGGTTATTTCAGTATTGATGAGCTGAAAGAGGTTAAATGCCCACCGTTCGGACTGCCTATTGAAAGGGACATATATTGTGGTGAAAAAAGAATCTCTGAGCATTGTCCCGAATTGGCTAAAGATATTAATGAAGCCAAATTGGAACAGCTCAAGAATATTTCTCAAAAAAATAACAAACAAGAAAGGGATTTGGGACGATGAAAAACAAAAGATATTCAGAAGCTGCATTGGACGCATACAGTGAGGGGTACAAAAAAGGGGATTGATACTGCCTTAGAGGACAAAGAACTGGAAAAAAGTAACCCATACAACCCATTTTATAAACGAGAATTATGGGAAGCATACAGCAAGGGGCTAAAAGATGGTTTTGTACAAGGAGTAAAACAACGTGAACAACAGAGAACTTATCAACAATTAAAAGAGCTGTCTGACATCTCTATAACTAGAAAAAACAAAGGACTATCCCTTGAGCGTTAATCGATAAAAATTCCAAGCCAGTGCATATAGCCTGGAAGGATAAAACATAAGCCATGTACATCAAAGTATATAAATTTTAAACATAAAAAATCATGGATGCAAAAGAGAAGAAATATCAAAAGTTCATAAATAAAACAATAACAGAAGCAATTAACAGCGAAGCAGTTGAGGAAAAGCTTACAGAAGAAGCAAAGCGCACAATTGTCTACAAAAAAGGGTTGCAAGTAGGTCTTTACAAAGAAAAAGAGGAGAGGAAGGCATTTGAAGACATTGTTACATTAAAATGGGGGTACAACAGAAAAAGTGTGGAACACCTTTTTATCAATGGGGTTGAGGAAGGCCTTGGACTTAGGCTCGAAATCGAAAGTATGATCAAGGAGGCAATAGAGGAAACTCTAATGGATTACCATGAAATTCTTGGCAAAGAATTGGAGGAAAAATATAAGTATGAAGTAATTTTCATAGAGGGGATAAAAGCTGGCGCTGTACAGAGAACAGCTAAAGAATCTAATAAATGGTTCATTCAAACTATAACAAATGCATTTCATAAAAACAGCCTGGAACATGCTTTTGCCAAGGGAATGGAACATGGTGGATTGGCTCGGATTGAATTTGAGAAATTCAGCAATGCTGCGAAAAGGCAAGCCTCGCTCCATGGCGAAGAGCTGAAAGAGCCAGGGGCTAAAGAAAGGTATGCAATTTATCAAATAGGCTTTAATCACGCAGTTGCTAATAGCAAAAAAAATTTGGAGTTCCGCCTTTCCATTATGGGGTTAATAAAGGATGATTATGGTAAGGACAGCTTAGAATTCAGACTTGTCGAGGGGATAGAGGACGGCATGAAGGAGTGCCTTGCCGTTAAAAACAGGCTTGACGATTTAAGCAAAGCTTCAAGTGGCAACAAAAACAATGAAAAAGGCCATAGACGATGAGATTCTTTTAGACTTTCTAAAAACAAGCACCAAAACTTATCTGGAAATCAAAAGATGGAATTATGATAAATAAACCTTTAGAAAACTCGGTAGAAACTTTTGAAAAATGGTTTGCCAGTGGATTGACCTGCGTTGAAACAACCGACGGCCTTTTGCTTGCCATCAACTCCATAAAAAAGGAATACATCAAAAGCATCCCCGTCTATGGCCTGTTGGCAAGGATTGAACAAGGCTTAAAAAACAAGCTGGAACATAAAAAAGCAATTCAAGCCAGAGTTGATGAGCTAAAAAGGCTCAGCCAAGGGAAAAATCAAAAGGGTAAAGACTTAGGCCGTTAAAATTTCGGGAAGGGAACTCTTAGTGTTAAGTTCCCAGCCCTTAAAATTTCTGATATGAAAATGAACAGAACTGAATATTTATTATCTAAAGGATACAACCCAGATGATAAGAGTGAAAAAGTACTGGAAGCAATAAAAGAGTACGAAAAGGCATACCAACAGGAATACCGAAAGTCGAGGAACAAACGTTCAAAGCGTTTTGAACTTTGGTTTGACTTGCGCCTGGTTCGGAATCTTACCGAACTGGCCAAAAAGCTGGGTATTTCAGTAACGGGCACTATCAAAAAAATAGTAAGGGCGTATTTTGAAGAAATTTTTGTCTTACCTGATGAAAATATGCTCCGCGCCTTGCGGCTGGAAATCAAACGGATTGGAAACCTGGTCAATCAAATTGCTGTAAAAATTAATGCCAGCAATACAGTTTTTCACTCTGACATCAAAAAAATTCAAAACTGGATTGCCGAAATGGAAGAAAGGATTGCCGATATATTTCGAAAGCCTGTCAATTTGCTCGATTTAATATGGCAGGTTTTGGAAAAGAACCCTGGTTTTCTGGTAAAGCTCAAAGAACTTATTGCAAAATTTGAAAACAGATGATTGTAAAATTTCTTTCACATCAGAGGACAACCTATAAAAACGTGGCCAACTATGTCCTTTCTGGTTTTTTAAACGATAAAGATTCTTTTGCCATTTTTCATAATGTTAGTTCAACAGATGTTGGTGAAGTCGCAAAAGAGTTCCGGGAAAATGCGAAACTAAAGCCCAAAAGGAAAAATGGAATTGTGTTAAAGCACCTTATCCAAAGCTATTCACCATTGGATTCAGCAGTACTGACAAGAGAAAAACTCGAAGATATGGCACATAAGCTCATTGAAAGTTTTTGCCCTAACAACCAAGTGGTGGCTGGGCTACACATGGACAAAAAGCACATACACGTACATTTTATGGTCAGCTCAAATGAATATCTTTCATCAAAAGCACATCGGTTGGGCGAGAAAGAATTTGTTAAAGCCTTGGCCGGACTGGAGCAATACCAGTTGGAAAAATACCCGGAAATACAGCATTCCTTTGCTTACCTGGAAGAAAAGAAAAAAGAGCTAAACCAGGAAAAAGCAAAGCCGAAGAACAAGGCCGAAACCAAAAAGGAAAATTTGAAAATTCTGGTGAAAGAAATTTTTGATAAGTCCAAGGGGAAAATAGATTTCATCGAACGGCTCAAAACCAAAGAATTAGCCCCTTATGAATATCGAGGGAAATTCAGTGGCGTATGGAGTGAAAACAAAAAATACAGGCTCAAAACACTAGGTATCAACTCTGAACATCTCCAAACACTGGAACGCATGGATGAACTGACTCGTTTGAGTCAACGTAACCAGGAAAGAAGCAACGAACTGGAACGCTGATTTCCGTCTCTCACTTGCCATTGGCAAGGTATATAAAACGTATTTAAACATTTAAAAACTAAAAATCATGGGATTCTTAGACCGATTTGTTATGTCCTCGAACATACATGGAAGTGCTAAATTTATGGGATTCTGGGAGAAATTGGGGTTTCTCAATCCTTTCAATAAAGGAGTTGTAATAGACGGGAAAAACCGCATCACACAACGCCAATCGTTCGCACATATTAAAATAGAAGCTCCTACACGAGCAGGAAAGTCCACCACTTATGTGGCACCAAATATTTTGCAAATCAAAGGGGTAAATCTTGTGGTATTTGACCCTTCACAGGAGCTCTACCAATTATCTCACAAGTACCTGGAGCGCAAGGGATATGAAATTAAAAAGCTGAACCCAACTAATTTACCTGATTCAGCCAGGTATAATCCATTGAAACGACTGGAAACATTCACTGATATTCGAAAGCTATGTGATATTTTGATTTCTGCTGCTTTTCCTAAAGCATCAGGGGCAGATTCATTCTGGAATGATTCAGCTAAAGGGATTATCGAATTAATTATCCGGGCAGTAAAAAAGCTACCGGAAGCAAAGCAGAATTTGAAAGAGGTCTACCGCATCCTTAATCGTATTGAAACAGACGTAGATGAAATCAACCTGTTGATGGCAGAAAACCTGGATAGTGATGGTTTTGACCAGTACAAAGCCTTTGTTGTTTCGGAACAGAAAATTAAAAACAGTATCCTGGTTACTGCTCGTACAGCATTAGGGAAATTAAGCGACCCCGACATTGCAGAGCTGACCAGTAGCGAAAATCTGCATTTTGAAACCTTACGGACAAAAAAGACTGTGTTATTCATTATGATTGAAGAAGCGGAGACAGACTATTACGCTTTTTTGCTTACTATTCTTTATTCACAGCTATTTCAGTTCTGTATGAAAATGCCGAAAAAAGGGAAAAAATACATCCCTATTTTTTTCCTGATGGACGAATTTGCGAATTCAGGTAAAATCCCGGGATTTCCATCATTAATTACGGTGTTGGGTAAACGAAAAGTCAGCCTCTCAATCATCATTCAGGATTTTCGCCAGTTGGAAGACCTTTATGGGCTTGCTGGTGCTGAGACCATTTCAAACAACTGTGCCAGCAAACTCTTTTTCCCCGGACTATCGCTGGCTACTTGCGAAAAACTGGAACGGATTCTGGGCAAGACCACCCTGCAACATGAGGAAGGAAAAAGCAAAAGCTGGACGGGCAAAGGTGGAACAACCCGGGAGCTTGGACGGTCATTGATGACCGCCCAGGAAATCCGAACTATGAAAGACGAGGCCATTTTTATTTATGGGAACAGGTTGCCAATAAAAATCAGGCTTCGTCCCTGGTTTAAATCATTCAAATTAAGAAGTCGAACCCGGTAACCAAAGGTTACCACAAATCAGAATATTATGGACGTACTATTAGCGATACTCATCCTCTTATGGATTATTGGAATATTTAGAAAGAAAAAAGGAAAAGAGGGTTTGTTAAAGCCACTCTGGAACTTCATCTGGCGGATAATAAAGCGGGCTTTTAATGCCTTGCTTTATTTGCTGAAACGCCTTTTAGCTTTCCTTGGGTATTTCCTTTGGAAATTTTTGAGGTGGCTTGCATGGTTTGTCTATGAGCTTATCAAATTTCTCTTCCAAGCGATAGGCATGTTTTTTCGTTCACTGGTTGAACGATAGGCCATTGGCCTTTTTTTTAAAAACAGCTTCGCTGTTTGCCGGGGATTTTTAAGGGGCAACAGCCCCTTGAACGAGTAGGCAATTTGACGGATTTTCCGGCAAATTGCTTACTCGCTCAGCAATAAATTGCTGACCCACGGCTGAATCAACGTACGTAATTTCTCACCTAAAAGATAGATAAAATGAAAAATTTAGGACTCGCAAAATGGATTTTGCTCGTGGCTTTTTTCTGTTACTTTTCTTTCTGCAAAAAGCCCGCAAAATTCGTTTTAACGATTTCGATTTCGGCTGATGGCATGTCTATGCTATAAGCCAAAACACTTCACTACAAACTACCCGAAGGCTTTTTGTCTTCGGGGCTTTAATCATTTTTACTTATGGAGAAAAAAAGAATCAATTTCGAAACTCTTAAAAACAGGGTATCAATAAGGGACATTATTGAATATTTCAACATAGAACTGAAAGAAATAAGACTCAATCAGTTCCGAGGGAACTGCCCATTCCCTCATCATGGTGGTGACAGGAACAGTAAAAGCTTTTCTGCGAATACAGAAAAGGGACTTTTCATATGCCCAACCCATTGCGGTGGGGGTTCTGGTATCATCGACTTTTATTGTGGCTTAAAAGGCTATGATAAAAACCGGGATGCTTACCAAGCTGCAAATGAATTGCAGGAAATATTCTGCAATGAGATTGCAAATCGCACAGAACGTGTGATTAAAAAAGCACCTGTTAAAGAAAAAAAAGTGAACGAAGTATGCAAAATCCGGTTGGATGTGGAGCACAATGTGGATTATTTGTTGAAAAATAAGGGGCTTGAATTGGAAACGCTCAAATTCTTTGGTGTTGGAAAAGCTAAATACGGTGTCCTGAAGGGCCATATTACTGTATCCATGCACAATAAAGAAGGTTATTTGATTGGATTTGCTGGTCAAGATATGGAATCTGGAAAATGGAAATTCTACTTTAACAAATCCATTGAGTTATTTAACTATCACCGGGTTAAACAGCTTGAAGGTGTTAAGCAAGTTATTATTGTAGAAAGTTTTTATTCTGCGATGTATTTGCACCAGTGTGGTTTCCCGAATGTGGTGGCCATCATGGGGGTTTGGGCTTCTGATGCTCAAATCGGGTTGCTCAAAGAGCTTTCTGATAACTTTTTGCTTTTCCTCGATAACGATGAAGCGGGTAAGAAGGGTGCTGAAAATCTAGTCAAAAAGCTGAAAAAAGAGGGACTGAAATTCCAGGTAGTTGAGGGCTTGGTAAAACGGAAGCCATTGGATTACCCTGTAGAAGAGTTGAATAAAATTTCAGTTCAAAAAAATGGAAAATAAATCTGATTTAGTTTCATTCTCAGAATCTTCGTTTGAAAAAAGAAACGAAAGGATTATTGAAAAATATTCCGCATTGATTCAGGAAGCAAAATCTCAAAAGGAGTTTTGGGATTTGCTTCATCGGTATCTGAAGGTTCACAAAAGGGAGATTGAGGTTTTGGAGGTTTCAATAGATAAGTTTTTAGGGGAAACTGGCATTTAAAGCAATAAAAAAAGCTTGGGGCGATTCCCAAGCTTTTTTAGAAATGTTTTTGATTATTTGAATAACCAATCCCACTGCTTTGTTAATTTACGGTCACTCCAACCTTTTTGTTTTGTAATTTCAACATCAAAAGCTTTTTCAAAAGCTGGAATAATATCATCTGAAATATCATCGAAACCATTCACGTACCCTCAAAGTTCTTCTTCGTTATCAACATTCAGAAAAGGAACGTCTTGAGGTTCAGTATAGTCTCCAAAAATTGCTACTCTGTCACCTACCCAACGACCAAACGTTTTAAATTCATTTTCAAGTTGGAAATCATACGCTAAATCACCACCTCTATTAGGAGCTGTTGTTGTAAGCATGTAAAGCACATCTGCAAGACTGGCGACAGTGTGGGTGTGCTCAATTTGTTTTAGACCAAGGCCGATTTTGTGAGGATTTACAATTTCATGTTTGTCGAAATTGACGGCTTTGTGATATTGTCCCATTTTATTTTGGGTTATGAAATAAAGATACCCAAAGCGAATCAACCCCAAATTGGAAAAAATCCAGAAGCAATCCGACCAAAGGAAGGAGCATTTCTTGAATTTTTCCTGGGGATGATAGGGTGTAGGGTTCTTGTTTCTAGCAAATGAAATGGACAATGTCGGAACGATTTGGAAAAAAGAGTTAAGTAATTTCATTTTCTTTGAAATTAATACAGATGAAGGTGGTTATAATTTCATGTTTTCCTTATTAACTAAAATATAGTTTTAATAATTCAGTTAAAAGCATGGAAAAAACAGAAATTTTTAACCAAATTCAGGAACTGTTTAATACAGTAAATAATGGTATTAATCTCACGCCTAAAGAAAAAAGGGAAATGACTGGGATGGGTCCCAGTCGGGAGGCCTTTGTAAAAGAGATAATGCAACTTTTAAATGATGATGATAGTTTTTTACCCAAGAACTATGATTCATCCAATATTTTAAATGCTTATAAATCATTCACAGACTACGCGAATATTCTTAAACGTATTGAAGAATTAAGAAATCTAATTCATGGCCATTTTGTTGAATACGGTACTTTATCTTTTAAAGAAGCACTAAAAATAAAAAGGCTCCTAGATAATAACCCAGATCCAAAATTTGACGAAGCGAGGAAACGAATTGGTACTTATTTCAAAAATAAAAACGCAAACAACAAAAATAGATAATTAGTGGATCTAAATTAGATGAAACTTCTTGTTTAATAGGATTTTATCACCCACTTTTATATTGAATTTAATAAAGGATAACTAAATATTATCATGAAAATAGATGAACTTGTTTTAGTAGCTGATAGAACATATCAAACATATGAAAGTATTGATATTAACAGTACTACTCTTGAAATGATTGGAGATGAATATTATTTTGAGATAAAAAAGGGACTGAAACTAATAACTGATAGATTTACACATTACAATACACCCAAAGAATTAATAGAAAATATAAGTAAACATAAAAACGCAATTGTTTTTACAGTTTATGGAGGTAAGGAGTCAAGAAATAGGATGGCATTAATACCTGCAATATGTGAAAGTTATAGTGTCAAGTATGTTGGTGCTGATGTATACGCAAGAATTCTTTGCCAAGATAAATACATTTCAAAAGTATTTGCTAAAAGATATGGCTTAAAGACTCCCAAAAGTATTTTAATTGATAAAATGTCCCGATTGAAGCTAATCAATGATTTAAAGCTTCCTTTAATTATAAAACCAAATTTTGAAGGAAGTTCTATTGGGATCACTAATTCAAGGCCTTATGATAATTATACAGATGCAAGCTCCTTCGCAAAAAAAATGTTCTATGAATTCAAACAGCCTGTATTAGTTGAAGAATTTATTTTTGGGAAAGAGGTATCAATAAGTATCGTTGGAACTACGAAGGAGTTAACCTTATTTGAAGCGATGGAGATCCAATATGTAAACACTCCAGATTTTTTTATTGATAAAATATATACTGCATACGACAAACATAAAGCCAATGAACCAATCATACATAAAAAATGTACAGAGTTTCTATTACAAAATGAAACTAAAGCAATTAAGGAATTATTCTTTTCATTAGGTAAAATGGACTTTATGCGCATTGATGGGCGGTTAAGTCAGGATGGATTTTATCTAATAGAATTAACTCCAGATGCTTATATTGGTGAAAAATCTGCAATTGCTGACGCAGGAAAGGCCAATGGAATGGATTATTCTGAAGTCCTATATAAAATTATTAATAGTGCATTAGAAAACTATCGTATTCCATATTCCAATTACATAAAAAACTAATAGCCCTGTTATTTATCCCGTAATAGTACAACTCATTACTTTTTTCAAGTGGCTGTTTATACAACCAATGATTCCAAAGCGGAATATCAGGAATGCCAATTTTTTTCATTTCATTTAAATAATATCTAGCTTTTTCTTGATTATTCCTGTCTATAAAATATTTATATATGTCAAAATATGCAAATAATAAAATTTCTGTACTTGCAAAGGTTCTTTGAGAAATAATCTTGTTTATAATAGAAATACTTTGCTCTGCTTCAGTATTTCTATTTTGCCAGTCCATTATTGCTAAATAGTTCATCTGAATCACAAGTTTTTCAAAATCCCCATCAGCCGTTAACATTGCTTGTCTTAGTTTATCTTCTATAACTTCAAAATCATTTTTTTGATAAATATCTAAAACTGCTAAATTATTGAACAAAGTATGTCTTTCTGAGATTACATCTCCAAGCTCAAAACTAGCCTTTTCAAATTCTCTACGAGCTTGATCAAATTGTCCTGTTAACCCAAGATGTACACCATAGGTAATTCTCGAAAAAGCAGCTTGCCTGATAGCATTATGATTAAGAAAAACATCAATGCTCTTTTTATAATAAGGTAAACTTTTTTTAAATGAAAAAACAAGTTCTGCATTCCGAAGCAAGAACCCATATTCAATACAGTTTATGTATTTTTCATTTTTTATTAATTTACTAAATTCTTTTTTTGCTATTTTTTCATTACCGAGATCATAGTTTGTAACAAGATAAACAAGTGACAAAGCTAATTCCATATTAGTGTTTGTTGCTTTTCTAATTTGATTTTTGCAAAATTTTATTGCTTCTTGGTGTTTCCCAATTTGTTCTAAGAGTATTGCTTTAAGTACTATTTCAGTATTCGTATTATCTTTTATCTCATTTAAAACATTCCATGCTTGTTTTGCATTACCAAGTTTATAATATAATTCTATCAGCCAAAGATTTATATGTCTAATTCTTCGGGAATCTGTTCCAATATCTTGCTTAATAGCATTTTCTTTTATTCTTTCAACATAAGTTATCATTTTTTCAGGTTCTCTGCTTCTTAACGCCTCGTAATTAATCAATTTTAATAATTCATAAATACGGTCTAAATCATTTAAAAAGACAGAATAATATAATATCTTAGACAAAATATGCCCTCTCGAAATATATACATCGTTCTTTTTTAATAAATCATTATATACTTCCAACCAAAACTTATGTGAAATGAGTGTAAAAACTTGGTGTTCTGCTAATTTTTCAAACTCTTTTGCTATGCTGTCATGCTCTAAATTTACTTTACCTTCACTAATTTTTATTAAACATTTTTCTTCAAGACTACCAATGGTTGATTCAATATCAAAAATCAATTTAAAAGCATCTCTGAATATTAATAGTCTTTTCAACAAATTGATTTCAGTCGCTTCTTTATGCCAAAATATCACGTGCAAAAGAAATATTTCGTTTTGGGGTAATGATAAAAGATGAGAAATCGTTCCATTATTCAATGCATCACCATCATCATTTATGTTAATTCCATATTTTAAACGTGTTAAAAAATCAACTAAAGGTCTTAGGTTCCCTTTCCATTCAACATAAGATCGCTCAATTAATTCCCAGCTAACTCTGGGGTTTTTGTCAATTATTTGTTTAACATCAACTATATTTAAAGGCTCTACATTCAGTATCTTGCAATCAATTTTATTACTTTCCAATGAGTTCATTATATCGCTCAAAGTAGATCCTGTATTATCGTCTTCAGTAAATTCAATTAAAAAAATACTACTGTTACTTTCTTTGATTATTCTCATTAGTTGTTGCAATGAAAAATTATCTATACTCTGAATATTTTCAATATTCAGCACCAATGGAATCATTTTAATTGAAGAAATTATATAATCGGTCAGTAAGAAATGTGATTCTGAATGTGTTGATGTAAATAGTAATTTCTCATCATACTCACTTTGTCCTAATGCTATGTTAAAAATAGAAGTTATAGTATTTCCTCCTGGGATATTTGAAGCCAAATCAGCCTTGATACTATCCCTTATTTTATTTAATATTATCTCAGATGGTTTTTTTAATCTTATGTATTGTTTAAATGTATATAGATAATTGTTGTTTTTAGAAGCCTCATTTAATGCAGATGCTATTTTATTTATATAAAACCCAGTGGAATATGCACTTTTTTCAGCTTGCGTTATTTCGACTTTAATAGTTGGTACTTTTTTTTCAAAAGAGGTTATAAACCTTTTAGTTAAAATACTTTTCCCTACACCACTAACTCCATTCACAATTATAACAGAGCTGTTTTCAGTACCAAGCTTTTGCTTAAATCCGTTTAGAACTTTTAGCTCTTTACTTCTATTAACAAAATCAATAATCATGATAATATTTAGTTATCCTTTATTCAGGACACTAAAAATCATCAGACGAAAATAACTTCCGTGGGTGTTTCGTTCTCAATATTTTTTGCTGTTGTTTTTTATTTACATGAGTATATATCTGGGTTGTCATAATAGAACTATGCCCTAACAGATGTTGAATGTATTTTATGTCTACATCTTGTTCTAGTAACAATGTGGCGAATGTATGTCGGAAAGTATGCGGGGTGACATTTTTTGATATTTTAGCAATATTTGCATATTTTCTAATCATAAACCGCACAGACTGATCTGATAGTCTACCGTTTAATCTATTCACGAAAAAATAGCCTGATTCGTATATTTTTGTAGAAAATGCTTTAAAGTACTTTTTCAAAGCTGATAGAACTTCCTTATTTGCAAGTTGTATTACCCGCTCTTTACTACCTTTGCCATTAACAATAATATAATTCGATTTTAAATCGATGCATGAGGGTTGTAAAGAAACCAACTCCGAGACCCTGACCCCAGTTGCAAAAAGAAGCTCAAGAACTGCAATATCACGCAGTCTCTCATTGTATGAATAACTTCCTTCTTTTTTATCATTTAGCTCTAGATACGCAATTTTGAAAACCTGCTTTATTTCATGCAAAGTCATTACCGTAGGTAATTCCTTTGGTTCCTTAATATGGGCTTTAATTTTTCGAAATGGGTTTTCATTTATTTCTTCTTCAAATTCGAGAAAGTTAAATAAGGCTTTTACCGTAGCAATTTTTCGCTTTATTGTTTTAGGCTTAAATTTAGTAATGTGCTTAAAATAGCTTTTGATAAACTCTTTATCAACTTCCTTCCTATCACCGCTTTTAAAATACCCTACAAATTGCTTAAGGTCAATCTGATAAGCTTCTAATGTTTTTTCGCTAAGTTTCTTTTCGTAACTACAATGAAATTGGAATTTTTCAATTAAATCTTGAACATTATTTTCATTCATTTTATCTAACCTACATATAAAAGGCATCTAAAATAGATAAAAATAAAACTCCATCCAGAAAGAATGAAAATTGCGTGATTCCATCCAAAGAGTTGAATAAAATTTCAGTTCAAAAAAAGGAGAATAAACGGAATGAACGAAGCGAAGGGATTATTGAAAAATATTCCACATTGATTCAGGAAGCAAAATCTCAAAAGGCGTTTTGGATCATGCTTTATCGTTATCTGAAAACTCATCAAGGGAAGATTGAAGGTTTGGAGGTTTCAACAGATAAGTTTTTAGAGGTAACAGGCACTTAAAGTAATAAAAAAGCCTGGGTAAGTCCCATGCCTTTTTTTAGGGAATGTTTCTTGGTTATTTGAACAACCAATCCCACTGCTTTGTTAATTTACGGTCACTCCAACCTTTTTGTTTTGTAATTTCAACATCAAAAGCTTTTTCAAATGCTGGGATAATATCATCTGAAATATCTTTAAACCCATTTACATATCCCCAAAGTTCTTTTTCATCATTTATATTCAGAAAAGAAACATCTTCGGGTTCTGTGTAATCTCCAAAATTGCCACTCAGTCTCCTACCCAACGACCAAATGTTTTAAACTCGTTTTCAAGTTGAAAGTCATAGGCGAAATCACCACCACCCCGACCAGGTGCAGCTGTTGTAAGCATGTAAAGCACATCTGCAAGACTGGCTACAGCGTGGGTGTGCTCGATTTGTTTAAGACCGAGACCGATTTTGTGTGGATTCACAATTTCATCTTTGTCGAAATTGACGGCTTTGTGATATTGTCCCATTTTATTTGGGGTTATGAAATAAGGATACCCAAAGCGAATCAGCCCCAAAATAGAGTGTGGGGGTCTTGTTTCGGGCAAATGAAATGTGGACTACATTGGACAGAAGGCATAAAAGGGCTATTGGAAGATATTCTGCTTCGGCTCAGAGGTCTATAAGAGGCTATATCAAAAGTGATTATTGACTATCTATTTCTGATATAGCCTCTTATTGGTCAGTAGATTATTTTTTCTTCAAATTATCATGTAGCTTTTTTGATGTCTCTCTTTTAACTTTGTCAGTTTTTGGAGATTTGCTACCAGAATCCTTACCTCTTTGAGTTTCGACTCTTTTGTCCAATCCTCTGTCAATGTTTCTACCCATAATTCTACAATTTTAATTTTTCCTACTCGTATGGCTTTTCGGTGACGCCCTTTTTTTATAGTGGTTTCTAGTCTCCACTTCTTCTTAGTTAATGAAATTTCAAAACTTATATACTGTCAAAATTGAATTTTGGAGATTCTTTTCTTTTAAAGTTAATAAAGTTTTTCAGGATTAAGAGGTGGTTCACAAAAAAACTGAATAAAAAAATAATTCTCAAAAAAGTGCGAATGAAGGTGGTTATATTTTCATGTTTGGTTTATTAAATAAAAATAATCAATTTAAATCTGCATGTTATGACAATAAATTTGAGTAAAATGGAGCAAATAGACCAACTAATCGCAACTAAAAATACAGGAACCCCTAACTCTCTTGCTGAAAGAGTTGGTGTCTCTTCAGCAACTTTGTATCGTTATTTGAACACCATGAAAGAAGCTGGGGCTCCGATAAAATATGACCGAATAAAAGAAACTTACCTTTACTTAGAACCAGGTCGAACCTCTCTCCGTTTCTATTCAGGAACAAATTAGGGAAACCCTATTAGTTGTTAAAAAAGCATAAAAAAGCGCTACTCTCATGGCATGAGAGTGGCGCTTTTTATATTCGTTTAATCAATAAAAATAAATACTCTTAAAAACATGTTATGAAGAAATTATTCCTTCTTTCTCTTTTTATTTTTTATTCAGTATTATCAGGGCTTGCACAATGTGCTCCACCTACGGACGTTAATGTAAACCCGAACAATGTAACAACTACTTCGGCATCAGTCACATGGGCGGCCTCGGGAAGCTCAGTATCAAACTATGTCGTTAGTTATAAACCAACTGGTTCTGGAAGTAGCTTTCAGACGGTGACAGTCGCTTCAACGCAAACGACTTGCACGCTCAGTGACTTGACTTCTTCTACCGATTACGTGGTCTATGTCCATTCAGTATGCAGTTCCACAAACAGTATCTATTCCAGTGCTGTCTATTTCAGGACGGCCAGTGCCTGCAATGTTCCGTTATCTGCAAACGTAAATCCAAATAATGTCACCACGACAACAGCCCCGGTTACATGGAGTGCCCCATCAGGTTCAGTGAGTGGATATGTAATAAGCTATAAAATTAGTGGCTCTGCTGGCAATTCATTCCAAACGGTTTCAGTATCATCAAGTCAGTTGAGTTACACTCTTACAGGCCTTACCTCTGGTGAAACCTATGTTGTATATGTTCACACAGAATGCGGAACGGTAAATAGTGAATACTCGAACGCCGTGTACTTTACGACTGATGACGGTAGCTCCCCTTCATGTGAGCCGCCTACTTCCCTGGCAACTGATAACCTGACTGAAACCAGCGTAGATTTTATATATTCTCCTGTGGCGGCAAGTACCAACTATGAAATAGCATACAGGGCAGAAGGGGCTACCACATGGACATCAATGTACACCACAGCAACTACGGCAAGTCCTTTGGGTTTGCTGGCAGGGACGTATTATGAATGGAGGGTTAGGTCATATTGCAGTGGCTCATGGTCTACGACCTGGTCGACCATCCAGAATTTCAATACTCCTTGCCCCACAGCAAAAGACCCTCACCTAAATTTTGTTACTGAAAATTCAGCCGAAGTAGATTGGACAGAAGTGAAAATTGGCTCGGAATGGTCTGATTTCAATGTTTATTATAGGGTACTGGAGACATCGGAATGGACATCGGCTTTTGAATCAGGATATGACAAACTTTTACTGGAGAACCTCCAAACCAATACGCCTTATGAATGGTGCGTAGAAACAGTCTGCCCCAGCGGAGCTTTGAGTTTCAAGACAACACCACAAATATTTACCACTTCCTTACTTGCCCCAGTTGCGGATTTTTCCATGTCGGCCAGTATTATAAACGAAGGGGAAACAGTGAATTTCACAGATGCCTCCACCAATGAGCCTGTTGTGTATGCATGGACTTTTGACGGTGGTACACCTGCATCATCAACAAACCAGACCCCGGGCAGTATCACCTTTGACAATCCGGGGTATTACGACATTACCCTGCAAGTAACCAATGCTTCTGGTACAAGCTCTAAAACAAAAAAATTAAAGGTCATGCCTGTTGGTTCCACCTCAGTAAGCGTAAATGAAGCCAGGAATCGTAACTATCCCCTGAAAAAAGACGGTGACCCAGTCAATACTGCCACAGGCGAATATACATGGGGACACGAGGATATGATTGTAAAAGGCATGGGGATGTCCTTTCCCTGGCGCAGGTATTATGCATCCAGGGCAGATTATGATAAAACCTTGGGCTGGAACTGGAACCATAATTATGATATTCACCTGACAATTGAACCGTACGAATGGACAGTACATAATGGCGATGGAAGTGAATCTGTGTTTATCCCGTATGAGAATGGAAGTAGCATGCCTTTGCATTTGTTCTCTACAGACACAATGTACTACTCAGGCGGAATATACATCTTGGAAAAAACAAACGGAACGCAATATTTGTTCAGTGATACTGGGACATTGGATTCTATCTGGTTTCCATCAGGGCATGCAGTCCGTATGGAATATACTTCCGGAAATGTATCAAAAATAACTTTCCCGGGCGGGCGGTATTTCACCCTTGCTTACACATCCGACAAATTAACTTCTGTTTCTGATAATGCAGGCCGGACGGTATATTATGTGTATGATGGGAACGGAGATTTGATACAAGCGACCAATGTCCGGAGTGGAATGACGCAATACAACTATGATGCTCAACACCAGATTACCTCTATTATAGACCCGCTTGGAAATACAGTTGTCGCAAACACCTATGACGCTTCTTCACGGGTCACAAACCAAGTAGACGCTTACGATAAGGAAACAACATTTCAGTACAACATCCCTGTTGATAGTGCGACTACGGTAACACATCCTAATGGTACGGCCACCGTATATTTTTATGATGGGAAATACCGCCTTATCCGCAAAAAGGACAAAGCGGGAAACGATAGTTACTACGAGTATCATGCAGAAAGCAACTCCCTCACAAAAGTTACAGACGAAAAAGGGCGCATTTCCACCTTTGAAGTGGACACGCATGGAAACACGACAAAAGCAGATTTTCCAATGGGTGTTTCCAGTACTTCGGTGTTTAACACCCAGAACCTTCCATACCAAATCATAAACCCGCTTGGGGACACCACCCACATCACCTACAATGCTTTCCAAAATCCGAAATACATTCTTTTCCCTGATAACAGCGGAATTTCCATCGCTTATAATACCAATCAACAAATTGATACGGTATATGACAAAAAAAACAATGCGACCGTTTACAAATACAATTCATTTGGCGATGTAGTGAAAATAAAAACCTCAACCGGGGACATTCTTTTCTCGTACAATGACTTTGGGTTGGTGGATACCGTTCAGGACAGGAACGGGAACAAAACTGCTTATGAATACGACTATTATGGGAATGTGGTTAAGGTTACGGATGCTTTAGGTTTGACAACATCAATGACGTACGATGCCAATGGAAATTTGGTATCCCTCACGAATACCAATAATGTAGAGACCAAATACTTTTATGATGCACGGGACAGACTGATTCGGGTAAGGGATTCGTTGGAGCATGAAATTTATTATCGGTATGATGCATTGGACAAACTGCTTGCCGTAAAAAACACCCTTGGGGATTCTGTTACTTACACATATAACGATTTGGGACAGGTATTAAGTATTTCCAGCCCATTGGATTCGGTTTCTTATGCTTACGATGATGCTGGAAACCCAATAAGCATCACGGATGTATTAAACCGCACAACTACAATACGATACGACTCTTTAGACCGTCCAACCACTTATATTGATGCTCTAAATGACAGCATCCAGCTTTTTTATGATAAGTCAGGACAGGTCACAGCAATTGTAAACCCTTCAAAAGACACAACCACTTATTTGTACGATAAAATAGGGAGGCTCCTCAGTGTCAAAGACCCGTTGGATGGGAAAAACACCTTTGCATATGATGTAAATGGAAACCTGTTAAGCCTTACAGATGCCAACGAACACATTACCCAAGCTCAATACGATGCCCGGGATTTGCTTATCTCCAAGACAACACCGGGGGGATATATTTATTCCTATACTTATGATAATGAAGGAAATCTAATCCAGATCACAAAACCGAATGGAGAAACTACAACTTATGTTCTGGACGATATTTACCGAATCACCTCGGAACAACATTCTAATGGGGAAACATATGATTTCACCTATAATTCTTTGGGACAGTTTAGCAGTATGTCTAATTCCAACGGGACAACTGATTTTCATTATAATGTATTGGGGTGGCTTATTGATGTAACTGACCCGTTTGGAAATACGGTACAATACGAATACGATGCCCTTGGTCGCCGAACGAACACTATTTACCCGGGTAATAATTCAGTGAAATGGGAATACAACAGTGCCGGACTGGTATCCAAAATCACAGACTGGAAAGGGAACTGGTCAACAAGGGCTTATGATGAACTTGGAAATATTTCAAATATTACCCATTCCAACGGGACTTCCCTTGATATTGAATATGACAACCTTGGCAGGTCGACATCATGGCTCAACAAAGGGAAAGACAACCAGGTATTTCACAGTAACATACTGAACTACAACACACAGGGAAATATTTCACAAGATAATGGCATCAAGCCCCTTTTGCCTGATTTTGAGAACCTGGATGTAGCCAATACCTATGACGCTGACGACTGCCTAACGACATCCGGGGCAAATACCTTTGCTTTTGGGGCAAACGGGACGCTCAGTGCAATCTCTGGGGGAAGGAATGAAAGCTACACTTGGGGTGAAAACAATTTACTACTGGCTTATACCCGGAATGGTGTATCAACTCAGAACAAGTATAACCCAATGGGAGTAAGAATAAAACGGGTTGCCAATGCTATTGAGACACGTTACACGCAGGATTTGGGGCTGGGGTTAAACCAGGTATTGGAAGAAAGGAATACCAATAATCAGAGGACATCTGCTTATATTTATGCCCCGGATGGTTTGTGCTGGCGGTTGGATTCGAGTGGGAATGCGCAGTTTTACCATTTCGATTATGCCGGGCACACCATTGCCCTTACGGATTCTGTTGGAACCATTACAGATACTTTGGCTGTGGCTCCGTTTGGGGATTTCTTTGCGCACCATGGAAACACCCAACAACCATTTGCTTTTTTAGGGCGGTACGGTATCATGCAGGAGCTTTCTGCTCTTTATCATATACGTGCCCGATTCTATGATGCTCATGAGGGGCGGTTCATCAGCCAGGATGCGTTTCCGGCTAATCTGCTAAATACCCAGTCTGTCAACCGCTTTGCGTATTCACTGAACAATCCGGTGAATTTGATGGATGTGAGTGGATTTTTCAGTGAGGATATTTTAGGTTATCCCCAAAAAAAAGAGGTCTCTCCAAATACTGGAATCGTAAACTGGAATGTGAGAACGGACTATTATGAAGACTCTAAAAACGTAGGTATCAAATCTTTTAATAGAAGTTTTTCATATACTCCTCCACCTCGTACTTTAAATGGTTTCCCTGATGCACGACGTGTTCGTCCTAAAGGTGGACGTCCTAGGTGGAAACTTCCTAATGGGGATATTATAGAATGGGATGGGCAACATGGCGATTTAGAAAGATATGATAAAAGTGGGAAAAAGCATAAGGGAAGTTGGGATCCTCAAACCGGTGGACAAACAAAACCAAAAATACCAGGAAGAAAAACTCCCAAATATTTGGGGACACCAAATACTAGAGAGGCTATTGGTATCAGTGCTATTATTGTTGGCGGAGTAATTATAGTTTTTGACATTGTTACCGTTCCCTCAGGTGAAGGATTGATAGGAGTAGAAATGATAAGAAGAGGGCTGGCTCAATAATAAAAAAAAGATGAAAATAACCAGATTCATTGCGGCTTATAACAAGAAAAGTGGTGAGTTGTTTAAAGAATTTAGAATCGATAATTTCTCAACTTCTGAATTAAGAAAGATATTGGGCAAAAGTATTTATGGTAGTGATTTTAAAATTTTAGGAATATATGCAATTTCAAAAGAACAATTACAAATCTTGTCGAAACGCATTCCTGAATTGCTGAAAATGAAGGAAGATAATCTGGATTTTTTTATCGAATGCTTTTCTGGGGAAATTAAATAAAAAGGACATAATGAGATATGAAACATAAGACGGTATTATTTATAATGGGCATTTTTCTGAATGCCATAATATCCACCCAAACTATTGAATATGACAAACTAGGCAGAGCCTTCAAATCAAGTATAAAAATGGTATAAATAACCTTTTGCACACAAAACATAACCCAATAATAAAAACCCATGTATATTGAAAACATTGAAATAAAAAATTTTAGATTACTTAGTGATGTATCTTTATCCTTTGACACAGAATCAACAGTAATTGTTGGACGAAACAACTCAGGGAAAACATCCTTAACAGAAATCTTCAGAAGACTATTTTCGGGGAAAAGCCCCGAATTTAAATTGGAAGATTTCAGCCTCAAGTCCATGGACGGATTTGATAAAGCTTTAACAGCAATACAGGCAGGAAAAGAAGAAGATGAAGTTCGTTCGCTTATCCCAAATATTGAATTGATTCTTACCGTAAATTATGAAGATGATATTGAAGATTATGGAACTTTGTCCGATTTCATAATCGACTTAGATGAAGACAATGTTAGGTCGAAAATCAAGATAAGCTACCAGTTAAAAGACGGTAAAATTGAAGCCCTTTATTATGGTATTGATGATGGGAATAGAGCCGATATTTACGAGATAATCAGAGAAAGAATCCCATCTCTTTTTCACACTGAAATCACAGTAATAGACACAAATGATGAAAGCAATTCATCTAAAGTTGAATTCTCAAAGTTAGTAAGCCTGATAAATGCTGATTTTATCAATGCACAAAGGGGATTAGATGATGTTACGCAAAGTGAAAAAGATGTGTTAGGCCATGTATTGAGTAGTATTTTCAAAAATGCCTCTATGGAAACCGCCCCAGAAGAAATGAGGAAAAAGTCTGAGGAACTTCAGGCAGTGGTGAATAAAATTCAAAAGACCGTAGACGCTGAGTTTAAAGAAAAAGTAGATGCCTTATTGCCAGCACTAAATATTTTTGGTTACCCTGGTTTGTCTGACCCGGATTTTACAACAAAAACAACTTTCGATGCACAAACTATTATTGATAGCAATACCAAATTAAGATACCTCAAAGCCAATGGGATAACATTACCTGAAACATATAATGGCTTAGGTGCGAGGAATCTTATCTATATACTGTTTCAAATATTTGATTTTTTCAGAAAGTACCAATCAAACCCAGTACAGCTAAAAACCCATATTGTTTTCATTGAAGAGCCTGAAGCTCACCTCCATCCTCAAATGCAAGAAGTTTTTATCCGCAAATTGTACGAAATTGCGAATGAATTCTCTAAGAAAATGAATGGTGGGAATCCCTGGCCTGTTCAGTTTGTGGTTAGTACACATTCTACTCACATTGCCAATGAAGCCAATTTTGAGTCTATACGATATTTTCTTACCAAAGGAAAAGAATCTCCTTTTACCTTGATTAAAGACTTAAAAACAAAATTTAACTCAAAGGAATTAAAGGAAGATAAAAAGTTCGTTCACAAATACTTAACCCTGACAAAATGCGATTTGTTTTTTGCAGATAAAGCCTTGTTAATAGAAGGGCCTACAGAACGTATTTTAATGCCGACGTTTATCAAAAAAGTAGATTCAGGGAATGAAACCAAACTAGGAAGTCAATACATTTCAACTGTAGAAATCGGAGGAGCCTACGCACATCATTTTTATGGTTTTTTAGACTTCCTGGAACTGAAAACACTCATCATTACTGATTTAGATTCTGTTGTAGAAACAGAATCAGTAGATAAAAATGGTAAAGAGACAACGACTTATCCTGCGTGCAATGTGTCTAAGGGTACACATACCAGCAATTCTGGAATAAAGAATTGGTTCAAAGTGGAAGATGAAATCATTGATTTAACATCTATACGAAACAAAAAAGATGATGAAAAAATCAGTGGGGCAAGACGATTGGCATTTCAAATTCCAGAAAAAGGGCATAAAGCATGTGGTAGAAGTTTTGAGGATGCATTTATACTTGCGAATAAAGGGCTCTTTGCTTTAAATAACGGGGCAAATGAAGATGAAACCGAGGAACAAGCATATGAAATAGCCAAAGCTTTCGAAAAGAAAAAAACAGACTTTGCAATAAAGTATTCATTGGAATCTGAAAACTGGGTTGTCCCTAAATATATAAGCGAGGGGCTTGCCTGGTTAGCTGAACATGTTGAAATGATACCGGAAGAAACTATTAAAGAAGAAGAAAATGAGTAACCCCGCAGAAATAGCTTCTGAAAAAGCTTTAGAAGAACTTTATGATGCAATTAATAAAAAGCAGTGTTTTAGGCTTGAAGCTGGTGCAGGCGCAGGTAAAACTTACTCATTAATTAAAGCATTGCAATATTTACTAAAAGAAGAGGCTTCTATTTTATTAAGGAAAAACCAGAAGATTGCCTGTATTACCTATACAAATGTTGCAAAAAATGAGATAAATTCCAGAACAGATAATCACCCGGCTATCTTTGCAGATACAATTCATGGATTTAGTTGGGGGATTATTCAAGGCATGCAGAAACAAATGCGGGAATTTATTCCATCAATCAGTGCTAAGTGGAAAAAGAGGATTGATGAAGCCGGTGGGTTGAAAAACCAAACTATCGTTTATGATTTAGGATATCCTTCTGCGAACGAAAATGAGATTACCCTTCACCATGATGATGTCATTAAATTATTTGCTCATTTGCTATCGGTTCCAAAGTTTAGAAATATCCTAAAAAGTAAATTCCCAATCATATTTATTGATGAATATCAGGACACAAATAAAGGTCTAGCAGAATCAATAGTTCAAAATATTATTGAGAATGATACAGATATCCTAATAGGCTTCTTTGGCGACCATTGGCAAAAGATATATGGTTCAAAAGCATGTGGGCTTATTCAGGCATCCGAAGGTAAAATTCTTGAAATTGGGAAAAATGCAAACTTTCGTTCAGATAAGAATATTGTAGAAATGCTCAGTCGAATGAGACCAGAGTTGCCTCAAAATGTTTCTGACCCGGATTCACATGGCGATATTGATATTTACTTAACGAATACATGGAATGGTGTTCGTAGAACAGATAACCATTGGCAAGGTGACTTACCCCCCAAAGACGCACACGAAAGTCTTCAAACAGTACTATCGGAATTAGAAAATAAGGGGTGGGATTTAAGCCCTGAGAAAACAAAAATTTTGATGCTAACGAATAATGTACTTGCTGAAGAGCAAGGCTACCTTGGCATAGCATCAATCTTTAGTGACACCGATGATTACCTAAAAAAGAATGACCATTACATAAAATTCTTGATCGATATAGTAGAAAATGTTTGTCACTTCTTTCAAGAAAAAAAGTATGGTGAAATGTTTAAGAGCATTGGCATTATAACTCCACGATTAAAGAAGCAAAAAGATAAAACCTTATGGAATAATCATTTAAACACATTAAATAACCTTCGCAAAAATGGCACTATAGGTGAGGTTCTTGAACTTTTAAAAAAGACGAAAAGACCCCGGCTATCATCTAAAGTTGAACAATACGAAAAACGATACGAAAAATTTGCTCAATTACCAAAGGAAGAGCAGGAAGAAGAAAAGAGTTTTTACAATAGGGTGACAGCATTAAAAACATTGAAGTACCGTGAAATCATCGAACTATCGAAGTACCTGGACAACAAAACACCGTTTTCAACAAAGCATGGGGTAAAAGGGGCCGAATTCGAGAATGTACTAGTCGTATGTGGCCGTGGTTGGAATAATTACAATTGGAACCAGTATTTAACCTGGGTAAATAATGATACTCCCAATGATAGGGAAGCAGCTTATGAGAGAAATAGGAATTTGTTCTATGTAGCGTGTTCCCGCCCTAAAAATAGGTTATGTATTTTATTTACACAAGAATTAGAACAATCGTCTATTGAGACATTAAAAAAATGGTTTTTAGATGCTAATATTAAAGAAGTTGAATTTTAGCCATTCCTTTTTTCTGACTCTGAAAACTTATTTTTTGGGGAATGGCAATGCTTCGATTGAGGAAAACAGGTTAATAGAGAATTGCATCGAAATATCGCACAAATCATACGTTTGTACATCATCATAAATTAAATTAAAAAAATATGGCTAAAAAAAGGATAGCAGTAATTTTTGACACAAACTCTTATCGAAGTTTTGTTCGAGGTAAAACTTTTAAAGAAGTTATAGACGTTGCAGAAAAACTAAGCGAAAAAGAGAACAGTAGAGATATTAAATCTTTAGCCTCTGTAATTGTACTTGTTGAAATGGTTGCAAATCTTGCAGAAGGAAAGGAGGGTTTCAATTATGATGAGTGTTTAAAAGGGATAATAGCAATGTCTCATCATTGTTTTGACCACACTGAACAGGGGCCCCGGATTATACCACAGGCGAATCTTTTAATCGCAAAATCATTTTTTAATAAGTTGCCACCTCAAGCAGAGGAAAATGCAAAAAACCTTGGAGGGCTTCTGAATGACTTTAAAAATGATAGCGCAAAAGCAATAGAACATTATAATAAACAGTCTGCTTTCGATAATTATAAAAAGTATGTTGAAAATCTTGAAATTGAATTTTCACAGCAAATAATTAATCTCATTGAAGGAATAAAAACTGAAATTAGGAGAGATTCTCCAAACATTTCATCAAAACATTTGCGAGAAAAAACAATGAGTTTTATTGAAAGTGAGCAGTTCAATAATACAATGTCGATTGCTATTTTGACCACTCTTTCTACAAAAATGGGGTTAAACTATAGTCAATCAGAACTCACAAATATGAGTTCATTTCTAATAAAAGAGTTTCCATCTGCTTCAGGTTTTTTTAAATGGATTTGTCATGAAATCGTAGATAAGAATATTGATTTGAATTCAAAGACATCAAAAGAAAAAAGATGGAATTGGATTTGGGATTATAATGTGTCGTTTTCTGTTTCCAATTCGACAGTTCAAGGCAGGGATATGATTTTGGTGACTTCCGATAAAGACTTAAAACAAATGCTGACCGATAATGGTTTTGGTGTCAGGGTAATGAAATTGGATGAGTATCTTGATTTTATAGAATTTAATTAAAACTGGAAATATTGCAAATGACGAAAATGAAGTAGTCAAGGTTGTCAGCTTCAGATTTTTTTAGGTGCCAGGAATACACTCTGAAAATCGTCATTTATCAACAAAACGAATAAAAAACAACTTAATAAACATTGCAATGGTAAACAGAACTCTACTATTTTTACTGGGTATTCTTTTAAGTGCCACATTATCTGCCCAAACTATACAATACGACAAGCTTGGCAAAGTCACCCAGATAAAATACGAAAATGGTACACTGATAGACTACACCTACGATGCCGGAGGAAATCGGGAAAGCCATCAAATAACAGGTGTATGTCACACCTATTCAGCAACGCAAACTGCCAGCATCTGCAACAGTGAGAGCTACATATTGCCCAATGGTGAATCAGTAAATGCAAGTGGAACCTATATTGACACCCTTGCCACAGCAAACGGGTGCGATTCAATAATCACCACACATTTAACTGCTTTTTCATTGGAAGAAACCAGCGTTTCTAAAACATTATGTAAGAATGAATCCTATACGCTGCCGGATGGGGAAATTGTATCTGAAGGAGGAACATATCGTGACACTCTTTCAACAATTCATGGTTGTGATAGTGTCGTTGTGACAAACCTGGCGGTTATTCAATTGGACACTTCGGTTGTTTTTAATGAACAAACATTAACCTCAAATCAGGATGATGCAATTTATCTGTGGCTCAATTGCGATGAAAATACAAGTATAACTACTGAAATAGCCCAGTCGTTCACCCCTGGCGAAAGCGGGACTTATTCTGTACGAATAGAAAAAGATGGCTGTGTGGATACATCAAACTGCTATACCATTGAGATTTCAGACATTGAAAACTTACATTTTGGGAATAAAATCAAGACTTTTCCTGTCCCTGTAAAAAAACAGGTATACATTGATTTAGGAAAGGAATATCGGGACATCTTCATCGAAATTCAGGATATAGAGGGGAAAATACTTGGGCAAAAACATTTTGAAAATAAACATCTTGTTGACCTGGATATGAGCAAATATCCTCATGGGATATATGTCCTAAAAATGCAAATAGAGGGGCAACAAAAATCAGTGAAAATTGTGAAAGAATAAAATTTCTAAAAATTAAAGCTAAATATTATGAATTATTTAAGTATCAACCTCGCAGAAGTAATGTTAAATGGAGAAAAATCTTGGATATCTAGTATTTCGAAAGGGAGTAAAGGTAAAATGAATGTTCTTTTTAGTGGAGTGGCTATTTAAATAATTTAAAAATAAAATAACAACGTGTTTTCAAAGCTAGCATTTAAAATAAAAACAAATCTATTTTCTGTAAGAATGAAAGATCCTGATTCTAAATCAGAACCTATGAAAGATAAATACATAATCCCTAACTTTAAATTATATAATTCAATTGATTTAATTGAGGAGCATCCATCTCTGTTACGCGGGGAAGAATGGAAGTTCGATGATTTTTTTAAAGGAAGGAAGAAACAAATTTTACTAATAGGTGAGCCTGGTTATGGGAAAACCCGTTTACTTCAAGAATTTGCATTTAGCGATAATAATTGTATTTACATTGACCTAAAAAAACTCAGGGGACGATCTATTGACAGCTTCATCTCTGGTAAGAAAGGCTATATTAAAAACAATGCATTCCTAAAAAATATAGCAAAAAGGGGGTATTTTTTTAAAACAAATTTTAGTCTTACTAATAATTCAGAATTAACTATCTGCCTTGATGCTGTTGACGAAATAAGTAGTGAACACCTTGATTTATTCAATGAAACATTGGTTGATTTTACAGAAAGATACAATGAATGCAGAATAATACTTTCAGGAAGAACACATAATATCAAAAATTTAAGGGAGTTTATACCTGATGATTGGCCAGTTATACAAATAAGCCAATTTAATTATTACCAAGTAAAATCTTTATTAAAAGATCGATGTTCTATTCTCAATGATTCTGAAATTGATGAGTTGATAGAATCAACGATGATGCCCAGTGTTGATTTTTTCAGTTTTAAAGATTCTGTTCTACAAACACCAAGGTATCTGATGCTTTGTATTGAGTTAATAAATGATGACAACAAAATCAACTTGACAAACCTTTCTAGATTTGAGTTATTCGATGTTTTTATCAAACAAAAGCTTGAAAAAGAAAGGGATAAATTGAAGCTAGTTAACACATCCTTAATCAACAAGTTTCTTTCTCATCTAGCTTTGCTAATGGAAATTAAACAGACAACTTCAATAACTAAAGATGAATTTACAACAGTTTTAGATGACATCTCTTCGGATATTAAAAATCTTGCATTTAATAATATAAGCCTTGATGCATTTTTCATGCACACGCTGTTGAAAGATAATATCGATTCGATAGAATTTGAAAATCATGAATTTCAAGAGTATTTAGCTGCAAAAGAAATAATTTCATGGGAAAGTATTGACCAAAACATCTATGATTTATGCTATATTCCAGAAATCAACATTTTTAATTTTAGCTGGTACAATGTACTCTCATTTATTTTTGAGAAGTATCCTGAGGTAATAATTAAAATAACTCAAAACCAAATTATTCATGATTATGCCCCTGAAGAACTCTTGTCATTTATCCTAGCAAATCTTAATAAGAGCATTGCTAATAAAATAGAAACGAAAGAAAAAAGAAAAACATTTGAACTTTTTTTTAAACACTATAATAACCATCACCTTCCGTTCAAAAATGGAGAAAACCTCGCTTATTTATATTGTGAAAACGGGGCAAACTTATTCATTTTTTTAGAAGAAGCTCATAAAAACAAGAATTATAGTGGAATTGCTAACATTCTTAAGCTTTTTCCTATTCTTTATAATGATAGAAAGCTTGATGTTAACAACTGTAACTGGGAAAAGCTAATCAATAATATTTGCAAAGGAAATAAAGATGTGGAAGTAGTATTTCAATATGGATTACCAGCGCTGGCTGAGTTCAAAAACAAGGACTTAGTTTTAGAATACAGTTACATCTTAAATGACTTTAATGAAAAGAACCAACCTTTTATTGATGCCTATTTTGATGCATTGGTTAAGCTTGGAGATTTCAATTTACTAATAAAATCAGTATTAGAATTTTATAAAAAAACAAACAAGACCTATCAAGCTCCTATTAACGTTTCAATTTCTATCTTTGATAATGCTGAGTCAATTTGCTTATTATTTAAAGGTTTTGCTAATTCAGTTGAGACTTTCTGTAATTTCCTTGATGCTTTAGGAAGTACCTCAAGCTACCTAATAGAAAAGCTTTCAGGAGCAGCGACATCTAATAAACTCCTATTCTCATATGCCGAAAAAATTATCCTCAACTTAGTTGAAATAAATATAGATCACTACGATTTTTTAAGATCTAAATTCTTTATTTCTCTTTGTAAATTGATAGGTGAAAATAATCCAGGACTAGCATTAAAAGTTATTGATGTTTTAAAAGAAAAAGATTTCATACAAAGAGAACAGAATGCCGAGCTACTATCTTATTTATTAACATTAGCAAATATAAATGATTGCGTAAAAGAATTAAAACAGCACTTCGATAATTATTTTCTAAACGATCTTTTCAGTATCAGTGAAAAAGGTAATCCAGAAGTATTTAAACTAAAAAACAAATACCTAAAACCTAAAAAACAAAAACATTATCATTTCAAAACCCCAATAGATAATTTTAGGGAGAAATTAAACACTCCTGAAGGAGGTTACAGAACTGATGTTTTTAGTTTTTATAACTCGTATTATGAAAACTTAAAAAGTGAACTAACAAATGATGATACTTCTAGGTTTAAGGAATTAATATTGCACACTTTAAAAAAAGCTAATCCTGAAGGAGCGTCAATTAATCTTAAAGAAAGTAAAACTAGTTCAAAAGAATTTATTATTCATAGTACTGTTATTTTACATAACCTTAACAATATTGCACAAATTCCAGATTTAATATCATTGGTAGATCTATTACCCTACAGAAAAACGCTACTAACCTATTCTTCATTAAATATTCATACAGAAAACATTTACAATCTTCTTGAGCCAATACAATCGGAAGAAATTGAGTACCTTAAAGAAGTTTTTTTCAAATCAGAAGATGACAGAAATATTATTAATCTAAGAACCTTTTTGTCGTTCATTAAAAGGTTTAAGATAGTTGAAGCAATTCCATTATTAAAAGAATATTTAATAAACCAAAAAGAATTTCATGAGTATGAACGTATTGAAATTTTAGAAACAATTAAGATCTTTGAAGGAAAGCAAGAATACTACACTCAACTACTATCCGAAATCGATAAAGATTCCTATCCAAACTTATGGTTTAAGGTTAATTCAATGCTCATAATATCATTTAACAGTAAAGATGCAATAGACATAAGATTAAAAGAGATAAAAAAACGCAAGTTTAAGTTCATAAAGAAACCGAGTTCCCTTAGTCCTTATGCTATTGCCGAACCTATTTCACTTAACGAATCAGAATTAGGTAGCTTTGAGTTTGCAAGACCGTTATTGAAAATCGATGATGTAGAATTAATAAAAGATTTCCTTGAATTATTGAAGTTCTCTTTTGTTTTATGGAAAATCTCACCAGTAGATTATGAAGCTTATTCAAAATACATAGATGACATAGTTTTCAACTATTTCAACAATCTAAAAAAAACGAAAAATTATGAATGGATAGATGTTTTAGAAAAACAAATACAAAAGCTTAGAAGCTTATTAAAAATTAATAAAGATTATAAAGGGAGGTTAGAGTATTTACAAAAACAGTATATTCAATATATTGAACAAACTCAGCCATTAACATTTTTCATCAACAAGTTTAACAAACAAAAATCAAAGAGATATTTAGAAATTCGTTCAAACAATTCCCTGCGAATTATTATAAAAGATGCTATTGATACCCAACTAAGAAAATGGGTTGAAGTTGAAGGCGCATACAAGATGTTACAAAGATATTTTAATAAATCGGAGAAGCAAACCAGAGAGGATTTAATGCAAAAAACCTTAGCTACACAATTAGAGAATATTCTTTTAAAGAAGGAGTTTAGAAAATTTGATATTACAAGGGAGAATCAATTCCTAGATGATACAAGGCCTGACTTAGTTATAAAATATGGTTTCACTGGAACAATATTAATTGAGATTAAAAGAGCCTATAATGATGACTTTAGCGGCTCGGAAGATGATTTAAAAGAGTATAAAGGCAAACTCTTGGGATATCTTGAAAAAACAAAATCTCAATATGGTTTTTTTGTAATTTTTAATGACACAAATGAAATAAGCTTTGAAGAAAAACTTAAGGAAAATAAAGCGTTGTATAAAGATACTCCAATTGAAGTAATTGGTATTGACTGTATGGCAGTAGAGAACTAAGATATCATCTCATATAACTGGATATAAATAAAATCAGTCTAAGTGCTTCCTTCACTACATGATGAGTACGAATGCAGTCTTGTTCTCATCCCTTTCATTTTCTACTCATTTTTCAGCCAAGCTGGTCTATAATAATCTGAGAAATAAAATAGCAATTCTTTTAAAAGAGTATGGTTCTCATCTGCCTTATAGATTGCTTCATCAATTTGAATAGAACCATGACGCGTAATAAATAGCTTGATTTTCCCCTTACTCTTTAAATAAATCATGCACATTAGTCGAACATCTCCAAAAAACCTTCTTTCAACTGGTTTCAGTTCCAATAGGGCATTCTTCAATTTCGTATAATCATTGTTAAAAGACCAATTATCTTCCAACTTCACATCGTAAAACTTAATAAATTCTTTCGGTGAAATTGGCTGGGTTCTTACTAGCTGAAATGGCAAAATATAGATTTCTATCTTAGCAATGTCTGACTTTTCAAGCTTTTTCTTGAACTCTGGTACTTGCCCTCTTAAATTAAACAAATAAGAAAAACTTACCAGAAATAGAATATATTTCATTGTATTATTTTTTAGATTTTTTCTTCTTTTTCGTTTGTCTTTTAGATTGAGTGCAACTAGGACAGGCAGCTTTAAAAACACTAGACCTTTTATAATTATTTCTAGCACCTTCATTAAACCCTTTTTTTCTTAGAATTATAGCTGCAGGAGTTTCATATTTTGTAATTACTCTGTGTTCTTCTAAGTCTTCATACCAGGAAATTGCAGTTTTCTCTTTTTCCGTAAAACTATCATAATCCTTAGAATCTGCGTTTTTGCTAGAGTATAAATCCATATCGCCTGATATCAAATCATCATATGCGTGGCCAAGTTCATGTAAGAACCTCAAGGCTGGGGATTGTTGACCAGCTTCAGTTTCTTTCCCTGTATTTTCATCCACCATTGAAGTATACGCTCCTTCTGTGAAATCAAACGCAATGTTTCCGTCCAAATAAGCCGCATTATTTTTATCATATTTTACATCGACCTGAATGTCACTATTTTCAGCTAATGCACTAATAATACCTTCAGTATCGGCATCATTATCTAATATATAATTTAGGCTCTCAACCGCAGCATCAATAAAAGCGCTATTTTTATAAACATCCCCATCACTATTCACAAATGTCTTCTGTTCATAGTTATAAGTATAGTAGTTTCCATTTTCATCATAAATTCCTATAACTCGTCCATCAGGGTCAACAAATCTGATTGGATTATTATAAGTATAATGGTACGGTGACCATTCCCAATATTCTTCCGCTAAAGGGTCAGGACTTATCCATCGGCTTGCCACATCAGGGCGGTAATTATAAGAGACTTCAATACTGTCAGTATTAATTAACTCAATGATTTTCCCTGTGCGAGTGTCAATAACCACCGTTCCTATTCGGTGAATGGTATCGTTGGGGATAAACTCGGGATATTTTCCTTTACTCAGTGTGATAATTCCCACATCAACGCCAAATTCCTTAAACGGGTTTTGGGCACTGATACTGTTAATGAACAGCCAGTTGGTAATGACGAATAATAAAAAAACTTTTCTCATTTTCCTTGTTTGATTTTGTGATAGATTTTGGGGTTAATGTATTTCTCCGCTTCTGTCCTTAAAGACATTAGCCATTTTATGTACATTTCATCAGGCATGGTTCGATAACCGGAACGGTAGATATTTGCATAAATCTGTTCCATTTCTGCAAAAAGTTCGCGGGGCTTTTCTTGTTTTAAAATTTCGTTAGGGTTGTTTGTCCCATTGTCTTTCATCATTTGTTCGAACCTTTTTTTCAGGGTTTCGGCCTTCATCAGCTGTGCGCCCACAAAGTTCGGGTAATATTCCAGTGCCTTGTCGCAACAACGGATAATAAAACGGTCGCCATTGGCATTAAATTTATGTTCGTAGCCTTTTGCCAAATCAAGCATGCAAACGGCTAATGACTGTTTCAGACTCAAAGTATCCATGTAAATTCCATTCCGAACAGCATCAAGGGTAATGTACCCCGAAGCAAACAGCCACGCATCTAGTGGAAAAAATCCACTGGTGAGTTCGGTATTGTACCAGCCGTCTTTTTCGCTCCGGTATTTAATATAAAAATGGTTCGGTGCTTGCGCTAATTGTGCGTTTACACCCATGTCTTCACAAATAATTTTGTATAAAAAAGGCATCGAATGACAGTTCCCTTTGCGTGTCAGTAACAGCTTGGTGACAAACATTTTTGACCAGTCCACATCGCCGAAAATATCTTCAAAATCATAGGTGAAGGGTAAATGTTGGACAATTACGTTGGTATCCAGCATTACAGGGATGGTATCGGTCATCAGCGTAAATACAGCGGCCAGCTTTTCAATAGTCGGCTTATCCTGTTTGTCATAAAGTAATTTACGTGAAGCAATTATTTTTTCAGACAGTTCTACATATTGGAAAATTACTTCATTGAATTTGTCGTAATCAAGCCTGTTATTGAGATAAGCGTTTTCGGTAACAAAAACTGCCCTTTTGAAACTGACGGCTTTTGTTCCGTTCAGCATACTGTCCAGTTCCCTGTAGGCATCAAGATAATTTTCTTTCAATGACATCACATCCGTTTGTGCAACGGCCAAAATCGGGAAAAAAACACTCAAAAATAATAATTTAAGTTTCATCTATTTCTTTTTAACATTCTGTTTATCTGATTGTTTCCTGGATATTCAGGACTTTTTTCCGACTCTCACGCCTTGTCATTTCATTCTTTATTGAGTTGAGCCACTTTTGGTATTGTTCCTCGGGCATATTCTCCAAACCTAATTCATCCAGCCTTTTATACATAGCGTTACGCATCACCACTATTTCCTTTGCTTTCGGACATTTTTCCAAAACCTGTTCCTGACTTTCGGGGCTTAAACCCTTTAGTAGCTGTTTGCCCACATGATAGACCAGAATCGAATAATAATCTGATTTTACCTGCAATGCATCGATATTTTTCGGAAAATATTTCAAGGCTGTATCGGCACACTGAAGCATAAAGCTGTCATAACCAAATTTATGGTAATACCCTTTAGCCAGGTCAACCAGACAAGTGGAAACCGCTTGTTTGTAACTGATTGTATCCATATAAATCCCGTTCTGTATGGCTTCAGTTTTTATGTAGCCGGATGCCATAATTGCGGCCTCGGAAATCAGCATCCCGCTTGTGAGTTCAAGGTTGTACCAGTTTTGGTACTTGTCCTTGAATTTTATGTAGGAATGCGAGGGAGAATAGGCCAGATAGGCTTCGGTGCCTATTTCTTTTGCATAAATCAGATAGAGCAATGGCATGGAATGGCACTGGCCGTTCTTGGCAAGTAACAGTTTGGTGACGAACATTTTCGACCAGTCGTCTCTTCCAAAAAAATCGTCAAAATCATAGGTATATGGCAAGTGAAGGACTTTCCCTTCTGACGCATAATCTTTAAATTCAGTGGTATCGCACATGTATTGAAAAAGCGCTAGGTTTTTCAGGATGTCTTCTTCTTGCGTGTATCCTTTTTGCAGTATTAAAAGCCTCGCAAGCTGCACGTCTTTTTTTATCAGTTTATCGAAGTTGTTGTAGTCCATCTGGTTGCCGAAAAATGCATTCTCGGTCAGGAACACTGCTCGCTTTAAATCCAGTGGCTTTGTGCCCTGTAACATGCCGTTGATTTCGTCGAAAGCTTTTCGGAAATATCCTGTTCCCGGAGTGGAAGCAAATGATGGCAGGCTGTAGCTAATGGAGCTATTAGCCGCAACAAGAGCTTCATTTATCAGTTTTTCCTGTCGGGCCCGCAATTGCTCATGGTACCGAACTTCCTGCATGATGAGCTGATTGTTGTACTCTGCTGTAGATAATCCATTGGTATTATTATAATTTGGCTGGAACGAGGGGTTGTTTTGTTGGAAACCAATTGTCGCTTTGTTTGTAAAAGTGGCTGGTTTTGGGGTTTCAATTACGGAAACTTGACCTAAACTGGTTATGGTTATGCCTGAAAGTATCCCTAACAATAGTTTTTCAACCATTTGGTTTGCTGTGAATAGATTAGTGGGGGCAAAACTAATAAAGTTTTTCAGGATTGAAAGGGGTTTGCAGAAAAAACTGAATAAAAAAAATAATTTTCAAAAAAATGTTAATTAGGGTGGTTATATTTCTATGTTTGAGTTATTAAATTAGAATACCCTATTGCCAAAATCGTTGTTTTATATGGAAAAATCGGATATTAGAGCCTACAGAGTACTTATCAAAAAAAATGAACACCAAATTTACAACATGTGTGTTATCTATACATTTGTTTCAGGTAATTCTAAATATTTTGCTGACTTTTTAAAGTTTGCTTCGAATCAACCTGAGCAACATAAAGGAGGGGCTTTTATGAAAGAAGTTCCATCTCAAAACATACAGGAACCAGAACAATGGATAACTAGACAGATGAAAGAAAAATATGGTAATGATTACTCGATAGTAGTTACAGATATAGCCACTGATTTCAAGTAATTAGAAGCTCTTATTTTCAGAATACCCGTGACCTTTTTAGCAAGGGATAAGAAACATGACTTTATCTGGAAATCAAAACTTGTTTTAATTTTCGGGTGAAGTAACTCAAAGGTCATGTAAGCCCCAACTCCTCCGCAATTTGCCAAGCAGTTTGCTCAAAACCAAACCAAGCCAATGTATTTTTCCAATCATTTTGAACTTTCAAAGGCTCTCCGGTCATTTTCTCATAATCTTGGCGGAGTTCTTCAATCTCGTAATAATATTTGTCATAGAAACTGTGGGTATCTTTGTAATAAACCAGAGAAGAAACCATTCCAGAAATACATCCTCCGTAAAACAAATCTCGAAAAAAGCATTCAATATCTTCTCGTCCAAGTGCTTCCATAGCAACATGAGTACGGATACTATCTTGTTCATCCACAACAATCTTTTCGAGAGCTGATTTAAGTTCTTCTTGTCTGTCGATGCCGTTTTCAAGTGTTTTCATTGAAAATAATTAAGAATAAAAGCACGATTGTTTAAGGCAAAAACCGAAAGAAAAAATCCAGAAGCAATCCGAAGGAGCATTTCTTGAATTTTTCGATTTTGCCTAAAATCGCTGTCTTTTGTTCGGGGTTGAAATGAATAACACGAAACGGGAATCAGACAAAATCTTTTCGGCTAACCAGAAGTCTGTGCTATATCGGAGTTCCTCTAACCCAAACACATGGACAAAGAATCACAAATTCCGATACAGGATTGCAAAGAAAGAACTGAACGCACACTCAAAGTCGTCCACAAACACTACAAAAAAGGCTACACCATTGGATTCAACCTTCAGGGGGAATACTTAAAGCGGTTTGGCTTTGAATATGGTGATTTAGTGAAAGTGTTAGTTTCAGAAAACCGAATTTTGATAGAAAAAATAATATGTCCCACTGTTGAATAAATTATTTATTCATAAACAACCTACAAAAAATGAAATTACGACCCAACGCTATCATCGAGTTTCAAAAAATTTGGAAAAAAGAAACTGGTGAAGATATATCGCATGAAAAAGCAGAGCAAGAAGCCCAGAACCTGATAAGTTTGTTTCTCTTATTTGCGAAAAAATAGTTTTTCCAAACTTGCTATTTTCTTTTTAGCCATTATTATAAGAATGCTTCCTGACATTACCAAATTCGCTTGAATCGTTTTGTTGTCTAAAAAAGGCAACTCTGCTGAACATATCTGCGGATTTGGATTCAGGAAGCCAGAGTTGCCTTTTTTAGATTTCCAATGAAATACATTCTTTACTGCCGAAAATCAACTGAAGATTCTGACCGACAAATACAATCCATCCATGACCAAAAAAAAGTTATGGAAGAACTTGCTGCTACAAAAGACATTGAAATAGTTGAAACCCTTTCTGAAAGCAAGTCTGCAAAAGAACCAGGTCGGCCAGAGTTCAATAAGATGCTAAAATTACTCCGTTCAGGAAAAGCTGATGGCATTATTACTTGGAAACTTGACCGTTTGGCAAGAAATCCTGTTGATGGTGGAAATGTCATTTGGATGCTCCAACAAGGACTTATCAAAAAAATTGTGACGAATGATAGAAGCTATCATCCACACGATAACGTGTTGATGATGAGTGTTGAGTTTGGAATGGCCAATCAATTTATTCTGGATTTATCTAAAAACGTAAAAAGAGGTATGCATTCAAAATGCCAAAAAGGTTGGAGGCCTGGACTTGCACCAATCGGATACCTCAACGAACTTTCAACCAAGACAATTATTCCTGACCCAGAACGATTTAGTCTTATTCGCAAAATGTGGGATTTAATGCTTTCTGGCTGTTATACGCCAGAGCAAATTGCCCGAATAGCTAGAAATGAATGGAAACTAGCCAGTCCACAAAGAAAAAAGAGCGGTGGTGTATTAATGTCCCGGACAACTGCCTATAAAATTTTCAAGAACCCGTTCTATTACGGAGAGTTTAAATATGATGGAGAAATCCACTTAGGAGCTCACCAACCAATGATTACCCGGGCTGAATTTGATTGGGTACAAAAACTTCTTGGGAGAAACGGAAATCCAAGGGCAAAAACGAAAAACTTTGCTTTTACCGGGATTTTGAAATGTGCTGAATGCGGGTGTGCAATCACGGCAGAAGGGAAAACGAAATACAATAAGACAAACAATAAAGTTCGTACCTATATTTATTATCACTGTACAAAGAAAAAAGGGTACTGCTCTCAAAAAAGTATTGAAGAAAGGGAATTGGAAAAACAAGTCCTTGAACAATTGGAAAAGATTGAAATATCGGAAGATTACCTGAAATGGGTACAAAAGAATTTAAGGTTGGAAACCGATAACGAATTAAAAAATAGGGCTAAAATCCAGAAAACAGTCGAAACAAGATTGAAAAACCAGTCTTTAAGACTGGACAATTTAATAAAATTAAAAATATCGCCACAGAATACAGATGGTTTGTTGCTTTCAGATGAGGAATTTATCAGCCAGAAAAACCAAATTATCCAGGAAAAAGAAATTTTGATTGAAAAATTGAAAGAATTGGACACACGGCAAAACCACTACATAGATGTTGCCTCAAAAGTTTTCGATTTTTGCAGGGTTGCCAAGGAAAAATTTGAGAAAGGTACTTTTCAAGAAAAAAAACTGATACTTGAATGCTTAGGCTCGAACCTTGAATTGAAAGACGGGAAAGTCTGTCTGGAACTGCGAAAGGTTTTCAGGACTATTTCACAAAAAGGAAATACAAATAACCGAAAGCATGGAGGGTTAGAACCTGATAAAATCCTTTACAGGAGCGTATTAAAGGATATAAAAACCAATTTTGTTTCTTCTGGCTGGGGTGGAGGGATTCGAACCCCCGAATGGCGGAACCAAAATCCGCTGCCTTACCACTTGGCGACACCCCATCGTCAATGAGGACTGCATGCATCCAGTAGTTCGCTATCGCGATCGACTTCCTGCATTTCGTCTCATCTCCTCTTCCTCACAAACGCGCGCTAACGCTCTCCGCCTTTGTTCGGGACTCTTTTTAGAGCTTTGGGATTGTATAAATTTAGGAAGAGAATGCAAGAGATTTTCAGAGAAATTTAGAATTAAAAAGCAGGGAATGCTCCCTGCTTTTTATTGAATGAAAAGGATTGTCTCACTTAGAAATCATAACTTCTTCGCGAAGAAAGGTTGGTAATGTTTTCTTTAATTCTCCAAATCTGTTCAGCCATTTCTCCGCGGTTGAGTTGGTACTGGAGGTTCGAAATAGTTGTTGGGATTGCTTTTTTGAGCGAAAGCGCTTCAATGTATGGTTCGTACCAGATAGCTCCGGCAGAACTCTTTGGAAGATCTAGATTAAGGGATTCCGCGACTATTTTTGCCGCTTCCGGGAAGGTAATATTTTGGCTCGGTCGGAAGGTCCCATCTGGGTATCCTTGAATAATTCCTTTTTTCTGTGCCATGCAGACATAAGGCGCGTACCAACTTTGATTTGGAACATCACGGAAGGTTGTTTTTGTACAGTTTTTTACTTCTTCTGATGTACTGATTGTTTCCATCAAGATCTTTACAAATTCAGCTCGGTTGACTTTCTTTTCTGGTTTAAATGTTCCGTCATCATATCCTTCTACAATATTATTTTCCTTCATCCATTGGATAGCACTTATATTTCTGTGAGAAGAAGGAACGTCTGAGAACCTTGAAGCACTGGAGTGCATTTCTTCTTCTATCATGTCTTCATATTTTCCTACCATGGCAAAGATGCTGAAATCTTTTGTTTCTACATCGATTTTTATTTTTTCTCCATAGGCTTCTGTAAGTGTTGGGACGAGTTCCCATGTTTCGTCCTCTTCATTGAGGTGATATATGCTCACTAAGGAAATATTTTCATTCGATTTTGGTGTGTATTCGAAATGAAGGATTCCGGGTTTTTCAATCGTTCCAATTCCGTATTTAAAAGACACATCGATATCAGCCATAAGATTCCCCAGTAACTCAAGCCCTTCGGTGAATTCTGGCAGATCATTTTTTGCCTTTGGCGAAATAGAAACATTTACTTCTTTCTCAAAGGTATCTTTTAGAAATTCTGCGGAAATGACGGAACCATTTCCCATGTCTTTTGAAACCATTCCTCCCCATTCTCTCATGGTAGCTATTCCGGTTGTTGAATCTGCTTTTGGTATAAATTTTACGCCTCCTCCACCTCCACTACTTGTGGTTGTTGGAGTGGCTGTCCCAAAAACTCCAAAGGTGGAGAAATTACTGGTTTCACAGGTGACGGTATTTGCTCCCGTATTTACAGCACAATTACTCAGTTCATTCCAAGCGGCTCCATCCCATCGGTATATTTTGAGTGTTGATTCGATCAAAGCAGAGACTTCGGCATCCGTGTAAGTGATCAAGATGGTCAAAGGATTGTCAAAGCTTGTGATAGTTGTATTTACGTCTGTGAGAGCCAGAAGGTTATAGGTATGTTCTCCGGCGATAGATTTTCCGCTGGGTTTTCCGATATTGTTTACTACATCCGTGCTTGTGATTTGATGAAGTTGGAATTCCGCAGAGGCTGGGGCAGCAAAGTTAATCGGCACAGTGAGTGTGATATCAGCTGTCCCACTATCAAGTTGGAAGCTCCCACCAGCAGCTTTTGTGATCGTTTGAGAACCTGTTGTCACCACAGTAGCTG
>JBNKJW010000255.1:0-34245 GCA_050291445.1 Bacteroidales bacterium | reverse complement strand
GACATAAAATAATTGCACAGTTTAGGTTAATTTTTAGTAGAAATTGGCCTAAATTTTTGAAGGACTATCGGGATAGTTCAATAAAATTTGGGGCGATTTATGCGAAAATTAACTAAATCTAAAAAGAAAAGTCATAATCATACCATCTCTGCACTGCAAATTTCTTAAAATAACCCGTTATTATTTCAAAATTTTCAGTGCAGATCTAGCATAATTATGACTTTCTGTGCCCATTATTTTACATCGAACTCAGGTTATTAAAAAGCTAAGCTTAAAACCAATAAAACAAACAAAGTGAGTAGGAGTGATTTCCCAAGCCTGTTTCCAGTCTTTTGTCGATGTTGTAAGGCCGGAAATGGTAAGCAAAGCTCAACCCAATATCATTCTTTTTAAAATTAACTTTTCTCCTGACGTCGAAACCCAATGATAATTCGATTGTTCCAATATGGTAATAAGAAGTCCCATCTTCATCATCGGAGTTTTCTTTTTCTATACCAGTGCCAATGCTAGTGTAGGCAATGCCACTGGTCAGATCAATGAAATTGTCATTTTCTAAGGAAAGTTTACGATGAACCCAAATTCCATAGGTGCCCCCATATTTTGAGTCGATGCTTTGAACACTATCTTCAATATTCACAATTAATTCTTTGTTGTTTGTCCAAAAGGTGAATTGTGCCCCAAATTCAATACTGTATTTTTTACTTATTGAAATGTTTGCACCTATTCCAATCATTGGGCTCAAGCTAAATTTCCATCTCAAATCGCCAATAGGCATCCACACACCAGCATTTAGCACTAAGTTTACAGGATCGTTGGTTGAATTATAAACAACCTCGTCTAATGTTGTTTTAATGTAGTTGTTTTTGTAGGTGTCTGTTTTTAGTTCATCATCAAAAGTTTTGATGTCTTCGGAGAACAAAACCGTCATTAGGTAAGCTGAAGTGCCGCGTTTTTGCTTTTCTTTTAAGTTTTTGGCAACATTCCATGTCCAGTCATCAAAAGCACTCCTTAAAGGAACATAATTGAAATATTCTTTGTTATTGTTGTATTTTTCCTGAAAGTCATCTTTGTAGGCAGCATCTACTCTGTCGAAAAAATCAAAAATACGAGCTCCAAAATAGTCAGAGTAGGCGCTGTCAATAAAACTGTTGTTGGATATGTCAAGCAATATTTTAACTCGTTGGATGGGTTCTGTTTCCCCGCAGGATTCTTCCCAAAGCTCCAGGATTTGATGAATTGCCTGGTTTTGTTCAATAGAATATTTACTTAAAAGCAGACCGTATTTTTTGCTTGCATCTTCGCAGTTTGCTTCATTTTGCACGGTTTTTTCAGTCTGGCTGGTGCCAACATTGCTGATTAAAACTGCAATTAGTGCAATAACAAATTTTTTCATGGCTATTGTTCTTATCGTTTGCCAACAAAGATACTGATTATTGCAGTTATTAGTATATCCGGTTAATACAGACTAACTTTGATTTGGTTTAGTTTTGTTTGGAGCTTTGGTGGTTGAAAAATACAGTCGAAAAGCCAGTAAAGTGCTTTTATTCAGGAGGGTATAGGTGTTTTCTGTACTAGAGTTATTGATTTTACGATTTGCTAATATTCAATATCAAGTGAAACTTTTTCAATTGTATCATAACCTGTCAATCCCTAAATCTGGTTGACCGATTTGACATTAATTGATTACCTCGCTAATTTCTAATTACTATTAGGTGATTATAATCCTATAAGGCATCAGTGTTTTTTAACGGTTTGATTTTCAGCTAATTCATCCCGCTAGCCAAAATATCTGCAATATGAATCGATTTAATTGGTAGCTTTTTTCGTTTGATGTAACCATCAATGTTCAATAAGCATGATGCCTCTGTTGAAACAATGTATTCGGCACCTGTGTCTAATGCATTTTGTACCTTTTGCTCTACCATTGCAATTGAAATGGGTTTCATTTTAACCGAAAAAGTACCTCCAAAACCACAACAAACATCAGTTTCGTTCATTTCAATCAATTCAAGGCCTTTTACCTTTGAGAGCAATTTTCTGGGCTCAGTTTTTATTCCATACTCGCGCAAAGCAGTGCATGCATCATGGTAGGTGACTTTTGCATTGAACTCTGCCCCAACATCTTCAACTTTCAGGTGGTTGACCAAAAAATCAGTAAATTCAGTCAGGTTTCTTTTTAAGCGTCCATGTTCTTTCAGGTACTCCTCATCTTTTGACATTTCTGGCAGGTAATTTTTTACAAACCCTGTACATGAGGCAGAAGGGCTTACAATCAACCTGTCGTTTGGGAAATCCTTCATGAATTTTTTAGTAATAGGCAAAGTTTCTTTCCAATAACCACTGTTAAAACTTGGTTGTCCGCAGCAGGTTTGGTTGGGGTTATAATTTATTTTCACACCCAGTTTCTGTAGAATTTTAACCACATTATGTCCTGTTTCAGGGTAAAACTGGTCAATAAAGCAAGGAATAAATAAATCTATCGTCATAATATTTTGGTTTTATGCAAATGTAGATAAAGAAAACCTATTTTTTTAAACCCGTTGACTATTTTAGATGATTAACTTGATTTAATGTCTGAAAATTAGATTTAGTTGGATGTAGTGATGAAGAAAGCAATTCCTTTCATTACATCAAAAAAATGCCGCCCCTGATCTATTTTTATGCACACTTTGATGGAAAGTAAACTAAATTTGCATCATCCAAATTTTTTAAAATAACACTTATACAGATGAAAAAACTAACTTGTTTTCTGCTACTATTCTTGTTTTCAATAACTAGCGTGTTTGCTCAGGATGATTATATAAATTTTATGAGCCAGGGAAAACACTACTTTAACAAAGGAAAATACATTTTGGCATTGCAAAAATTTGACCTGGCTTTTGAAAATGCCAATTCCGAAATGAGAAAAAACGATGCCAAAACATGGAAAAATAATAGCTTTAAAAGCCTTAGGGAGTCGCAGGGTAATATGAAAAAACAACTTGAATTGACTAAAAAGGCTTTGAACCACTCTAATAAATTACTTGATGTATTCTATTTTTATGATGATAAGGTCGCCCTTGCATTTAAAGATGGTAAGTACGGGTTTATTCATAAAAATGGTAACGTGATAATTCCTTTTATCTATGATAAAGCCAGCCCTTTTGAAGAAAGTAATGGTTTTGCAACTGTTTGGAGAGAAGGTAAATCTTACCTGATTGATACTACCGGAAGGGAGTATCTTTTGGCTTCGAATAGTAGGTCGCTAAATGGAAAGGTTGAAGCATTGGATTTAAGGAATCAGCATTTAAGTGAATTGCCCGAATATGTTTTTGACTATGTTGGTCTGAAAATATTGTTGCTTTCCAATAATAATTTAGCACATTTACCAGAAGGTGTGATGAGGTTAAAAGAAATTACACACCTTGATGCATCGTTTAACAAAATTCAGGAACTTCCCGAAAAAATCAGCGAATTTTTAAAACTGGAGCACCTTTCGTTACAGCATAACGCTATAACAAAACTGCCTGATGATATCGTTTTTGTAAAAAACTTAAAAACGCTTGATTTAACCAATAATAAGCTATATACCTTGCCAAGCAATATGGGGAGTTTGTATTATTTGGCAGTACTTAAGCTTGATGGGAATAAAATAGAATCGCTTCCGGAGGATATTGGCCATTTGCGTAGTTTGCGATTGCTTTCATTGAGGAACAATTCGCTGGAAAAAATACCTGCAGGTATTGCCTCTCTATACCATCTGCACACTTTACGACTTGACCAAAATAACATAACTGACCTGCCCCAGGAAATAAGCCGTTTGCCAGAACTAAAGGAGTTGCATCTTTCAAGAAACAGGATAGGATATTTGCCTATCCAATTTAAAAAGCTCGCCGGCCTGGAGGAATTAAAGTTGCAGGGAAACCCAATACCGCAATCAAAGAAGGTTTTAATTGAAGGGTGGTTGCCTGATTGTGCGGTGCTGTTTTAAACTTGAGGCTGTCTCAAAATTAGTGTAATGTCAAATGACTTTTAAGACAGCCTCGTTTTTTTATTTCCTACTTACTTAACTTGTATACAACCATCAACAATTTCAATGGTTGCGCCATCTTTAACTGTAATCTTTCCACAAGAGGTTTCAATAACGCATTCTGATGAACCACCCTGAATTGTAACAGTTGCTGTTCTGCTACTTCCAAACTCAACTGTTTTTGAAGAACCGGCAATTTTTACGTTCATTTTGTGTGTTTTTGAATCCTTGTTGGAATACCTGATTGTTACATTAGCACTAATTAATGATACAGCTAAGAAAAAGGCTGCGATTGTTAATAAAAATTTCTTCATTGTATTAATTTTAAGATTATTAATGCCTCAAATGTAAAGAAAATAAATGGCAAACAATAGGTGTTTTATTTATTGCCTAAAAACAGTAAACCAAAATTTGTGTTAGCTTTGTGATAAGCAAACTGGTGCAAAACTGCGCTGGGATTGTTTTATAAGTTTGTAAGAATCAAAATAATAACCCAAAAAAGAAGATAGTGATGAAAAGTATTTTACTTTGTTTCGTTTTGTTTGTAGGAATTTACAGTACTTCTGAAGCTCAAATTGCCCTTGCCGTATCAAAAAACGACAATGGTTCATCGGTAAAGTATAGTATACAGGTTGGGGCTACATTGAAAGAAGCTTCTGAAAAAGCTGAAAAAGACTTAGAAGAGCAAGGGCTTGAAAATATCTACCTTCTCAGAAGCAGTGAGGAAACAGGACACGATTTAAAATCTGGTCATTATGTTCTGATAATTTCATCAAGAAAAAATGGAGGTCGTTTTTTTGTAAGCTATGGATTAGGAGTAAGTGAAAAATCAAAAGCAGAGGCCATTCAGCGGGCCATTGTTCATTTAAAGGAATGGGATTTGGGATATGATAAAGACAGACATGGGTATTCAATAGAAAAAGAAGGATTGATTGAAGATTTTTATCCAAAAGAGGATGAGGAAGAGTAAAAAAGAAATTTTTTAATCATTGTTAATGTGTTGATAGTCAATGATTAATGATGTATTTTTCGTTGTTTGTTGAATGAAAACGCAAAATTATTTTTTCAGAATTAAAAATAATGCTACTTTTGCGGCGGAGAAATGGCAGAGTGGTCGAATGCGGCGGTCTTGAAAACCGTTGAGTGTAACAGCTCCGGGGGTTCGAATCCCTCTTTCTCCGCATCGACTAAACGAAATATAACGCAAAAGCCTGTAATTTAGACATTACAGGCTTTTTTAATTCCCCTTCCGCAAGCAATAAAACGCAAAAAAATGCACCTTGAACAAGTCTTATTCGTGGGACTTTTTGAACAATTTAAAAGTCCTACGATTTGGGTTTTTATGCGCTGATTTGCAGCACTTTGCACTTCATAAAAATGTACTCATTTGCTTACTTTGTAAACAGAATTTTTAACAAAACGTGGGACTAAATTTTCAAGTTATGAAACGAAGTACATTTTCATTATTATTTTTTGCAAAAAAAAGTAAACTCCTCAGGAATGGAGAAGCACCAATCTATCTCAGAATTACTGTTAATGGTAAAAGTTCTGAACTGGCTGTTAAAAGAAGTGTGTTACCCGATTATTGGGATGCTAAAAAAGGTCGTTCAACTCAGAAGAATCATGAAGGCAAAGCACTTAATCATCGATTAGAACAGCTTATACACAAAATGTATGAGGTGCAAAAAGACCTCGAATACGAAGGTGTTAAAATTACTGCCAGAGCATTAAAAAACAGGTATTTAGGCATAGACGACAATTCATACACATTAATAAAAACTTATACTGAGCATAACGACAACCTAAAAAAAATGATCGGGAAAGGGGTTGCAGCAGGTACTCATGAGCGTCATGAAACATCGTTAAAGCACACCCGGGAATTTCTTAGGCTTAAATATAAATGTAACGATATCAGCTTTAAAGAGATAACTCCAAAGTTTATTCAGGATTATGAAGTCTTTCTAAAAACAGTAAGGGGGTGCAGTCAGAATACTACTGTGAAATACATCAGAAACTTAGGAAAAATAATACGGATTGGTTTAGCTAATGGCTGGATGAAAGTCAATCCATTTGCAAGCATAAGATTTAAAACAGAGGAAGTAGACAAAGATTACCTGTCAGAAAAGGAACTTAAAAAACTTATTGACAAAACGTTTCCGATTGAAAGGATTGAGCAAGTAAAAGATATCTTTCTGTTTTGTTGTTTTACTGGACTGGCTTATGCAGATGTTAGCAAGCTTTCTAATGAAGATATTGTTACCGGGATAGATGGGAAGAAATGGATAAAGAAAAGAAGAACCAAGACAGGGAATTGGTCCCATATTCCTTTGCTACCATCAGCAAAGGAAATTCTGATTAAATACAATAGTCATCCAGTCTGTCTGAAAAAGGGCGTTTTACTTCCTGTACCCAGCAATCAGAAAATGAATGCATATTTAAAGGAGGTTGCTGATTTAGCAGGTTTAAACAAAACTCTCACCACCCATGTTGCCCGGCACACATTTGCCACAACAGTAACCTTAACAAATAAGGTATCCATGGAGGCTGTTTCAAAAATGTTAGGTCATTCAACCCTGAACATGACCAAGAAGTATGCACGAATTGCAGAAGGTTTGGTAAGCAGTGAAATGAGCAAATTAAAAAACATCTATTAAAAAGCATTCGCAAGAGGCTTTTCAGCCTAATTGTCAAGGATTAATTCAACAATTATAAAATGGGAGCAGCTAGAAAATTACGAGAACAGCAAAAACCTGTCCAGTTGAAGCCATTAAGAACTATGGAGAAAGACAAAAACATACCAATAAAAAGCTTTATCACTTTGCTTTTGGTTCTTTCAACTTTAGCTGTTGGTATTTCAATATTCTTCAGTCACACCAATGATGAAAACCTGGAAGAATTTATTGAGGATGTATTAAATGACCAGTCAAACGAATACAAAAAGTTTACTCTTCGAAAATTAACAAAAGAAGAATCAGAAAAACTTACTGCTATAAGTGAAATTGATTTAACAGGTTATTCCTGGAAGCTTGATGACTCATTTATTAAACACACTTTAAAAAACCACGGCAACGAAAGACAACAAAGAAAGCAAAGGCAAGTGGCAGTTCAGCCTAAGGATTTCCTAATAGTTTTGGAAATAATAAACGTTCCTGATCACATTAGAATATCGCCAAATAAAAGTGGTACAGGCTGCAAAATGATTCATCTTGAGAAGAAGCTAGACAATCATTATCATTTACTGGTAGAAATAAGAACAGGTAAAAAAGAGTTGATGACCAAAACCATGTATATAAAAAAAGATATCAAGTAGTATGCTGTTGCTCACTTTCACCTTAGCACCGAACGTCCGAAACGACTACTTGATATCTTTTAAGGATTTTGCAGCAATAATGCTGCATAACCAATACAAAGATACAATATTTATCTATAAATTCAAACATACCTTTAAAAACAAAAAGCCGCTAACAAAATAAAATTATCAAGGGCATTTGATAAAAAAATTAGGTTCTATGAGATAATTGCTGACCCACTTAAACCTCACATCCGAAACACGACATTCCACCGAATTAATTCAATGTCACAAAAGAGACTACACTGTCATTTTGAAACAAGAATTTATCTAATAGGGTAAAATAATTAATGTTTAATTATTTTTTCTATTCTGTATAAATTCTTATTACTAATTTGCAAATTATAAATTCCATAATTTAAATTCGACAAGTCTATTTCGTAAACAATGTCAGCTCTCAGTTGATTAAATTTCTTGATACTTACTTGGTTTCCTGACATATCAATTATTCTAAATATTACTTCTTTATCAACGTTTTCAGATGGTTCTAAATATATTTTTGCCAATGTTGGGTTAGGGTATATTTTAAATTTTAGATTAGAATAAATATCCCCTATCCCTGTTGGTCCGTAGATAATAAATACACTCTCACTAATATCATAAACTTCGTTATCTACACTACTTGTTATTTTTACCCTACATTGATTCGATTCTGGTTCAGTAACAAGCCAGTCGTATGTTCCTGTTGAATTGTATTCGTTTACTATTGACTCCCAATCTGTTCCGTTGTTTATGGAATAAGTAATATTAACCTTTGAAATATTCAAAGATTCCCATTTTATTGTATGGGTTTTTCCTACTTCCAATGTTTCACCACCATTTGGAGTTATGATGGAAATACTAGTTTCTTTAGCTTCTTGCGTAACAGTAACTATAACAGGATCCGTATCATCACTTTCTAATGTGATTGTTGCTGAACGACTCTCCAGTTCTGTGTTTTCGCTATTAGCTGTCACCACCACTGTTCCGTCATCTGTGCCACTTGTTGGACTTACATCTAACCAAGATACATCATTACTAACTGTCCAACCTACGTTTGAAGAAATATTGAAAACATCATTCGCTCCTGATTCTGCACCCAGAGTTAAAGTTGTCGGACTTACAGTTAAATAGCTTGATTCTGGTGACGGTTCCTGGGTCAATGTAATTATCACAGTGCCACTGCAACCTGTAATTGATATTCTTGCAACCCTTGGCTCAGTTGTTGACGGATTTGAGCTAGCTGCAGTAACTGTGATTGTTGCATCATTAGAACCACTTGCTGGAGATATTGTTATCCAATCTGCATCATTGTTTATGCTCCAATCAGAATTAGTTGATATATTAAAGCTGCCTGAACTTCCTGCATTAAAATTTAGTAATAAACTATTTGGTGTAACCGAAAAATAGCATGCTGGCTCTTGTGTTACCACAACTGTTCTAGTGATATCACCACCATTTACAGTTACAATGGCTGTTCGCACATCCGTTGTAGAAGGATTTTTATTATTTGCCGTTACGGTTACTAGTCCATCATTTGAGCCGCTTGTCAGACTAATATCCAACCAATCAGTATCATCGCTAACTGTCCATGCAACATTTGATGTAATATTGAAATCATCATTTGAACCTGATTCGTACCCTAAATTTATACTTGTTGGGTTAACTGTTAAAATCTTAGACGATTCTTGTATTATTAGAATAGTTCTTGTAAAACCACAATCTGATGAAGCTGTAATTGTTGCTGTTCTTGACTCAGTTGTTGAAGGATTTGGACTGGCTGTTGTGGCCGTTATGGATGCATTGTTAGAATTACCTGTTGCTGATAGTGTTAGCCAATCAGCATCACTACTTAGACTCCAATCAGCATTTGACGAAATACTAAAACTGTCTGAACTTCCTGCATCAGAATTCAGGATAATTTCAGTGGGTTCTACAGAGAAATAACATACTGGTTCTTGAATTACCGTAACTGTCCTTGTATAGCTACCGCCTGTAATAGTTATTGTTGCAGGTCGAGTTTCGGTTGTAGAAGGATTTTCACTATTGGCAGTTACTGTTATTGTTTCGTTATTTGAACCACTTGTTGGCTCTAAATTCAACCATGATGCCGTGGTGTTAATTTCCCAGTCAAGATTGGAGGTAATTTCAAAGCTGCCATCTGAGCCTGATTCATACCCTAATTGCAAACTTGTGGGATTTATGGTTAGTACTTCAGGGACAGTAAAACGCTCACTGTAGTCATAAATATCATTGATATAAATACTTTGCATTCTTATCTGATAGTTAACTCCACTTTGTAAGTCTTCTGGTACTCTCCAGGAATAGGAGCCATCACTCTCAGTTGATTGAATGATTGGAGAGAAGTTGACGCCATCAAAAAGTAATATTTGTACATTTTCAGGGAAATTATCTTCCCATCTAATTTCCATAATTTCACCCGGGTATATAATTTCCCCTAAGGCTGGTTGTGTAACTGAAATGAAACGACAAAGCCTTCTGACACTTACGGTTTCTGTTATGCTTCCCCCATCAATTATTATAGTAGTAAATAGGGTGTCGCTGGTACTATTTTCTGCAATTGTAGTAAGTGTTATTGTTGCATTATCTGAACCACCAGTAGGATTTACTGTCACTTGAGGATCATTACTGCTGATGCTCCAGTTTGTATTCGAACTTAGATCAAAGGATGCTTGACTTCCAATGGGATATTCTAATTCAATTGCATCGGGGTTTGCTATTATATAGGACGCCCCTTCGAATATAACAACAGTTTCGTCAAACACAGAGCAATTATTTTCATTTGTCACAGTTAAGGAATAGTTTCCGGATTCAGACACTTCAATGGTTTGTGTTGTTGCACCAGTATTCCATAAATAAGATGCAAATCCTGAGCTAGCATCAAGGGTAACAGATTCACCTATTGAAGAATTATAAGGCCCTCCCAGTTCGACTTCTGGCAAAGGATAGATAGTTACATTTGTTTCTGCAGTATTTTCACATCCTTCTTCATTTGTGACTGCAACAAAATAAACCCCATCCTCATTAACTGAAATGGTTTGAGTGGTTTCGCCAGTACTCCATAAGTAAGTTGCAAATCCAGGTCCGGCATCTAATTCAACTGCCTGTCCTTCACAGGAGGTGTAACTATCATTAAGAAGGATTTCCGGTAATTCAGTAAATAAGACTGAAGTTTCATCAGCTCCAATACATCCAGGAGCACCCTCTATTGCAACTGAATAATTTCCTGATTCAGCTACAAAAATCATTTGTTCGGTTTCTCCAGTACTCCACAAATAAGTATAATTGCCTGCACCAGCATCCAGCACTAATTCTTCTCCCTCGCATAAAGAGTAAGGACCACCCAAATCAACTACAGGTGGTTGGTCAAAATAAACATCCATGCTTGCATCATTCATACAACCAAATTCATTTGTCACGCTCACAGAATATGTTCCCTCATCAAATATGGTTATTTGCGGTGTTGTTTCGCCGTTGCTCCAATGGTATGATTCAAAACCCATATCAGCATCTAAAACAGTACTACCTCCTTCACAAAATGAAGCATATGGTGAGATTTCGGGGTAGGGTAGCCAATTTATTGTAACTTCTGTACCAAAGGTATTTTCACAACCATTTTCATCCGTTATTCTTACTGAATAATATCCTGATTCACTTACCTCTAAAAATTGTTCTTCAAGCCCTGTAGACCACCTGTAAGATACAAATCCAGGTCCCGCATCAAGGGTGATTACATCCCCTTCACAACCATTATGAGGACTTCCTAGATTGGTAGAGGGTAATGGATAAAAACTAACTGAAACTTCATCAGATGCCAAGCATTCTCCTTGATAAACTGTTACTGAGTATGTGCCGGCTGTGTTAACTTCAATAGTTTGGGTTGTTTCTCCTGTGCTCCATAAATAGCTGTCGAATCCGGAACCAGCATCTAAAATTACTGTTTCGCCCTGGCATACAGTTTCGGGTTGGTTAATATCAACGTTAATAGCTGACTGAATATGAGCTATAACTGGTACTTTTTCACTTTCATATCCATTTGAATAAATTGAAACATAATAGGTGGTGGTTGTAGTGATGGATGGAGTTTGGATTATTGCACCATTGGAGAAAGGCTCTACATCCTGTTCTGAATAATACCATCGGTAACTATCCCCTTCTGAAGCCCCACTTGCACTTAATTGAACAGTTCCAGCACCACATCTTTGACCATCATTTGCAGTTGGGGGGGCTGGTTTTAAGTATGGGATAGCACCTATATCTGCTCTTGTGCCATTAGCATCAAGAGGAAAGGTTGGATCGCCGGCATCAACGCATGGTGATCCATATGTCAATTCAAAATTCGAATTTTCCTCGTTTTCAAATAAGGGGGCTTCAGAAATATTCCCTTCTAAGCCAGTTAAATCTTCCCCCAATAGATAATAATTCCCTCCTGTATTATTCCAAGAATTATTATGTGTTATTTCTGGTGCTACCACATCAGGGAATCCTGCTACATTATTAACTGAAATTCCAGTATAATAGTTTGTAATTATATTATTTTTAATTTTTGATGTAGTTCTGATATTTCCACCACCAATTGAAATTGCTCTAAATCCCCCATTCCCATAAAAAGTGTTGTTAATGACGCTTAACCCCAAATTATTTGGGTGCGTTACAACTCCCCGTGAAATCCTGTCAAAAACACAATTACTTATCGAAGTATTATAATCACAACTGGACATAAAAATTGCTTGAAGCTGAGTTGTATTTTCCGCATTGCCCATTCTTACATTTGATAGAGTTGCATTTGTTGTTCCAGAAAATGAAATTAAATTCTGATAAGAATTGTCCCCTATTATCTTAGTATTTAAATTACTTTCCCCTACTACATGAATATTTTTATCAATTACTAAGTACTCATGGTATTCACCGTTATAAACAAAAACTATATCATTTTCTAAAGCCTGATCAATTCCATGTTGAATCGTTGCAAATGGATTTTCTTCACTACCATTTCCAGTTTCATCTGAACCAGTAGTACTTACAAACCATGTTGTTCCACTTGAAGAGCCCCCAATAATTACCGTGTTTGAAGTATATTCACCTCCGTAATCAATCCCATCATGCGGTGTTACAGTTGCATGCCATCTTTGTCCAACATCTATATTTTCACTTGTTATTGTGTATAAATTTCCAAGTGTCAGTACTTCATTTCCATCTCTAAACCATCTAATAATAGACTCCTGTTCTGTATTTTCATCTTCATCAATAAAAAGATATGTTAAAGAAAGATCTGATTCCGTTGTTGGGTTTTCAGGGCTTAACGTAACATTTTCAGCAATTGGTGAGTCGTTGACATTAGTAACATTAATTGTGATAACCGCAGTATTTGATAATACAGGAGTCCCATTATCAGTTACCAACACTTCAATAAAATATTGCTCCTGATTTTCAAAATTCAAATTCTCTGGCTCATCCACAAAAATTACTCCTGTCTCTGGATTCATATTAAACGGACCACTATCACTATTGAAAAGAAATGTTAATTGGTCCTCTGTGTCAATATCAAATGCCGCAACCGTTCCTATGACAGTGTTTTGTGGGCTGTTTTCATCAACTGTAAAAGTTTGAGGTTCTATCTCAGGAGAGTGATTAAGGAGACTGCTATATTCATCAATAAATCCAATAGTAGCAATTTGTGTATCACGTATATTAAAACCTGCGATGACTATGGCATTATTTCCATCAAAAACTCCCGAATGAACTTCTATTGTTGCAGCACCTTCACTCTCTAATGGCTGTATTGGAAGTAAATTAACCAATGGGTTTGCTTCTGGTCCTCCTAATAAAATAACATCCCCATTATTTGCGATAGATTGCAAGTCTTCAACAGAATGTTCTTCAACAATATAGGATGGAATATTTAAAATCTCAATTAAATCATCGGCAGCACAACTATCATTTTCCGGGTAAATAAGTGTAATTTCATCAAAATTGACTAAAGATAGTTCCCCTATAGTTCTTGGTACAACATAAAATGCTTTATTAACATAAGTATTTGGAACAATAATTTCACCACCAATTTCAGTTATATAAGCTTTTACTCCCCAAGCACCATAGGGCCCATCTGGAATTTGTTCTTGCAAAGCGAATCTATTATTCTGAGGACTTAGACCAATTTCAATGGCTCCATTCTCCCCATTTGGTTCCAAAAGAATGTGTGCAAGGCCAATATTATTAGTAGGTATATTCTCATATTCAATAAAAAATTCCACAATATCATTTGGCCTTACAATTTGATTATCTGCATACATACTTGTTATTTGGCCTTCAGATGAAATTATTGGTTTTAATACAAATGTTCTTTCAAGCTCCTGTCCATCCACAAACCAATTTATAATGATATTCAATGGGATTTTTTTCATTAAATTGTCTTTGCCAGAAAATTGTTCATCCCCATGATTTGTAAACCAAGCTTCATTAACGATTACATCAAAATTAATTTCACTACTATTATTTGGTAAAATAGATGTTTGATAATTAGGTTGGACAATTTGAATGTCCTGCTCTTCAGTGTTTACGCTAATATTTGTAATATTAACTGCATTAAGGTATTCATTTTCTAATGTGAAACTTATAGGATTTGTAGAACCAACTTTTAATTCATTTTGCTCTTCAGTGCAAGAAAATTGAAGCAAATCAATGTAGTTCTGCGAAGTAAGCACTTTTAAGGTGTTTGCATAATAATCCCTAAAAAAAATGAATTCTGATAAGTAATTATTGTAATCAGTTTTATAATTTTCTAATTCCTGAGAATTAGTATCAAAAAACTCACGTTGTTCATTAATAACTCTCTCTTTAGCCCCTGCATAGTTTGCAAGAATATTTGGGAAATTACCTCTTATATAGGATAATCTTGAGAACTGTACTACGCTTAGCTCCGCTATTAAATTGCGTAGCAATAAATATTTAGAGGCAAATTCGTAATATAAATAGTTTAGTTTTATAGTGTTGTCAACACTTTGATCTTCTATTGCTATAATTTTGTTAGAAATCTCAAGTAAATCTTTGCTTATTATTGCAATTCCTTCATAGTGTGCATCATGTAACCAACTATATGCTTTAATTTCTTCTTCTAGACTAGCAAGACCTGTTAAATTTGAGATATAGTCTAGTGCAATTCCATAAGCTAAATTTATTCCCATATTTCGAATTCCAGTTTTGAAAAGTCCCATTCTCGTACTAGCTCCGCTTAAATCTCCAGCTTCAAATGCTGTTCTAGCATCTTTTAATACAATATCCAGCTCTTCAATTTCATTTATGTGGTTCATCATTTTTATTAAACCCGACAATTCTTCAATTGTTCCGTCTGTAATACTTGATAGCTGTTTTAATGATTTTAATGTTTCAATTTCACCTCCATACGATGCTTCAGCTAAAACTAATGCTTTAATTTCATCTTCATGTATGCCATCTAAAGAGGTTTGTTCCAAAGCTGAGTATGCTCCATCTATAAGTATTCCACTTAAACCACCGTAGGGTACACCAACTGCCTTTGCCATATCAAAAGCAATTGAGCCAATTGCTTGTCTGTCGATAGCCCTTTTATTTAATGGTGAAGCACCTAAAACGGCACCTAGCCCTGGAATATATTTATACCAATCATTAAAATGGTAATAGTCGTAAATCTGCTCTAATTCACCTTTGTAAGTACCTTCAATCCCCCCAATATGCCTTTCAAAAGCTCTTTCATTGTAAAATAATTCAGCAATTTCGTTATCAACTAAATTTTCAATTAAAGGTTCATTTTCTTGTGGGTTATTAAATAATATCGGAAAATTTAGATTTTCATCAAAGCTAAAGTTATAAACTCTGTAATTTTCGCCAAGTAATTCTATTTCAAAATCTCCCAATGGTTCACCAAATAAAGTTATTATAGGATTGACAGTAACTTGTTCAATGATTGTGAAAGTCTGTTCAGTCTCGTCAGATGTTGATTCACCACTAAAATACCCATTAATTCTAATAAGACATTCACTTGAATTAATATCATTTGGTATAGGCCAGTTATATTCACCAAGATCTGGGTTAATCTGTACAATTCGCTCCCAATCTAAACCATTATTTGTACTATATAGAATCTCAAACCCTGCAATATTACCTGTATATTCCCATCTTATTATTTCCGTTGTACCACCTAACCATGTTTCACCACCAGTTGGCTCTAAAAGATTAATTGTTCCTATTGGTAAATTTTCCTCAATGTTAAATATTGGTTCTGCCTCATTCCAATCTGTACCATCAGTAATAACATATTGGCCATCGATATTTGTAAGTATTCCAATTGAACGGTAATACGTTCCAGGTCCTTCAGGCGTAAAGCTAAATTCAAAATATAAAGAGCCATTTGCAACAACAGTTTGTTGTACTGCTGTATAAGTACCTAAATCATAGGGCGAAGCTCGATCTTTATCTAGTATAAGATTGACAGAACATAAATGACTAATAGTATTTGGGTTATTTACAGGTACTCTTAAAGTGATTTCTGTTCCCAAGGGGATTGAAGCACCCCAGCCAACATTAACACCATCGACAATTACTTCTGTTCCGTTTCCTTTATATGGCAAATATCTAGTAAATGAATAATTGGCGGTTGAATTTTCGGAAATATTAATAGCAGGGCTTTGTCCCCAGTATTCAATTCCGGAAGCAGTTGTACCTGAATTATGGTAAACTTTACAGTAATATCCACTGCCAGTTGGTATATTCGTAAAAGCAGCAACTCCATTTATTGTGCTTTGTGTATTTACAAGAGCATCACCTTGATTATACAATTCAACAGTTCCATTATTTCCAGGAAAAGCAGTTGAACCTCCAGGAATATTATTTACTGCAAATTCAATATTTCCGGTAGTAGTTCCTACACTGAACATGGTTTGAGACCATTCCCAGCCATCTGTAGTAACATATCCACCTAAATCTGAGTAATAAGTTTCTGCATTTATTGTAAAAGAATAGTCCCCTTCGCTTTCTATGGCAAATACAAACTGAAAAGTATATGTTCCCTGAAAGGCTATTGAATGAGCGTTAGATGTTTGTTGAATATCATATCCTCCACTTTTATCCCTATCAACCATAAGATTAGTTCGTACTGCAAAAGCACCCCCATTATTTCTAACTGTAGCTTCCACACGAACTTCTGTTCCAGGGGGTATTTCTTGCCCATTTAATAACTCTGAAGTTTCATTGTTATAAAATTGTACCGTTTCAATATAAGGCATATACCTGGTTAGAGTTTCCTGAATTATATCTCCACCCACAACATTTAAATTCGTAAATTTTCCCCAAAATTCCTGACCATGTATTGTTAATCCAGAATTATGAAAGACATTTACCCAATATGTCCCACTCATTAAATTTGTAAAAGTCACTTCTCCATATGAGTTAGTAGAACGACCTTCAACAAAACTATTATTCGAATTATATAGATCTACCAATCCGCCGCTACCAGGAAAGGGTGTGCTTTGCCCATCAATATTTTGAACCGTCACTTCAATACTGCCAGTTGACGATTCCGTTGTAAAATGCCATATTGGACCATCAGTTTCAAGGCCATAATCATCAATAGCAATAACTTGCCAATAATAGGTTGTAGAGGGCTGAAGTTCAAAATCTAAATTAGAACTTGAACCAGTTGGTTCATCAATTACATCATCTGGTGATGAATCGTTAGCCTCTAAGTATACACGATAGTCAACATTATCGCCATCAGGATCAAAACAACTCCAATCAAGTTCAGCAAGATTAATACTAACATTAGTTAATCCATTTTCAGGATCTTCGTTATATGGCTCCCCTGGAGGGCTATTTTCATGTACTGTATAACTGAGCTCATAAATTCCCTGTTGACCGATTGTGCCTGATGTTGGATCTCGTTGATCGCCAATGCTAGCTTTCACATATATTCTAAAATCGCCAGACTGTTGTGGTCTAATTCTTAAAGTAACAGGATGAGTTGTTTGATTTATGGTACCATGTCGTTCAAAACTATATAATAAGTAATCAGCTGTAGCCCATTCCCGATTTCTTATATGCCACATGCTACTACCTTGTTCTTTAATAACCGGGTTTTGAAAATAGTTGTTTTGTAAAACTTGAATATCATAATTTGAGTCTGTAATATCAGGAAATGAAATGTCTAAATATCCAATTACATCTGTTGTATAATAATTGATGTTCCTGAAATTCATGGTAATGTCAAAATAATCTCCTGAATAAGAGTCTGGAATATCCACATTTATAACAGGATTCCCCCTACATCTCCCTCTGAAGCTTACAGTCTGACTACCACTTAAATAAATGTTTTGAGAGGTGGTTTGACTATTTGTACCTTCCCAAAAATAATCATAATGATATATTGTTATCGTATGATTACCTCCAGGAATATTTGAAAAACTATATTCACCTGCTCCGTCTGTCGTCGTTTCCCAAGCTCCATCATCAATTGAAACAGTTGCGCCCACTATTCTGTCATATGTGTTAAGTTGTGAAGAGGCTGTCCCATTTATAGTATATTGAGAAAATAAATAGGCAGAGTTAATTGTAAGACAAATTAAAAGAAGGTAAAGTTTTTTCATACAAAAAGGTTTATTGGGTAATTAAAGAGTTATTATGACTTCATTTATATTGCAATAAAGTTACTTCAATCTTCATCTTTAATCAATTAATCATAGATTAATTGATTAAAGTCCAATTCCTTTTTATGAACTATACATTTTATTGATTGAAGCAATGTTCCTTTAGCTAACCATTGTTTGATTTCTTATTTATGCTCAAAGTTACTTAAATAACAACATTTAAGTCAATACCCCCAAAGGGGTATTTTTTTAAATGTAAATTTACGGAAACGATACTTATATAGTCAATACTCCAAAAGGAGTATTTTTATTAAGCTGCTATTCCCTTAGTAAAAAAGCAGTTGCAAATCGGAAAAGTTCTGTAACAGAGCAAATATTCAGTTTTTTATAGATATTTTGCCTATGTGTTTTAACTGTAAATTCCGAAATATTTAATTGATCCGCTATTTCCTTTATCGCATTTCCTTTTACTAGCAAGCGAATAATTTCCTTTTCCCTTTTTGATATTTGACTATAGATTTCAATATTATTTCGTATATACACATTATCGTCTAAAATATCTGCAAAGCCTTTATCAAAGTCTTGCAGGCATCCTAATGGATTGGTGAAAGAAATAAGACAATCACGGGGCTTAAAAAGTTTTGTATTGGTGATAAACCATTGGTAGTCTTTATCTGGAAGTTTAATATATTGAAAAAATGAGGTGACCTTGCTATAATCATTTGACGCAATTAAATCCAGCAACTTCGGAACTACACGGGAAGAACTTTCCATATGAATCCTATCATATAAGAATTTTACACCAATTTTTAGCACTTCTTCAGTGGTTGTCTGGAAATCATTTTCCATCGCAGGACTCATATAAATCAAGCCAATATTTTCTGTGTTGTTTAAATGTAACCAGCCACCTGGGATGATTTCACTTATTTTATCTAAGGTTTCATTACTTACATAACTCTGTTTTTCAATTTCTACCAAAAAATCAAGTTGCATAATTATCGAATTTAGTTACTCAAAAACATCCTGTAAAAGTTAACCAGGTTAGAGGTTTCTAACTTTTTCAGAATATTTCTACGATAAGTTTTTACTGTATGATAGGATATATATAGTTTTTCAGCAATTTGCCTGTTGGAATCACCATTTACAATTAAACAAATAATCTCCTTTTCCCTTTTTGTCAGTGAAGTGAACTTATGAAGATTTTTGTTAAAAAAGTTATATCGCTCTTCAACAATTTCTTTTAAATAGGAACCCGTATCTAATTTATGAATTGGTTGTGTATAGGAAATCAGGCTTTTTCCAATTTTGTATTTTTTGGTGACCGTATAATAGAATATAAATGGTGCATCTCTGTTAAATCTTACTCGCTGAAAAAAGTTAAAATAGCCATCATCGCTATTATTTAATGAGCAGTTTAAAAGGCTGGTTGCAAAAATATGTTGAGATTTCTTGTCAGTAATCTCATCTACAAAGTCACGTCCTAAGTTTTGGATTTCTTTTAATGAGCGTTGAAAGTTTTCGAGGCCATTGCTACTAACAAATTCCATAGCTATGGTTTGCCGGTTGTTTAGATGAATGTAACCTGGTACCAGCTCTGCCAGTTCCTCTAACCTAATTATACCGTCTTTTTCTAATAAGCTACAATAATTCAAATTCACAGCCTGTGCCTGCAAGGCTTCCGTTTCGGTAAATCTTTTCATAACAGGGGCTTAACGTATTCTTTTTTAAAGAAAGAAAACAAGCTCTAATTTACAACTTTTGTGGGCATGTGTCAAGTTAATGATTTTTAAGTTATCAATTGTAGAAGAGTAATAATCAGATGCATATATCTGGTCAAAATAATAACACTATATCCCCAGTATAGTTTATTTTATCTCCGGTGAAATAATAAAATGCGCGAAATTCTTTATCGAACGCTAAGGCCTAAATTATACATTAGCTGTTTGTGAGCAATAAGCGTAAAAGGAAACGGAATAAATGGTTCGCGAATTGCACGAATTTCACAAATAGAACTGAGGTTGAGCATAAGGTTAAGATGTAAAGCGTTTTATGCCGGAAGCTTTTGCGGCGTTTGCGAACGAGGCTAATTTTGCGAGTTGATTGTTTAATCAAATCAAGAATTTAGAATGGTTTTAATAAGGTGTATAGGTTTTATTTTATAGTTTTGAATTTTATAATTAATATGAAAAAACAACTATTAGAATTAATTGAAACCTATCCTACCGAAATTAATTGGGACGATGTAATAGATTTTGAAAACTTTGATGATAGACTTTATGCTAGTAATTTATTTGTTGGAACGACTATTGGCGTTTCTGAGGGATTTGTCGAGTTTTGCCCAGACAATGAACCACCTTTGAGGGAAGAAATACTTTGCTGGATTTGGGCAATTAGGCCTGATTTATCCAAATTAATTTTGGAGCTTGACAATATCAGTGAGGAATTTAAAGTTTTGCTATCAGCATATATCGAATCTGATATGGACAAATTTTTAGATTATATGCAGGAATAATGAATTATCAATTTGCATCGATAAAATCAGTATTTAACATTAAAAGGAAGCAGTGGTTGACTGGTATTTCATTCTTTTTATTTGTTGTTGGAGGTGCTTTTGCGGTTCCATATCTCCTTTTTAGTCCTACTTTACAGTCTGTGTTTTATTTGTTATACTTTATTTCGATAATTGTCATGCTCCACATTTTTATAAAAGTTGTTGTGGATAAGTATAAGATTACGGGAACTGTTATATTTGATAACGAGGGCATATTTATTAGTGAATCAAAGAACTACATTAAGTATAGTGAAATTAATCGAATATATTATATACCAAGTTCAATGATTGGTTCTAAGTACCCCAAAAGTGTAAATACTTACTTACTGCAAATCATAACAAAGGAATCAAAATCAGAAATGGTTCATGTTACTAGAAACCAATACATCAACGATAAATTAAAAAACATGTTACAAGGATATGGCAATTTGTTCTCAGCACTTGAAGAAACTGAAATAGAGTTCACCTTTAAGAGTAACAAATATTATCCTGATGAAAGATAATCAACCTGTTTAAGTGATAAAAATTCAATTATCCTACTATCAGATGAGTAGCCCAGAAGATACAATAGTGAAAAAGTACTAAGTGGAAATAGTTATGAATCATTGACTGAATATATACTTGCAAATGGATTTGATGGTGATTCTGCTAAAAAAAAGTTGAAAGATATCAATGTTCAATATGAACATAAAAGGCTAAAAATTGCCAGAAAATACTTATTTATTGCTCTAATTCCATTGACTTACATTGTATTTAACATCCTGATGGTAATATTTCGCCCATCTGAAAATGTTAGATATGGTTTTGGTGTTTTATCTTTTATTTGCTTGTTTGCCTGGAGACCATTTTTAATGTCATTTATAAGAGTAATAAGAAGTCGTAAAAAGTTCCAGTTTATTCTATTCTAGAACCACCATCCTAAACAGTCATAATATTTCCATTTATATCAGAAAATGTTTCTTTGTATGTATTTAAGTAGTATAGATTTTATGATACCATAAAATATTGAAAGGTTGATAATACTCAATGATTTGAACATTTCTTAATTGTTGTATTTATCCAAATGTTAAATAAATACTTTGATTTAATATTTTACAGTCGTAAATTTAATATATGGATAGATATTTTCTTGTTCAGACGCAAGAGAAATTGGAACAGCGATTTAATCTTGATAGTAATTTTAGTGTAGCGGTAGAACCTTCGTATAATATTGCTGTGGGACATTATGCGTCTGTGATTACTAATGGGGAACCTAAAAAGCTGCAAATGTTTAGGTGGGGAATGAAGCCTGTTGGCGGTAAAAAGTCAAAAGAATTTGCTTTTGCAAGGGTTGAGGGTGAAACCAGAAATCTTGCTGATAATCCAAATTACTCCGGAGGTAAAGGAATTATTCATGATGTTACATTTAGAAAGGCTATCAGGCATAACCGGTGTCTTGTTTTGGCTGATGGTTATTGGCTTGGTTCTAAAGAACATGGCCTTAAACATCCTTATTTGGTTTATCTTAGGAATAAGGTTCGTCCTTTTGCGTTTGCTGGGGTATGGAACATGGAAAATGATGAGAACGGATTGGAGGATTTTTCTTTTGCGATTATCACAACTCCAGGAAATACATTGATTCATCAATTGGGACATAAAAGATGTCCGGTTATTTTAACTGGTAGTAAGGAGAAATTATGGTTGAATAATAATGCTGACCTAGCTAGTATAACTTCTATATTGAGGATTCCGAAGGTTGAAATAATGAATGCTTATCCTGCTAAAGGTGATATTACGGACCCAGATAATAATGAAAAGACTGTTGTAGAGCCTATTGGGCAAAGGATTTTTGAAGAATTTGAAGGAAAAAGGACTGATACCTGGATGGAAAAAGGATTTGGGAGGAGATATCAGAGAGAATCAAGTCCTGGGCTTACCATAGAACAACAATTGGAACATGAAAAGAAAAGAAATAAAGATAAGGGGAAACCGAAATGAATTGTTATCAAGACTTTAGACAAGACTTAGCTTATTTGAATTATTTAACTGGTGTATTGGATTTGCTTTCAGCAAAGGGTCTTCAACCTGAAATTCTTTCAGTATTGGTTGATACCGATGAAGTTCATGAAATTGTATTTAGACATTTGAAGGATATGATGAATGAACAATCTACTGCTGATGCTATTTTAAATTTTATTTCTATAAACGAATACTAATAAACCATGTGTGGAAGATATGTTATTGTTCAAAAAATTGAGATTTTAGGCAAAAGATTTAAAATTCATGTTTCAAATGATTCTTCGTATGTGCCTAGCTTTAACGTGAGTCCAGGGCAGTATGCACCTGTAATTACGAATGAAAAGCCTGATGAATTACAGCTATTTAAGTGGGGCTTAACTCCTAAATGGGCTAAGAAGCCAATGTATAATACAATTAATGCCCGGGCTGAAGGTGATTTGAATCCTGAAAATTCTGCTGATTATAATGGTGAAATGGGAATTGTGGATAAACCGGTTTATCGTGATCCTATCAGAAAAAGACGCTGCCTGATTCCTGCAGATGCTTTTTATGAGGGACCTGCAGTTGAAAGATTAAATAAACCGTATTTGTGTTATTTACGAAATAAGGTAAGGCCTTTTGCTTTTGCAGGACTTTGGGATATGTGGGTTGACCCGGATGGAAAGGAAATTTATAATTATTCGATTATCACCACCCGGCCAAATAGCTTGATGGAAGAAATTGGGCATCATCGCTCCCCTGTAATTCTTAAACCGGAATATGAAAAGGCATGGCTTGATAATAATACACCTATTAATGATATTTTGAGCATGCTTGAGCCTTATAATGGGAATTTAATGAATGCTTATTTGGTTTCGGATAGAGTGAAAAGTTGGAAAAATAATGATAGGGATTTATTGGAGCCTTTGGATGAGGCGGTTTTTCCTGAGGGGGTGGATGAGGAGTTTTTGGAATGAGTCCACGAATTTCGCTAATTGGCACAGATTTTTGTAATTGTGGTCAGAGGCCAAAGATAAAAAAGGACGAAGAGAGACTCCTCGCCTAGCTGGGGTATTATATTGACTAAACTGTCAATTGCTTAACATTAATATTGGAAAAGAAATCAGCACAATTATCCAGGTCTTCATCTGTAAATTTATAACCAGCTTGTAGCAGGATGTCAGATAGTCCGATCCATTTTTCAATAGTGCAGTGACAATTGAGCATAATTATTTCTTAGTGGGCAAATATTAGGGCAACTCTTATTGCAGTGTAAAATATTAAAGCAATTTGCACATTGCGGATATGTTATTGACAAATCATTGTATAACTGATTTAATTTTTGCCAATTAATATCAACTCCATTTTTGGTATTTACGCTACCAAACATATATTTATCATTCTTATTTTGATTGTTGTGTGTAGCCTGAAAACAGGCTGTTAAATAATTATCAGGGGTAATGGCTAAGTTACTTTGAAATACAGTACATTGTTTATCGTGCAAACTACTTACCCTTCAACCTGCAAATTCAATGTTGATATTGTTAATCGCAGCCCATTTTTTTACTAACAGGTAGTTTTTTACGAAGGTGGCCTTGTCAGGGAAATACTCATTATTAACCGAAACTTCTTCATTTTGATACAAGGGATTAAAATCAATATTTTTTACACCAAAATCTTTAAAGAACTGGGCAATCTCAAGTAGTTTGTTTTCCGATGTTTTTGTAATTGTAGCTCTTACCTGTAGCCTGGTTAATTTCGACTCCAGAAATATTTTCGCTGTTTTAGCAACATATTTGTAACTACCTGTCCCGTTTGGGGAAATCCGGTTTTCGTTCTGAATGTGTTCTGGTCCGTCCCATGACAATAATATTTCATTGATATGATTAGCAGCCCAAAGGGCTGTTTCTTCCGGAATAACTCCATTTGTTATGGCGTGAGTGTGAAATTTCAGTTTGTATTTTTGGGCAACATCCTCGCATATTTCATAACAAGATTTTATCAATTCAAATTTCAACAATGATTCGTTGCTTCCCCTGAAACCTAAAATAAATGGTCGTTTATTTTTTTTGCAGTTTTTACCAATATAATTGGCGGCTTCCTTAACAACATTCAAATCAATATATTCATCCTGATTTTTTTCTTCGGCATAACAATATTTGCAATCAAGGTTACAATGTGTTCCCTGAAATAAGCTTAAAATGTTAGGCCGAAAGTTTTTTGCCGACAACTTTGATTTCATCAGCTTGTTATCAGGAAGATAATTTACTTTGTCTTTCCTGATAATCATTCTACGCTTTGTTTTTGGAAAGACTAACGTATTCAACATTGGATCATAAAAAAACATATGATTTTTAAGCGATATCTGGTAAATGTATCTTTTCATTTTTTCTCAACTTTTATTTTTGCTGGCAAGATGCTTTGGTTTACTTTAAACACGGATGGGCGGCATAATCAATCATAGGGATTTATTGTTTGTGTATGCCCGATTTATAATACCACTTGTTGTTTTCTTTTACAAAATAAGAGTTTTCATGTATGTACTCAATTTTCCCGTTTTCCATAAATAGTGCTTTAAATTCTACACAGCCGTCTGTATCATTTTCTTGCCCTTTGTGTTTTGAGACAATCTCTAAATTAATCCAAGTTACTGATTTTGTCCATTTCAGAATATTTTTTCGCTCTTTTGAGGGACGGGTTTTGGGATGATGGCTATTCATTAAATAATTAACGTTGGCTACCACAAAAGCTGTATAGCGTGAACGCATTAGTTGCTCTGCCGTTTCGGCATCTTGTTTGCCCAATATTATAGGCTCACAACATTCATTAAATGCTTTTTTTGAATTGCAATAACAAGGTTTCATTTGTTTGATTTATTTAAAAAGGAACGTAATGAAATCGCACACCAGCTCTAGGTTTATTTTATATTCATAATTAATCAGATTCTTCAGTTTCCTCATATAGCTCTTCATTTTGGTCGACAAACTCAATATTATCAGGTAATTCAAAAATGCCATCAGGAAAATCTGGTGATTCAGAGAATTCTATTGCTTCCATTATTACCTCCATACCGTGTTGACTTGCAGCCATTTTCAATAATATGTTTTTCCAAAGCCAAAATTTTGACTTCCCATCATTTTGCTCTAATTCAAGTACTAAGCAATTTTTATTAAGAAGATATTCCTGCCCCAACTCTTTACCACCCAATTGTTTTATTGTTGCTTCATCATACTTTGGCGTACTATTTTCTGGATCAGATTCATCATTATCAATTTTAAACTTTATTCCTTTTTTGTTTCTATTTGAATAAGAATAGAGATACCCTTCTTTCTGAAGTGTGGTATTTACAGCTTTTTGCCCTAGTGTTTCAGTAATGGATCTTGTAGATTCAAGTTGACCATACTCCATGAAGTATTTATTGACTTCAATATCCAATCCCATCACGTTTATCTTGTATTTTATAAAGCCTTTTTCAATCTCATATTTCTTTTCTTTTTCTGTCGTTACCGTTGCACTTTTAGCAGAGTTATCATTAAGTGCAGAATTATTGTTTTGGGAGTAAACAATAAAGTTGTTGTAAAAAGTAAAGCTATCGGTATAAAAAAAATACGTTGTTTCTTCATCTTTTTGATTTTTACTAATTAAGGCTCGATTGACATTATAAATTGTATTTTTAAGATAGTTAGTCATATTACTTTATAGTTACCAGAAGCGAAAGCTAAAAATAACAAAGGCGGGAGCCTTCCCTCAACTCGGGACCTCTTTGCCCAACCTAGAGACTAATCTAAAAACTTTAATGATTTGAAAATTGAATACAATAAATCAAAATTGGCTTTGTGTCTATCTTTAGTAGATGTTATTGTAATAGAATATAAATCACCATTGTTTATTGTTAAATATAGGTGGTCATGAAATAAAAACCCTCTATTCATTTCATATTCTAAGTGATAATACTCTTGATTATTTATTATTTCTATAGATTCACTAATAATTTTGAACCCATCCTTCCCTTTTAAAGAGGACTTAACTGATTCAAGCATTACCTCAAGTGATGCTGCTGCAGTGCCAGTATAGTTAATTCCTATATTTTCTGGGATTGGTCCCTTGATAGAAATTCTGGTTTCATTAATTAGGCAATACCATTCTTTTGGAGTTTGAATGCTTATATTAAAATTATCGTTTGAAATTACTCTTGTCTCTTGACAAAACAGGGTTGTTACAGCAAAAGTCAAGAAAAGTGATACTATAATTCTCATTGAATAGTTAAATTAAATATGATCTGTATGGTTTATAAGAAAATGGCAATCCTCAGAACCGATTTTCTTTTCAGCACAAAGCTAATAAAAATTCCAACTTCCCACGCGAAAGAAACGTGCAGTAGTACATAAAACCCTTTACACAACTGTGGTTTTTTGGAGTAGAGATTGATCGAATTAGATAGAAAGGATTGAAATGAGATTATATGCGTGATGGCAAAGAAAAGAGGACGAAGAAAGACTCTTCGCCCAGCAATAGTATCGACTAATTAAACCCTTTAAGGGTATTCTTTAGAACTTTAATAAGTCCCTTTGTACCCATACGCTTTATTGGATCGATCCATGGTTTTACTGGTTCCTCAAGACCTGGTATTAAAGGTGGTAATTTTGAAATAAATTCATCGTAACAGTCATCATAATTTCTTTCAGGTTGTTCTAGGCATGCTTCCAGACTAGTAACTGCTGTGGACAAAATACCTGGAGGGTCACTATCACAACTTTTTTTCCAATGGTTTCGAAACATTATTGGCAACTTTGATGCTAACATCTCACACATTCTCTTAGATAGTTTACTACTACCACTATGCGCTGCTTCAATCACTGCCAAATTTAAGGCGATAAAAGCTTTTGCAAATTCAGGAAAGTCATTTGCAAGCATTTCCAAATTTTTGTTTTCATTTTTTTCCATGGTTCATGATCTAGATTAAACATTTTTATTAATTCATATAAATTTAATTCAAAATTTAATTGAAGTCAATAATTGGTAGAATCAAATCAATCCAGATGATTCTTTAATATTAATAGGACCTATTTCTTTTGCTTTTAGGTATTTTAAATAGAAATTTGTTTAACCTTGGATTTCATGTTTTTTTACTTGTTATCTATTAGCCAGTCTTGCATAGTTGTGGATTATTGGGGATAGTGGTTTTCAGAACCAGAGTGATATTTTACACGCTATACTTTAGTACATGTGATCATTTGAATTTGATGGATTTAATTGAGAGTCTACTTTCCATAAGTAGATGAAAAGAATAATTGTAACAATTGTTCCTATAGCTAATAAAAGAACTTCTCCCCAGGCAACAATAAAATTATCGACAACAAAATCCATCGGGTCCTTTTCATTATAGTACACTTTTAGTTTTTTCTTTAAAAGCCCAGGTTTATAATAGTCCATTTTGATTTCTTTAACTACGATTTTTTCACATTTGGTCTGAAATTTTATCATTGGCCTCCAAACTTGGTCTCCATCATTATTTTCATATTCATTATAAGAGATAATTTCACCAATGGATTTTTCACCATAGTTAAGTAGCCTGTTATTCTTTTTGATGATTCTAAAAATTCTTTGAATTAAAACAAATTCAAGAATTGCAAAAGATAAGCTTACTAAGAGATACTTCACTTTTCAAGACTAACAAAAGTTAAAATAAGTTTAAATGTCCTTTACGAATCTCTCATCACAATACATCTCATCTAAAATCACTGTGTTATTTTTCGAGGCCTTGCTTACTAAACCATCATAATAGCTTTGAATTTTCTCTTCACCCCAGTCAACATCAACATAAGGTAAAATATACTGAAAGTACTTAGCTTTTAATTTATAGGATGCTAATTCCGTTTTCATTTTTTCAAGGGCATCCGAAGCATCTGCACTTTCAACAAATGCATACACATCACCTCCAATAAATTCCTGGTAGCTTTCGTGGGATTTCTTCAGGCTAAAGTTAATATTGGCCCAATATACCTGAGGCTCTTTTATATTATTCATGCTTATTTGATATTTCATTAAATTTTTCATCATCAATTGGGGTTAAATCATCGTAACTAAGCTGAGCTATTTGTTTTCCTCCTGAAATCATATATTCAACTGAAGCTTTTCCCTTTTTAGATTCAAGTTCAATTACTTCTCCTGCATACAGTTCGCCTTTAAGAATAAAGCTTACCTTATCGTTCAGTTTTACGCCACCTTTGCTAACTTCCAAATCGTTAAACTTAATCAAGTCCCCCTTGCTTAAATCTTTACTCTGAAAAATAATTCCATTGAAATAAGGATGTTTCTTTTTCGCCTTTTTTATCACTTTTTCAAACGATTCTCTTACAGAACCTGTCCAGTTAATTTTTGCCTTTACTGTTTCAACATACTCGTATTTGTGATATGGTTCACACATAATAAAAACATAAATACCTTGAATCCTCATACCGGAATATGCAAGGGAATAATCATTTTTTTGCGCGATTAATGGCTTAAAAATAAAAAGCAAAACGAATAGAATCAAAATTTTCTTCATGTTTTGGAAGTTTTAGTTTGGCTCCAGTTCCCAAAGCCGATGATAAAAACTAAAAAAGCGTGAAACTGCACTTACTCGCGGAAGGTATCGCCAAACACCAGCAGCCAAGCAAGACAGAGACACGCCGTCTCGTCTACTCTCTGGCTGCATAAAAATTTGGCGATTTTTCCGCAGAGAATAAATAACGCTTTTAATATTTTACTTCTACAAAGATACGATAATATCAGGTATTTTGTCAACTATTAAATAACTGTGCAATATAAAAACTACAAATTATTTGTTAGTATGACTTTTTCAACCTCAAAATTATAACCTAAATGAACTTTCTTTAATTTTTTAGTTTCTTGTGTATAAAAGTTAAATATTTTCATTTTCCAATTACATCCTATTACTTTTTTTACTACCTTTAGATCATAAACGAATCAGTGAATTACTAATCTACCAATCAAATAAGATGAATGCGTTAACCACAATTAAAGAAACTGTCAAAGCCCTGATTGATACTTTGTATTTCTCATGTATTATCCCTGCAATTATTTTTGTTTTAGTAAATTTTAGCTTTGTTTTACCAGTAGTTTTCCCAAAACTTAATTGGAGTTTAGAAACCTCAGAAGCTTTGGCTTATGCATCAGCTTTTAGTTTATCATTAAGCTATATTCTATTTTCTTCGAACTATGGCTTAACAAGATTTCTTGAAGGATATAAATGGGAGAATACCAGCCTAGGGATAATTATGAAAAAGAGACATGAACAAATTAGGAAAAAATTGGTCAATGAGAAACGATTTGATTTAATTGATACTTTTTATCCTGGTTTAAAAAAAGTTTTACCTACTAAATTTGGTAATGTAATTGCCTCTTCTGAATTTTATCCGTACAGAAGATATGGCATGGATTCTATCATATTATGGCCCAGAGTATTACCTATACTGGTTAAAGAAAAATTTAGTGAATTTGTTTCACAAAAAAAGACGTCACTGGACTTATTCATGAATATGTTTTTTGTTACTATTATTTTAAGTATTGAGTTAACATCTGTATTCTTTTATCTTCATGAGTACGATTTGATAGCGTATTCCTTTATATTTGGGACTGTCCTGACTATTATATTTTATAATGCCGCTATTATGTCTGCAATAGGATGGGGATTATCCATTAGGGTGACTTTTGATGTTTATAAAGAGAACTTACGAAAGGCCTTTAAGTTGAAACCTGTAAATAGTTTTAAAGAAGAAAAAGAACAATGGAAATCACTTTGTCATTTTATTGATAATAATTCTGACTCTGAAAATTTATTTGATTATTCCTTAAAAAACATTAAAAATGAACCTTCTTAGATTTTTGAAAAGACTATTTAGTTTACCTCTTATGCATCAATTTAGTAGGACAGGGTATTTAGCTGGCGATAAGTTTATTGACCCTAATTATCAACCTACACCAAATGACTTTGTTATTGAATTAAATGAAAATCACATTCAAGTAATAAAATCAGTTGAATTATTATTTGAACAGTTATTTTATGCATATTTTATGGATGAAAGTAATCAAGTTGAACTACTCGAACAACTTAAATCTGAATTTGGTACTTCAAATAATTCAAAAGTCAGCTTAATTTCAAAATCTTCTGCCTTGAGATGGTATGATATTGCAATAACAAAACGATTTAATAATTAGGTGACATATGAAGGATATAGAGCCTGATATTACAAGTGCTTGGAAAAGGTTTCGTATCACATTGATAGTCATTTTTATTCTTATCACCAGCGCATTTTTCTTTCTACATTGGCTTGGAGGTAAAAAAAGTGTAAAAAGCGGATTAGAATCTAATGAAGATGCAGTAAATTGTAAAATAATAGAATCGAAAAAAGATATTGCTCTAATCAAAAAGGATGATCGTTACTTTATTCAAAAAACAAATGAATATACATTAAGAACTGTTCAATTTCCTAAAAATAAAACAATTAATTCTATATCACTCTCAAACAAAGGGGACTATTTAGCAACTATTTTAAGTAGTTCTTCATCTTCATCAATTGAGATTATATCAATCATTGAAAAAGTACCTTTCAAGCAAAAAATACACGAATTGTCAATAGATTCAGCAAAACTAGACTCAGTTGCGATCGAAAAGATGTCAAAAGAAGTCTCAATTTGTGGATGGAGTGAACTTGAATGGTCTCCAAATGATTCATTACTAGCATTTTTTGTTCAAGATGAAGATGACAATCATGTATTTAGTATTGCTTATGATATTAAACTTGGCAAAGTAATTTGGGTTGAGCCTTATGAAGAGAGATACGCAAATAGGGATTTAGCATGGCTAAATAACAAAATGATTTTAATTACCAGATTTGATAAAGGAATAAATGAAGTTGAATCAATAAGTAAATAATCTCTATTTCAGTTAATCCTGTTTTCCTGTTAAGCATTGCAATACAGCTTCTTCAACCATATTGATATTTATTCGCTTAAATCTCCCTTCTTCAATATCAAATAATTTCATTTTCCCCTCTTTTGCTATTTGCCTTCCTTTATTTCCAATTTCGATTAAAAGGATAATAGCTTTTTGATTAGAAGCTAATTTCTTTAAGGACTCCTTTAGAACTTCCTCATATTCAGCATACTTATCGCGATTAAATTTTAAGCGAGTTCCACCTGATTGTACCCAGTTCCTGTGAATATGAATGACGTACCCTTTTATTTTGCTTTGTGCTGTCTTTTCAATATCATTATACAAGTGCTTTTTGAATATTTCAGCACTGCCAGCTGACTTCTTGGTACCAAACTCAAGAATAAAATCTGGTTTTATCCATTTTCCATGAACTTTTAAATTAAGAGGGTCATCTATCTTTGCAATATCCTTAGGGTTTATGATAGCAATGTCACATCTTGAATTTGGCATCCCTTCAACTTGTATTTATTTCGATTCCAGTTAGTCCTTTAGGAATAATCTTTGGTTTTTCCATTCCTTTATAACTACAAACAATTTTTTTGAATTTTCCATTTTCTATATTATACTCCCCTGAAATATGAATAAGTGAAGTTTCAGGTATGGCTGTAATAAAATGACATAAAGTAGACTTCCCGCTACCATTCTCTCCAACCAAAGCAGTTACATCCAGAATATTCTCTCCAAAGAAATTTTCAATGTGATTTTCATTTTTTGAAATGGTGATTTCGTTTTTCTTTTCATCATATTCAAAATTGAACTTACTGCTGATATTAAAGCCTTGGCGTTTAATATTTTTGTAGTTTTTGATCCAAATGTAAAGGAGCTCCATGATTTTTAGTTAAAAGTTAATTGAATTACAATCCTAAACTTGCCCCTCTTTCAATTGGGAAATTGACGGTCTTGTCGATAATCGGATTGTTAACGTGAAGATAATGATTTAGAATGAGATTTACTAACCTCGAAACCTATAACTTAAAATTAGTAGGAAACTAAAACGAAGATCTTTTTAATAATGCTATTTTGTTCAATAGCCTTTATACGTAACTTTAATTCTTTATTAGATTGGATGAAAGGGTTGTTATGTATGTTTTTTATGTAACCTATTTCAGTTTCGCCCTTAAATAGTTTAATTGCCCTATCTTGATATGCTTCTTTATTAAGCTCTGGTTTATAACTTAAATAATCACCAATTTTCACAGCGTCTTTTTCTAATTCAGAATAGGATAAACCAGCTACGTCAGTAACAAATTTCATGTCAGTGCTTGCATTAAAAAGACCTAGAAATTCAAAATTGTCGGTAGGTAATAAACCTTGAGTGAGAGCAAGTAAATCAAACTTATCTTCAATTCCTTCTGCTTCCCAAAAACTAAGTAACCTGGCACTATCTTTTCTTTCAAACGAGGCTAAACGAAGTCCAAAAACATCTAAATCTTTCTCTTCATATACTTTCTCAAAATCTAAAGGGAATCCTGGGTATGCATTAAAACCTTCTTTTTGAGCAGCTTCGACTCCTTCTTTAAGATACTTAAAGGTAATACCATCAGAAGCTGTACGTTTTAATAAACCTACAATTTTCCTGGGGCTACCTTGCCCTTTTCTCCAGCTTAAATATATTTTCCTAATCTTCAATTATTTAGTTCTAATAATGTTTGGGTCCTTTTGTCAATAAGTGTAAATATCCACTCCTTTCTAGACAAAGATAATTTACTTTCTTCAAATTCTTGCGGTAAATTTCTATCAATATTGTTAACAATTGATTTTAATTCCACTTTATTGTAACTATTAAGGATCTTAGTACTTGAGACCTTAAAATACTCGTTGTATTTATTCTTTATATTTTTGAGTAGGTCAAAATGACTTATTCGTTCACCTTCCCATCTAATATCAGATTTACCTTTTCTAATATATTTTAATATTTTACTTTCATTTGATAAATAATTTGGAATTGTTTCTTCAGTAATTTCTCTTCCCAAACTACTCCCACTGTCATAAATCGGTGAAAATCTGTAATCAACCAAGGATAATTCATCCATGTGCTTTAGAATGAAGTTTTTAAAAGGAATATTCCTAAATTTCAACCCACTTTGTTTATATTTTACCATAAGAAATTTAAGCAGTCTTTGTTTTGAAAATTCCTTGTTTTCAATATCAAGTGAACGGATAATAGCCCAATTTTCAGAATGTCGATCTTGGTTTCCAATGAGTGCATCAAAGATCATAACATCTATAAATTTCTTAATGTAATCTCTATATCTTGACAAGGCTTTTTCAATTTGATTAAATGAAATTTCCGGTCGCTCTGTTACAACAAATTTAGGAATCGCAGATTTAATCATATTTATTCCATGATCTAATTCTTGAGTTTCCTGATCTATCATTGATTCACATATACAACCACAAGTTTTATCAAGTTCTGCAATATTATAATCGACTATGTCGAGTTTTAATAATTTTCCAAACTTACTTGCGATGATTTCAGACCAAAATTCTGATGGATATTTATCGATTGATTTCTTAAAAAAATAGAGTTTTGCATTTTCTGGATTTTCAATAAAGCACTTTTCGCGCGTACCGGTTGTGTTTACCCACTCTTTAACATTCCATCCAGATATATCTATAAACTCAGCCATTTATTTAAAACACAATTCAAAAATTGATATTAACTTGTCATTCTCCAACTTTATATACATAATTGATGTAACAAAAAAAAATATCCTGTTATTAACTTTTTAGAATGCTTTTTTC
>JBNKJW010000254.1:0-10466 GCA_050291445.1 Bacteroidales bacterium | reverse complement strand
AATCTAATAGAAAATTCGGAATTATACCATCTCTGCACTAAAAATTCCTCAAAATAGCCCGCTATTCTTTCTGCATTTTTAGCACATATCTGGTATAATTCCGAATTTCTGTGTTGAATATTTTATGTCGAACTCAGGTTAGTAGAAAAATATTGGATCCTTTTTGAAACTTCTACACTACCTATTGTGCGGTGATATTTTTCAATGGCAGGCGATAAAAATAAGATGCACTAAAATTGCCATTTATCCTATTTATTTTCGTTGTTGTAAACAATTAAAGTAGTTTATGATGAGATTAAATTTAAAACAAACTGTTAAAATGGGGCTTATTGTTATTGCTCTTTTCACTTTTACTCAAAACAATAGTTATGCCCAGTTGGGAAAACTTAAGAATGCAATAAAAAATAAAGTAAGCAAGAACGAAAAATCAAAAGACGCATCAAGTGAGACGTCTAGTAATAACAAAGAGAAACATGTTGAAGATCAGGGGATTCTTCACCAAGTACATCAAAACAATATTGGAAAAATTGTTTGGTCTAACGAGACAATTGACATGGAAAACCCGGATCCCGCAAAGTTTAAAGATCATTTTAATTCTTCAGATTGGATACATGGTCGTTTTTACTTGTCTCAATCTATCGAAAATTCTATTATTGATGAAGCAGGGGAGTCTTATAGTGATTATATTTATTTTTTCGATGTATATGTTGATGGAAATAAGGTTGATTGGGAGATGGATCGTGGACGAAATTATGGAGATGCTTTAAAACGGACCACCCAAAAGATTTTTGTTTATGATGATGGGGAATATAGCGACAAAGCTGGATGGACAAAATTAATTAATGGCTTAAAGCCGGGAGATCATGAAATAAAAGCTGATTTAAGATTCCAACACAACGCTACAACATATAATAAAGTTTTAGCTACCGGAAGTTTCACGTTAACAAAAGAAGCTGGGGATGTGATTAAAATAGGAAAATCATATTCAACTATAAAAGCGGGTATGGTAAATAAAGCATTTGAAAGCTCAATGTTGACATGCATGCAGGATTATGCTAAAAGATCTGGTTGGAAGGAGACATTTAATAAGGTGAAAATTCAAAGTAAAGATTGGAATATTGTGCGAAACAAATATACAAGTGTAATTATAGGACGAACATTAGTTGCCTATTGTTTTGCTACATGGCCCGATAAACATTGCACAGTGCAACGTTTTGTTTTTATGCAAGACTATAATGGCAATGGTTATAATAACTCATTCAAATATCATGGATTAATAAGCGGTTCGCAAGAAGAAGTGGATTGCGAATAAGAACTCTCATAAGTACTTAACTGTAGGCTGTATCAAAATTTTGTTGATCAGCCTATTTTTATTAGTTGCCAATAAGCACTAATCCAGCCCAGTGATAAGGAATAATTCCCAGTTCGATTAATTCCAGCTTCGATTTTCTAAGCGAAGCTGAATACCCTTCGTTATTGAATATATGCTTATACATCTCAACTACTATATCCCTGGTACTCAGGTCATTCACGCTCCATAATGTATGCACAACATTTGCTGCGCCAGAAGCCATAAAACCCCTTGAAACAGACATTGGTCCGTATTTGTTATTAATTTTCCCGGTTCCTGTTTTGCAAGCATACAAAACAACAAGAGAGCTTGAGAGATTTAGGTAATAAGCTTCATTCGAATATAAAAAAGCCTGATCTATATCGTTTGCCTGTGGGCTGATTGGCGAAAAGTATAGACCTGAAAACTGAGGGTTTTCATCATCAGATTTTCCATGGGTAGCTAACAAGACGTGTTTTTTACCAACTACTTCGGTTTTAAATTGGGGTTTGTTGGCATCATGATAAATTCGCTTTAAAGTTTTTATTCCTTTGGTTTTGGTTACCTGGCAAATTTCTTCAACGGCTTTTTTAGTACCGCGCAAAGGCGATAATTTTTCAAAGAATTCCAATGTAATATTTTCATCTTTTTCTACCGGGGCTGATGATGCAAACATTTGTTCCTTTTCAAAGACCGGTGCTGCAGCAAGTATATTTGTTGGTTTTTTTCTATAAATTTTCAGTTTCTGTTTTGATTCTAACCAAAGCTTGCATGAATAATTGTAAACAATATCAAACTTTTTAATAAGGAAGTTAAGTTTTTTAAGGTCTTGGGTATTTTGGTTCAATGTATCAACCAACAAAGTTTCAAATGGTAATAACGAAAGTTCTTTATTTACAATAAAAATTAGTTTATGATGGCCCTGTAGATTTTGCTCAACTGGTTTTATAAGAAAATCATATAATTTTTTGCTGTATTTTTTAAAGTCAGAATAATCGTGTTGCAAAAAATCATCCTTACGGTAATAACTTGATATTTTATAAATGTAATTCATTAATAAGTCGCTTGTTAGCTCATCACAGGTTAACCTTTTTGTCTGAAAATTGGCTTTATTAATAACAAATATTTCAAGCGAAGGGCCATTTACATGATAGTCAATAAGTACAGAGCCTGGTTCCAGGTTTGCCTGGATTTCATCTATCGATAATTTACTATTATCGAATTTGAATTCGTAATAGTTTTGGAACGCTTTATCTAATTTTTCAGCTAATGACCTTCGTTTTATGCTGTATTTTTTTAAAAGACTTGTATCGTTATTTGTAATATTCTTATTTTTAGTCTCTTCAAAAGAATAGAGTAAGTTAAAATCACTAATTGAATCGTTTTTTTGTCTTTTTAAGAATGCTATTTTTTTTCTTAGTTCTAGTTCTTTTTCTATGGTGCTATTTTGTGATTCTTTAAACTTTGTTGCATCTGATTTTATGATGAGTTCCTGGAGTTGATTTGTTTTATTTTTTTGCGAAAAATTAAAGGCAGATTTTAAATATGCATCGGTGCTATCAGCATTGTTAGATTGTTGTGCCAAATTAAATAAAACCTCAATTGTAGAATTATAAATAGTTTGCTTTTGCTTTGTTAAAACCAGTTTATCGCGCTCGTTTTTAAAATAATGGCTAAGGTTTTCAGCAAGCGAATCGCTCATTAAATAATAATCCAGTGCTTGTTTATAAGCTCTGTCTTTTCCTGTTTGTGAGTTTTCAGCAATCTTATTAAAGCAGTTAGCCAATGATGTAAGTGTTTCAATAAGTTGTGTGGTTTGTTTATAGTTTGATAAATTGATATTTTGTATTTCATTTATCCTTAAAGGTCTAACCAATTGTTTATTCAGTGCCTTTTGGTAATAGTTTGTAGCTGAGTCTAATTGATTAACTGACAGGAACATATCACCCATAATTTTATACCCTAAAACAATATTCATTTGCTCAAAGTTACTTTGCCTCATTTTACTTTTTAAAAGATTCTTGAACAATGGAATAAGCTTGTTATAGCTTTTTTGTTTAGCAAATTGATATACTTTTGAATTATCTTTACTGCCTCTTATTTGAGTGGAAGATTTCAGATACCTTAAAGGCAAATGGGTGAAAATATAGTCATAGTCGATTAACAACTCATAAAAACTGGCATCGGGGTTTTTATCTTTACTTTTAAGTTTTGGTTCAAAACTTTTTATTAAAAAAGGATCATCAATTAAGAACCAAAAAGAACCATTGGTTTTATTTAGTTCTTCAAATATTTTGTTGGCTTTTGTTTTGTATTCAATAGCCAATTCTGTATTTAACAGCATTCTGTAAACTCTTCCTAAGTAGTTGTATGTTAGGGCTATATCCGGATTCTTTTGGTGGGGATAAATTGCATGGATATCAATAGCCAGGTGCAAATACTTTTTTGCAAGGTGATATTGTTTTAACTGATAATAACTTATTCCAACAGCCTGATAAACTTTTGCAAGCAAAGGGACATTTATCGGCTGGTTATTGTTTTGCAAAAAGGCCAGACTTGTTTCGCTGCAATGCAGAGCCGATAAATAATCTTTATCTGAATAATATACCAGGAACATACTGTAGTATATTTTAGCCAATAAAACAGAGTCTTTTTCCTGTTTTTGATGATTTAAAATACGTTGCAGTTCTAGTTTTGCATTGTTATACTCTGATTTTTCAATGTAGAAGGCAACCAGATTTTTCGAAGCATCCAGATAAATATCTCTGTTTGTTCCTAGTTGATTAAAAGCAATATCCCGTGCGAAACTCAAATTTGTATTTGAGCTGTCTAATTTATTATCAACTAGAAATATACATCCGGTTGCTGCATATTGATAGTACTGTTTATAAAATGCCTGCTTTTTGAACAAACTATCTTTAACAGCATCAATTTTTGCAAATTTGCGGGCTCTTTCCATTTTATTCAGGAAAGCATTGGCTACTGCTATTCGGTAACTTACCTTCATTGATTCAATAATCAACAAAGAATCTTCTGTCTTGAATTCTTTATTGGTAAATCCTGATAGAAAATTATTGCCCTTCTCAATTACTTTTTCCCAATTGCTTATCTGATAAGCTATTTCAACACTGTCTATTTGAGCTTTCGGGGAAAAGCCGGTCTGTGAAACAACATTTTTTGTGGTTGCAAAAAAAACGACTAAAAAAAATACTGAAGAGATTAAGCCTTTACTTTTTTTCAAATCCATTATTCGTTTTGCTTTTCCTTTTCCTCTTCAACCACCATCATATCAATTTGCTTTTTGTACAAATTAGTTCGGATGATCTGTACTTTTAGTGCATCTCCCAATTGGTATTTTCTATGTTTTTTGTGCCCTACTATGCAAAAGTTTTTTTCATCAAAGGTGTAATAATCATCTTCCAGGTCGCGCAAGGCCACCATACCCTCAATTTTGGTCTTTTCAATTTCAATATACATGCCCCATTCAGTGATTCCCGAAATAACTCCATCGAAAATTTGTCCGAGTTTATCCTGCATAAATTCTACCTGCTTGTATTTTATCGAAGCCCTTTCGGCCATGGCTGCCCGCTGCTCCATATCCGAACTGTGTTTGCAGTATTTTTCATATTCTTTTGCATTGGCCGATTTCCCTCCTTCCAGGTAAATTTCAAGCAATCGGTGCACCATTAAGTCAGGATATCGACGAATAGGTGATGTAAAATGGGTGTAGTAATCAAAAGCCAAACCATAATGACCAATATTATTAACATCATAAATTGCTTTTGCCATAGAACGAATAGCCAGGTTTTCAATTACGTTCTGTTCGGCTTTGCCTTTCACAGTATCTAACAGGTTGTTCATTGAACTCGCAATTTCTTTGTTGTTTTTCATGCTGATGCTATATCCATATCGCCTGATAAAGTTCGAAAAGGTGTTTAGTTTCTCTAAATCAGGTTCGTCGTGAATACGGTATACAAATGTTTTAACTTTTTGATGCTGAGTAGGTTTGCCTATTCTTTCTGCTACTTTTTTATTGGCCAGCAGCATAAATTCTTCAATTAGTTTGTGCGCTTCTTTCGATTCTTTAAAATAAACATCGAGAGGTTTACCATTTTCATCAATTTTGAATTTTACCTCTACTTTATCAAACGAAATTGAGCCTCTTTTATACCTTTGGGCCCTTAATTTTTGCGCCAAATCGTTAAAAAGCAGAATTTCTTCTTTAAAATCACCTTCGGCACCTTCAATAATTTCCTGAACTTCTTCGTAGGCAAACCTTCTATCAGAATTTATGAGTGTTTTTCCAAACCATTCGTTAATTACATGAGCTTTTTCATCCATTTCAAAAACTGCCGAAAAAGTGCATTTTTCTTCATTCGGTCTAAGCGAACAAACTCCGTTTGAAAGTCGTTCGGGGAGCATTGGCACCACACGGTCAACCAGGTAAACAGAGGTGGCCCTGTTGTAAGCTTCCTGGTCAAGGATGCTTCCTGGTGTTACGTAATGCGAAACATCTGCAATATGCACCCCTATTTCGTAATTTCCATTGTCTAATTTCCTGACTGACAGTGCATCATCAAAGTCTTTAGCATCATACGGGTCAATGGTAAAAGTGGTAATCTTTCTAAAATCCCTTCGTTTTTTGGCTTCTTCTTCAAAATCTGGATCCGGAATTTTTTCGGCTTCCTGGTTAATGTGTTCAGGAAACTTGAAAGGCAATTCAAATTCGGCCATAATGGCATGCATTTCCACATCGTTTTCGCCTGCACGACCAATTACTTCAATAATTTCACCTATAGGATTTTTGGCATCTTTGGGCCATTCGGTAATTTTAGCAATGGCTTTATCACCATCTTTTGCACCTTTTAGCCTGTTTAGCGGAATAAAAACATCGTAGGGCATGTGTTTACCTTCAGTAAGTAGAAAGGCAAAGTTTTTCGTGACTTCAACTTCGCCTACAAAGGTTGATTTTGCTTGTTTGATAATTTCAACCACTTCACCTTCTGGTTGTCGCTTTTTTCGTTTGGCAAACAGGTATACTTTTACCTCATCGCCATGCAAAGCATTGTTCAGGCCACTTTGCGACACAAAAACGTCTTCTTTTACGTCATCAGACACAATATAGGCAGTGCCCCGGCGTGTCATATCAACTTTTCCGGTAATGAAGGCGCCGGTTGCAGCAAACCTGAATTTTCCGGTATATACTTCTTCTAATTGCTCGCGAGCAACTAAATCGTACAACACTTTGGTAATGAGTTGCTTGGTTGGCATGTCCTTTATTTCAAGTTCCTTAGCCAGTTGTTTGTAGTTGAACAGTTTCGAAGGGTTTTCCCTGAATATTTTGATTAAAAATTTTCTTAAAGTTTTTTTGTTAAAGGCAGGAAGGCTTTTGCCTTTCTTGTGTTTTTTCTTTTTTGCCATTTGTATTTGTTTGTTCTAAAATTAAATAAGTTGGTATTGGGCAGATTACCTTTTGTGTGATGATATCTTTACCCAAAGATAAATATAATTTATTGGCGGAGGGTAATTTTTTGTAAAGCAACACTTTTTTGTTTAAACTGCAAGCGTAAGTTGTGTTAAGCTTATGTAAAATCTATTTTTTTGCCCTCACAGTAGTTGTTTCGTTTATCCAGCCACCAATGTGGCAGGTATCGCCAAGTTTTAGGCCACATTTTTCTTCGCATGGTTCTAAGATATGAAAATATCTAAAAAATCTTTTCCAAAATTACTGTTTAGAAAGACAACTCCGAAGGAGTTAAATGTTTATAGTCAATTGCTATCAGCCTTGCGTGCGAACCTGAAAGGGTCGAATATCCACATCATATCATTTTTTCTATAAACAATAGAACCCGATGGGGTCTTGTTTTTTTTACATGGATAGACTTTGTGCAATACTTAGCGAAACTTAGTGCTCCAAATAAAAACAGAATTACTTCCTAAACCTCACTTTAGTATTTTCGTTTATCCAACCGCCAACTTTGTAGCTACTTCCATTTTTATATCCTTGCATAAAGGCCTCTTCGCCTCTGGGGAAATATTTGCTGTAGAAACTAATTTTTTGATTAGCAAGCTCTTCTACTGAAGGATCTAGTTGTTTGGCTTTGTAGTATTTGTCTACTGCTGCCCAAAAAACAGTGGCTTTTTCAAAATCGTTGCTTCCAAATGTCTGGCTCGAAAGTGCATAAGTATCACCAATCAACAAATAAGGTTTGCCCCAATTAGGGCGGTATTTAAGGGCTTCGTTAGCGTCTGTTCTTGCCTGCACAAGTTTATTTAATTTATAGCAGTTAATTACACCCATGTCATGAAAATAGCTCGCTTTTAGGCTATCTGTTTTTTCCAATTCAATGGCTTGTTTTAAATAGTCAATGGATTCAGCAAACTTCTCCTTTTTAATAAGCAAACCTGCTAATAACGAGGCATTTGCAGCGCTTGGTTTCAACTTATGCACTTGTTTACTGACATTAAAATATAAGTCTTCACTGGTGCAGTTGCCACCTTTTAAAAGTGCCTGTACCTTTAGTAAATGTTCTAAATCATCAGCTTTTTCTTCAACGGTTTCTCCAAATGCAACAACCAGACTTTGACAATCAGCAGCCTTGCTTTTTGCAAAAATTTCTTCAACTACTTTTAAGGTTGCCTTGTAATTTTTTAGGTATTTAGTTCTTGTTTCTTTAGCTATTTGTTGTTCTAATAGATTTATGCACTTTAAATAGGTTTCAACAACCTGTTTTTTTTCGGCTTTTCCCTTTTTAAACAACAAGTCTGTTGCAAGCATGTAATGGGCAGTTACAGAACCATCTGTCTTTAGTTTTTCAAGTTCAAATGATGTTTGTAATAACTGATGTGCTTCTTCTAATCTATCCCTGTCATATTTGAATAAATCAACACCTTGTCTTCCTTTTACATAACCCTCCTGGTTAAAGTATTTAATGCGTTCGCTGTAAATATGCATCAGGCTATCAACAAGGGCTTTCTTTTGTTCCTTGTCCTTTTGTTGTTGTATGTCCCTGACCAAAAATTTAACCCCATCCTGGTAAATTAGTTTTTTAAAGCCTTTGCACGATTGATAGGTCTTTTTCCAGGCAGGGATGGCCTCATCGTATAAATTTTGTTTTTGAAATTCTTTATAAACTGAAATATTTTGCAAGCATTCAATGCTGTCGTTTTTTATTGCTAAAGGGTTGTTTACAAATTGAGTCTGGGCAATAAGTGAAGTAGTTAGGAATAAAAGTAATAATGGTGGTAAAATTTGTTTCATGGTGTACTGAATAATTAAATTAATTTGAACCTGCAAATTTATAAATAATTAGAAAGTAACGTGCTATTTAACAATTTGTAACATCTTTTAACAGTTTGATTATCAGTAAATACTACTGAAGTTGATTGGCTGGGGTAATTAATCGATAATGTTGTTTAGTTTGGAATGTATTTCAGATTATTAGTCATTCATTAATCAATGCTGTTTTGTTAACGGTGTCATTGTGAACGCAGTGAAGCAACTTTTATCATAACCGAAGGGAATAATCCCTTAGTGATTGCTACGCTTTGCTCGCAATGACAGTCCTGACTATAATGCTCATCTAAACGACATATGGTCATTGGTTGAAGCTGATATTGACTATAGACTTTCTAAACATAGCTAATAATTCTAAGCAGGTATTACTTATTTTCCGGAGCATTATATTTTGCAGGAATTTTCAGATTTTCAGCACTTTTAAAATAAGCTTTTACCGAACCTACCAAAACCTTTGCTTCAACAAGTAAGGGGACGCGATTTTTGTCATCGCTAATCCAAACATGTAAATCTTCGCCACCTTTAAACATGGTCCCTTCCACTAGTAACATGCTAAATTTAAGGCAATTGTACTTTTTTTTGTCTCGCATTTTTATGGTTTCTTTACCAAGGTACCTTCCGTAAAGGTTAAAGATTTCATTATCAATAATTGCCGTTAACGGGATTTTTTGGTTGATTTTAAATCTGGAAAAATCAAGAGTGCGGGCATAATACACAGCAGTCATCACATCGAATGTACAGTTGGATAAATTTAGTGTATCATATGTTTTTTCTTTTTTGGTGTTCCAGGTGTTGGTGTAGATTTTTTTCTTATCATAATCAAAAGTAAAATAGTTATTCACCTTGTATTTACCTTCCGAAGTGTTACGCGAATATTTTATTGGAGCTAAATCACTTGTTCTTGCCCAGGAATTATAATAGTCGCGTACTTTAAAAAACCAATCGTGTTTTTTTAACGAAGAACCAGTACCGCTTAAATGATAAACTGTTTGGCCATTCAGCCATTCTTTTTGGGCTTTAAATTCAACTCTGCCAGCATCTACCCAAATAAATCCCCAATTGTAAACAATATCGTATTTTAGTTTTTCGCCCGATTTAAAACTCCATACTTGTGGCTTGCATTGTGCAGATAATGAGCATATTGCTATGGTTTGTGATACTAAAAGAAGGAGACTTTTGATATTCATAAATTTAGAGCAGATATAAATTAAATAGTAGTACAAAGTTGCGCAAAGTTTGGCACAAAGTTACTCAGGTTAATATATTTTGAGTTACTTTGTGAAATTACTTCTTTTACTTTGTGCACCAAAATTCCTACTTCATTACCTCACCAATTTTATCCTCAATTGACTGAAGCTTTGCTTCTATTCTGCCAGGTGCACCTTTTTTAATATCAAACTTAACGCTGGAATAGATTCTTTCAGAATTTTTTTCTAAAACCTGGCACGCTTTGTTCAGTATTTCCAAAGCCTGTTGCATTGTTTCTGTTTCAACAGTGGTGCCCATTGAGCCTAATTTGTATTGGTGGCCTGAATTTCTGATCATTTCTATTACTTTGCTGACTTCTGAGCTTACACTTATTCCCTTATCTGTGGGGAACATGGCAAATTCCATTAATACTGACATATTTTATTATATTTTTTGGTTGACTACCCAAAATTAGGAATATTTACTAAAGCAAAAGGTGTTATTTATATGTATTAACCTGAGTTCGACATAAAATAATTGCACAGTTTAGGTTAATTTTTAGTAGAAATTGGCCTAAATTTTTGAAGGACTATCGGGATAGTTCAATAAAATTTGGGGCGATTTATGCGAAAATTAACTAAATCTAAAAAG
>JBNKJW010000253.1:0-4298 GCA_050291445.1 Bacteroidales bacterium | reverse complement strand
ATAATAATTGAAGAATAAACGGCAGCCAACAATAAATATACGTAATGCGGGGCGAATTAGTAAATTTGAACATAACAGCATTTAATAAACAATGCAGCGGTTTGATAGTGAAGTGCCTTGAAATCCCGCACTACGCATATTTGAGCCGTTAGGCAAAATTATAATGCAGCGTTCAACACAAATATTCGTCTTTATTAAAACAAAAAATAAGACAATGAACAGAATTAAAAAAGGAATACAGATTTTTTTACTATTCATTTTTACTTTATCCGATATTCTAGCACAACAGAACGGGAAAGTGATTATTGATTATCAAACAAAAGTACAATCATGGTTAAAAGAATACAAAGTACCGGCTGTTGGTATAGGAATTATTAGTGATGGAGAAATCAGACAAGTTATGGTATTCGGTGATTTGAAAAAAAACGACCCTGCTCCGTATAATACTATTTTTCAGGTTGCTTCATTAACTAAACCAGTTACTGCTATGCTGACTTTAAAGCTTGTATGTATGGGGCAGTGGCAATTAGACGAGCCTCTTTATAAATACTGGACTGACCCTGATGTAATTAACGACCCAAGACATTTAAAGTTAACGACACGACACGTACTGACACACCAAACCGGATTTGATAATTGGCGATGGAACAATCCATCAAAGAAATTGACATTCAATTTTGACCCTGGAACAAAATATAAATATTCCGGTGAAGGGTTTGAATATTTAAAGCATGCATTGGAGCATAAATTTAATATGCCACTTGACAGACTTGCAGATTCAATATTGTTTAAACCTTTAAAAATGTATGACACTTGGTATGTATGGAATGATAAAATTGATACATCCCGATATGCTGTTCCTCACGATACAATTGGTAATATGCTAGATATTCCAAAAAATCCCATTCCTTTTGCTTCCGATTTTTTAAAAACAACAATTGAAGACTACTGCAAATTTGCAATAACATTTACAAACGGAGCAGGATTATCAGAAGATGTATACAAAGACATGATTAGCCCTCAATCAACTTCCAGTAAATATGAATCTTTTGGATTGGGCTGGGGTATTATGAAAGAGTTAAACAATGGGGAATTTGCTCTTATTCATGGAGGCGATGACGCAGGCTCTCATACAATTGCAATTCTATTACCATTATCAAAACGTGGTCTGGTTGTTTTTACAAATGGAGAAAAAGGCACAGAGGTAATTAAAAAAACTATAATAGAATCTCTTGATATCGGGCAGGAAATAGTTGATAAATATGATTGGTGACAATGTTGTTTCAAAATTTGAGAAATAGCACAATTAAGCGATATATTATAACTGGATATCTTTTGACATTATCAGTTGTAATTAATGCACAACCTTTGCAGGATACGATAGCAAAGATTGATTCCATATTTTTCCGCTATAAAAAGGGAAACCCCGGATGTCAATTATCTATAAGTCGAAATGGCAAAATAATTTTATCTAAAGCATGGGGAACGGCTGACCTTGAACGAAAGATACCGTTATCCACAAATTCTATATTAGAAGCAGGAAGCATTTCAAAACAATTTACTGCCGCTGCAATATTACTTCTTGAACAACAAAAAAAGCTGTCAATTAATGATGATGTAAGGAAATATATTCCTGAATTACCCGATTATGGGAAAACTATCAGAATTAAACATCTAATTCATCACACAAGCGGATTAAAGGACTGGGGAGACATTGCCGAAATTTCAGGCTGGCCACGGACAACAAAAACATATAGTAATACGGACGCTCTGCAAATTATCTGTCGACAACGCACTTTAAATAACTTTCCTGGAGAAGAAATGCTTTATAGCAATTCAAATTATAATATGTTGGCAATAATTGTGGAACGTGTTAGCGGAATGAGTTTAGCTGAATTTACCAATAAATATATTTTTGTTCCGGCAAATATGAATCATACTCAATGGAGGACAAATTACAAAAGTATTGTCTCTGAAAGGGCACTTGCGTATACCAAAATAGAAAATGGTTATGAAACCGACATGCCAAATGAAAACGCATATGGAAATGCAGGTCTTCTGACTACGAGTGAAGATTTAATTAAATGGAATGAGTTTTATTTGAACGGAAAATTAGAGACATCTTCATTATTAAAAAAACAACTTGCACTAGATACTTTAAACAATGGTGAAATCAACCATTTTGCAGCTGGACTTTATGTACATAAAAAGAATGGCCTAAACTGTATCAACTATAGCGGTTCAACAGCTGGTTACAGGTGTTATTTGGCAAATTACCCGCAATTAAATATATCTATTTCATTCCTGAGCAATACTTCTGAGTATGGTTCAGGCTCTGCCGTACAAGAGATAGAGAATATTTTTACAGGCAAAAACGAAACCAGTGATGTCAATAATAACACAGATAATGAGGTATTTTCAAATAATAAAATATTTATAGGTTGGTATAAAAATGTGAATTCAGGACAAGGATTATACTTTTCAATAAAAAACGACACATTGAATTTGTTTGAAAATTCACCACTTATACAAATAAATGAAAGGGAGTTTATTTTGGGTAATATCCACTTAAACTTTGAAAAGGATAATCAATTAAAAGTTGTCAGGCCAAATGAATTTGGTGCAGGTACCATTGATACATTAAATTATATTAAAATTACAGATAATAATTCGGGGAAAAATGAGAATGAATATTTAGGTGATTATTACTCAAGGGATGCTCTGACATTTTCAACCATAATACTGAATGATAGCAATCAATTGGTTTTAATATTAAAACCAGGAGAATTGTTAAAACTAACATCAACTTATACAGATGGTTTTTATGTTGATAATTTGGAAAGCGATTTGTATTTTAAACGAGATGAGAATAATAGAATTACTAAAATGTATATCAGTGAACAAAGGGCAAGAAATGTAGAGTTTGATAAAATTGAAAAATAACTTTGCCTAACACATGGTATAGTGCATGCGGGTTTTAGAGGTTTTCGAGTGTTTGTAGCTCGTAAAAAAAGTTGGTGTAAACTGATAGGAAATCGCTTCATACTCCCGCACGACACCATACCATCACCGTTGTAAGCAAGCGAAAAAAACATCCTGCAAATGAATGAACTGATTGAAAAAATATCACAGATTTCTAATTCGATAAGATACGTTGCGATATATCAGGACAATAACTTGACAAGTTGGCAACGGAATCATTTACACGATTCAAGTTCGTCAGATTCTGATAAATATGAGGAGTTATTGGTTAATCCAACGATTCTAAAGATTGCAAAACAACGTGGTGATATTGATTGCGGTGGTCTCGACTTTGTGATAATTAAATATGGGAATTTTTACCAATTGATTTGTGAGATTAAAAACGGTCATATCTCGATTTGTATTGACAAAACCGATAATCCGATTTCCCTTGAGACAAAAATTAAAAATCAGATAAGTATATTTGATTTAATTTAAATACAATAAAACTGATTGAAATAGTGAATATTGATGACACATATGATTTTGAGAGTTGGGAAGGTGATTACGAACTTTATGAAAAAGAAGATTGGAAAGGACTGTTAAAGCTTCGTGAAGTAGATGCAAAAAAACATCCTTCAGATTTATATGCCCAACAGAGATATGCGGAGGCTTTGAACTTAAACAAGAAATATAATGAAACTTTGGATTTCGTTACCCCTTTATATAAAAAAAATTATGATGTTGGATTTGGGATTTCCGAGATTGTCGATGCTCTTTACGGAATAGGTAAAACAAAGGCCGATTATAACTGGATTGACCAACATGTGATTTTGACTTTGAATTCCGATACAGTTCAGTTTTGCGCTGAAATATTAAAGCATAGAAAAAGAGCCGTTCGTATTACTGATTTATACCAAGATTTAATAATGAAAGCTGATTATTGCAAGTTTAATGAACCTGAATTAGCGGAGTATATTGTCGGATTTACAGATATTTTTGAAGTTCAGTTGGACAAAGAATTTATAATGGAAAGTAAACTAAAAATAAAAAGGAAGTAGAACCGCCAGCACCCAACAATGTGTATAGTGCATAAGGGTTTCAGAGGTTTTTGCGCGGTATCACCCGCGTCAACTTTGGGTGGTAAGTTGATAAGTTTGAAGCCCGAAATCCCTTACGACACCATACACTAAACATTGGCTGCCATTTGGAGAGGCGTTTCTGCTAAAATGAAAAGTTTATGAAAAGAATGTTTTTATATTGTACATTGATATTAATATGGTTGAATACAATTTACGGGCAGAATTGTAAATATTCACTTAATGGACAAATACCAC
>JBNKJW010000252.1:0-9251 GCA_050291445.1 Bacteroidales bacterium | reverse complement strand
AAAAAGAAAAGTCATAATCATACCATCTCTGCACTGAAAATTTCTTAAAATAACCCGTTATTATTTCAAAATTTTCAGTGCAGATCTAGCATAATTATGACTTTCTGTGCCCATTATTTTACATCGAACTCAGGTTAATAACCTATCCGAATCATACAACATACGATAACTAATTACTCCTCCTCTTATATTGTTTCAATACCAGCATTAACTTATTTGCTATTGACCCGTAACAAGGTTAATCATAGCTTTATGTAAAAATACTGAAATTCAAACACTTAAAAAATGGTGTCCTGATTAAAGGGTTCATCATAATACAAATATTTACTGACGGTTTTACACAGACTCAATAAACCTTTACATGGCTATTCGCTTTTAAAAAGTATTAACAAATAAATTTAAGAAAATGAAAAACTTTAAAATTTTATCTTGCATTTTAGGAGCCATGCTCCTTGTTGCCGTTACTGGCTGTAAAAAAGATGATTCGAGCCCTAAAGCTGATATGGAAGACGGGTTGACAGGCTATTGGTTTAAGCTAAGCAGTAGTAGTATGAATTTAATTAATGATGTGGATGGATACATGTGGGGAGTAAAAATTGAAGAGAACGGTAATGTTACAGTAGTGCGTTGGGATAACAGTGTTGGAGAAATAGCGCCAGATGCTGATGGTGAGGTATTTACCATTTCAAAAGCTCAAAGCGGTGCTTTTTCAGGATCAGATGGAGAAAATGAATTATCGGGTACCTACTCTTTAAGTACAACTGTGCTTTCTGAATTGACTTATAGCTCAATGTATTTTTATTCTTCTATGCTTTCAGGTGAGTATCTTCCAGGTGGATATGCTGGAGATTGGTCAGTAAATGGATACTACGCCAAAATCTTTAACCTTGATAAAAGTTATGCCGAAATCCAATAAATCTTTAAGATTATAAAGCTAACTAACTTAATCGCAAAGTTTATGATTCATCAATTAATAATTGTATAACCAGAAATTTTGCGATTATCTTTTTAGGGCTAGAATTATTTACTCATAGAATAAGGTGCAGCCCTTTTATCAATACCTCGTTCTAAATTTGGTTTATCAGACATCTCAAACTCCAGTTTCCCACCTTTTAAAATTTCAGCATGTTTGATATAATTTTTGTTTAAGTTTTCGCCAAATAAGCTTGTTTTATTGATATAAATGTTGTTTTTCGAGTTGTTTTTGGCTGTTATTTCAAAGGTTTTTCCATTTTCCAACAATAAAGTGACTTTGTCAAACAAGGGAGAACCTATCACATATTCGCTTGCTCCGGGGCATACCGGATAAAACCCCATGGCGCTAAAAACATACCAGGCCGAAGTTTGGCCATTGTCCTCATCGCCACAGTAGCCATCAGGGGTAGGGGCGTACAGTTTATCCATTACTGTTCTGAGCCACTTTTGTGCTTTCCAGGGAGCTCCGGCATAATTGTACAAGTAAATCATGTGTTGGATGGGCTGGTTTCCGTGTGCATAATTTCCCATGTTCATAATTTGCATTTCCCTGATTTCATGAGTGGTGAAGAAATCATGATATGAATCATCTAAATCAGGAGGAATGTTAAAAATAGTATCCAGCCTCGAAACAAACTCTTTATCCCCACCCATCAGGTCAATTAAACCCTCAATATCATGAAATACTGACCAGGTGTAATGTAAACTGTTACCTTCGGTAAAGGGATAGCCCCATTTTAGTGGGTTAAAAGGCTTCTGGAATTTTCCATCCTCATTCTTGCCCCGCATCCAGCCACTTTCTCTGTCATAAACATTTCGGTAGTTTTGCGAGCGTTTGGCAAACAACTCAACTTCTTTTTTTGGGCGCTTTAGCTCCTTGGCTAATTTCCATATACAAAAATCAGCATAGGCATATTCTAATGTACGGGCCGTATTTTCATATACATGTACATCATAAGGAATGTAGCCCAATTCATTGTAATATTCAGCTCCAAAGCGAAAACCCTTGGTATTTTTGATAATGGCTTCATAAAGAACATCAATATCATAACCTCGGATGCCTTTTAGGTATGAATCAGCAATTAATGAGGCTGAATTGGAACCAAGCTTGTTCTCGCGGTGACCGGGACTTGCGCATTCTGGCAACCAGCCACTTTCTTTGTAGGTGTTTACCAGTCCCTGCATGATCTGGCTGTTCAATTTGGGGTACATGAGTGTGAAAAATGGGAAAACAGCCCTGAAAGTGTCCCAAAAACTGTTGTCCGTGAATAGGTATCCTGGCAAAACCTGTCCATTGTATGGACTGTAATGCACTATTTTGTCGTTTTTATTTATTTCATAAAACTTCCTTGGAAACAAGAGAGTGCGGTACAGACAAGAATAAAATGTTTTTACCTGATCATCACTACCTCCTTCTACTTTTATTCTTGAAAGTTCCTTGTTCCAGGCTTTCTGGCCTTCAAATTTGATGGTTTCAAAATCTTTGTTGCCAATTTCTCTTTTCAGGTTTAATTCGGCTTGCTCAAGACTGATAAACGAAGAGGCCACTTTTACATGCACCTTTTCGCCCCTTTTAGTTTTAAAACCAACAATGGCTCCAACATGCTCTGCTTCTTCCATTTTGTTGTTTTTGTTAAGGGCGCTGTCTTTCCAGGTGTGGGTAACTTCAAATTCTTTATCAAATTCGAGCACAAAGTAGTTGTGAAAATTTGCAGGAACACCACCATGATTATTTCTACAGTATCCAACAATTTTTCTTTTTTCAGGAATTATCTGGACTTTTGAGCCCATGTTATAGCCATCAACCAGAATATAAGCGTTTTCTTCTTCAGGAAAAGTGAAACGAAACATGGCAGCTCTTTCTGTTGGGGTGATTTCGGTAACCACGTCGTAATCAGCTAAATAAACACTGTAGTAATTTGGTTTTACAACTTCCGCTTTGTGCGAAAACCATGAACCTCGCTTGTGTTCATCAAAGACCAATTCACCTGTGATTGGAAAAATTGAAAATGCTGCGTAATCGTTAATCCACGGACTGGGCTGGTGGGTTTGTTTAAAACCTCTTATCTTTTTTGCATCGTAAGCGTAACACCAGCCATCGCCATTTTTTGCAGTTTGTGGCGTCCAAAAGTTCATACCCCAGGGCAAAGCAAGGGCCGGATAAGTATTGCCATTGGATAGCAGGTAATCAGAATCTGTTCCCATTAGCGGGTTTACGTACTGAGTATAATCTACCTGACTAATCAGTGTAATTTCTGAAATGGTAAAAAGGCTAAGAATAAGCACTATTTTTTTCATGTACATTTTAGTTAAATTGCTCATTTAAAATACTTTTCCTTTCATAATAAATTTTAATAATTAATTCGCCAAACAAGGTATTGGCCCATGCAAACCAGGAGCGGTTAAAGTCTTTTGGGTCATCTTTATGGAAAGCTTCGTGCATAAAACCAGTACCAGCATGTGTGTTTTTCAGCATTCTCAGACAATGTTTTATTTCTTCGTCATTTGTGCTTGTCATGGCTCGTAAAATAATGCCCATTGGCCATATTTTTTCCTTTCCGGTGTGCGGACTGGCTTGTCCTTCGGCTACTTTTCCTTTTAAATAATAAGGATTTGAATCACTCAATAGAAACTTTCTGGTTTTTTTATAGATTTCATCTTCTGGCTGGTGTGCTCCCAGATAAGCTAACGACATTAGCGAGGGAACATTGGCATCGTCCATGAAAACTTTGTTTCCAAAACCATCTATTTCGTAAGCGTAGATTTCACCAAAGTTAAGGTGCTCTCTAACAGCATATTTTTTTATTGCTGTATCTACTTCTGTAGCAAATTCTTTGCATTTTTTAGCAAACTCCTTGTTTTTCAATGCTTTGCTATAAATTTCATCCAGTTGGTTTAGTGATAGTACTGCAAAAATATTTGATGGTATCAAAAACGGATACATGGTTGCATCATCCGAAGGGCGAAACATGGAACAGATCAAACCTACCGGTTTAATAGGTCTACCGGTACCATTAAATGTCGGAGCATCAATCATGGCCCACGTTCTTCTTACAAATGAATAAGGACTTTTACCGTCTTTTCGTTGTTCGGTTCTTAAGGTTTTGTATACCAATTGCATGGCCTTATCCCAATCATTATCAAAAATGGACTCATCGTTAGTGATTCTGTAATATTCAAACGAAAGCCTGATAACATAGCACAGTGAATCAATTTCCCATTTTCTTTCGTGTACACCTGGGATAGGGGAGGGCTTATCACTTTTCCATTCAGATTCTTTGGTCAAATCTTTATAAAAAGCATTGGCATAAGGATCTTTAAGGACGCATTTTACTTGTCTGTTAATCAGTCCTTTAACCATGTGTTTTAATTTCTCATCTTCGGTAATTAAAGGCATGTAGGGCCACACCTGCGCAGTGGAATCTCTGAGCCACATGGCATCAATATCACCGGTAATGATAAAGGTGTCAGGTTTTTCATCTATTAGCTCATAATCAACAGTGGTATCTAAAGTATTAGGGTAACAATTTTCGAACATCCAGGCAATTTCCTTGTCTGCAATGGCTGCTTTTACCTTTTTGATGGTCTGTTCAACAGCTTTGCTGGTAAAGGTTCTTTTGCCCGGAGCAGGGCGTTTTGATACAAAATCATCAGCTATTTCAAAACTTTTGCTAAATATATTTTGTGGGAGAATTGAGACTGCCCCAATAGCTAAACTGCTTTTTTTTACAAAATTTCGCCGGTTCATAGTTTAAATTAATTTTTGCTCTAGTGTCATGTCAAAGCTAATTTGTCAGGTGGCAACACCTGACAAGTGCACCAGCCAGGTGTTGTCACCTGGCTAATTTACCAGAAATACCATACTTGACATAACACTAGAAACTTATTTTCTTATAAATCTTTAAAATTTGTTCTGATGTGCCAATATTATACCCCGAAGAGTGATAAAATACCTCCCCTTTTGAATTAATAACGATAAACACAGGCAGTTCAATCGTTTTTGCAAGCCCGGTTTGTTTATACATATTATTTAACTCCGAAAGGCCTTTATCAATCCCTTTGAAATATTTTCCAGGCATTTTCTGTAAGATTAAATCTTTTAATTCAGCATCCGGACAAAAAATATTCATATTAATATTATTGTCGGCAAAGGTTTTTTTCAGTGCCTGAAAATCATTCAAAAAATGAGTTCCAGGTTCTGATTTTGGATCCAACCAGCCAATCACATTTGCTTCATCTTCAATTAGTTCTGTTTTCCATTTGGCAATTGGTTTTGGAGGATTTTGGTCCTGATTAAAACCCAACGAAATAGTGTGCTCACTGTTTTTATCAATATTAATAAATCTGCATTTGGTTAGCACTGTGCCGTCTTTTAACCGGTTACCTGTTAGAACCTGGTAATAGCCTGCTTCAAGTTCAAGCTTTTCGGGGAAAGTGCTTAAGGGCTTTTCCCAGTCATAGAGCAGGGTTTCAAAACGACCGTTTTTGTATTTTGCAATACCAAAATGAATACGGTATTGAGGATCTAATGCAATTTCGTTGTTATAACTTAGTTTTAGGGTTGCCATATCTGGTTGTTCAAACAAAGTTCTTTCATCAAACACCACATTAACCCATTCATTATCATAATATTGTATGGCATGAGTGGCTGGTTCCAATCTTGCCGGAATTCCCATTGAACGAGCCACTGCAATAAAGAATATTTTCCGACTAAAGGTATTGCATTTTCTTAGCTGATAGGTTCCTATTGGGGTGCTGACAATATCGTAATAATTGTTTTTTTTATCAATCTTGATGTTTTGTTTTGTCCATTCAACCAGTGCCTGAATTGTTTGTTTTGGAGAATTGCGTTTTATTGCTGAAAACTCATTTTGGAAATAACTTCGCCAGGGTTTCAGGCCTTCAAGGTAAATCCTGGGGCTTAAAATATATTTTGTGGCAATATCAACAGGATAATTTGCACCCTCGAATATTCTGTAGTGTTCAAAATGGTCGACTAAAACAGTGCTATTAGCATCATAGAAATCTTTTGTTGCAATTTCATTAAGCAAATCAAGGCTTAAGTCCTTATTTTTCGGTGCCGTTTTCTTTAAGTAGTTTTCCAATTCATTGTAATTCCCCCTGCTTTTTTTCATAAGCGGCCAAAGTCGTTCTTTATCCAAACCCAATTCCAAAGCCAGTTTATCCGATTTTTCTTTGGTGTAGAAAGTGTTGATGTAATGATTTCTGATTGAATCTTCATGAGCCAACCTTACTTTGTTTTCTTTAACTCCTGCTTCGCTGGTCTCTTCCAGTGCTTTTTCTACGGGTGGAACATATTCATCCTCAAGGATAAATCCATCGCCTGTTTGCTGGTTTAGCCGAATGACAATGGTATCTGTTTCAGCCACGCTTATTTTTCTGATAGCAAACCTTGAATCTTTATCCGACACAAAAATTCGCATATCACCCAGCCCGGTTTTAATATGGGCAATCCCTTCTTTTTCAGTTAATTGTGATTTTAGCGGATAAAATTCAGCATAGTTGTACAAGCCAAATTCAACCAGTGCTTTTTCAATCGGTATACCCAATTCGTCCACTACCTTTACCCAGATATTTTGGACTGGGGCATAATTTTCCAACACATTTAATTCGGCGTATTTTTTATGTTCATAAACAATGTCTTCCTCTCCTTTATATTTGCCAAAAGCCTTGGTATGGACCATCATTGTCCGTTTTGCCGGTGCCGAGAACCATCCCATGTTTAGTGCAGGATCAGGTTCGCAGGCACCCAGGTATTTCCACTGGCCATTTACAAAAACTTCTACCCAGGCATGGTTATCATCGGTATGTGCCCAACGAGGCGTATACACTTGTCTGGCTGGAATTCCCACTGAGCGCAAGGCAGTTACGGTAAAAGTAGATTCTTCGCCACAACGCCCAAAAGCGGCTTTTATGGCTCCTAGTGGGGATACAGTTCTTGAATCGGTAGGCTGGTAACTTACTTTTTCGTGGCACCAGTGGTTTACTTCCAGGGCAGCATTTTCTATTGATAAATCTTTAACCCTGAGATACAATTCTTTGAAGAAAACTGAACGGGAGGAATCCAGGTTTTCGTTATTTACCCGATGAGGTAACACAAAGTGCCTGAAAACGTCTTCGGGGATTGTTTTTCCCCACGAAAAAGAATCTCTGGCAGCAAAAGCCAGTTCTACATTTTTCAGGAAAAAGGCACCATCATAATCGGCTAGATCGTTGAGGGGCATGTAAGCAAACAGAAACTTTAAAGCTTCAACTGTTTCTGTGCTGATATCTTTATCAAAAACCGAAAATAATGCCTTGCTTCGTAAGCCCACATCTTCTTTTACTTTTAAAAAGTCATCATCAACCGTTTTTCGGTAATTTTCATCTGTAATAAAATGTACTTCACTCTTTTTATCACATGAATTGATAAAAATGATTAGTGAAAGTAAGATTCCTAAAATAAAACTGCTTTTTCTCATACTATAGCTCATTTTCCAGAATTTTAATTAAGTTGATGACTCTGTCGGCACTGGTTATTTTTCTACCCTGTTCAGGTATCTCTTTTGTTGAATTAAAGTAAACTTTGTTGTTATAAAAGGTATTACTATCAGCTTTTTCCACCCTAAGCGAAGCGTGAAAACAGGTAACACCCGTTTTTTCTGCAATTAACTGAATATTAGACTCATCAATGCCACTGCCTGCCATAATTTTCAAGTTTTCAGGAGCCTTTTTTTGCAGATTGTACAGTAAATCGACTCCGTTAACTGCTTTATTTTGTTGTCCCGAGGTAAGGATTCGTTTTATACCCATAGAATGAATAACTTCCATTGCTTCAAATGGCTTTTTACACACATCAAAAGCCCTGTGAAAAGTGACAGGTAAACCTTTTGCTGCTTCAATTAACCGACAGCAATTATCGTAATCAACGGTTCCGTCTGGTTTTAGGCATCCTATTACCAGCCCGTCAATTTTTAAACTAACAGCTGCTTTAATATCCTCAATCATTATGGCCATTTCGTCTTCTGTATAAACAAAATTCCCTGCTCTCGGGCGGATTAAGGCAAAAACATCAATGTTTGATTTTTCCTTTGCCAGTCGCATCAAACCAAACGACGGAGTAGTACCTCCCACATGAATTGCTTCGCAAAGCTCTACCCTGTTGGCCCCTCCTTTTTCTGCTTCCAAAACCGATTCAATGGAATCAGTACAGATTTCTATTTCAAAGTTGTTTCGATTCACCTTTTTATCTACTTCCAAATATTTTTAAAAATAAAAATTCAATATATTGAGAAGGTTCTCACCTTCATTTTTTCTTTTATATTTTGAAACGATTGATTTAGACGATCTTTGACTGCTGACCACGCCACGTGAACAACCGTTTAATAAATGAAGCGAGCAGCGATTCAGCAGTCTGGATTTTTTGGTTACTTTTTCATCAATGGAAAAAGTAACCTCTAGCTATTTACTGGAAAACTACCTATTTAAAGTCAAGGCTCTCACCACACTTAGATTTAAAATATTGCAACCACTTGTTTATTTCCCTAACTGTTGCTTGACAATTTTGGTAATGTATTTTCCAATAATATCAAATTCGAGGTTAACTACTGTACCTTCCTTAAACTCATGAAAATTGGTGATATCATAAGTAAAAGGAATAATTGCCACCTGAAATGAGTCATCCTGCGAATTTACCACAGTTAAACTGACTCCATTTACCGAGATGGATCCTTTTTCTACAGTAATGTTACCTAAAGTTGGGTCGTATTTAAAGGTATAATACCAACTACCATCCGCTTCTTCAACTTTGGTACAAACAGCAGTTTGGTCTACGTGCCCCTGAACAATGTGCCCATCCAGCAAACTGTCTGGTTTCATACTTCGCTCAAGGTTTACTTTGTTGCCAACTTCAAGCAGGCCTAAATTTGATTTTTGCAAAGTTTCCTGAATAGCAGTTACAGTAAAGGTAGTATCGGTTAATTCAACCACAGTTAGGCAAACACCATTATGGGCAACACTCTGGTCAATTTTAAGCTCATTTACAAAAGAGCATTCCATGGTAATATGCAGGTTCTCTTTTTCTTTTCTTAGTGCAACTACTTTAGCGGCTTCTTCTACAATTCCTGAAAACATAGTTTAATTTTTTTGTTATTAATTCATTACTAATTCAATATCAGGGCAATTGGGTTTAAAAATCTTTTTTAAGTTAGCCCCTTTCAGGGCATTCGCGTCAATTTTAGTCTAAAATCAAGACACCCATACTTATTGAAGGGTAT
>JBNKJW010000251.1:0-31539 GCA_050291445.1 Bacteroidales bacterium | reverse complement strand
CTTAGCTTATTTGAAAAATGTCAAATTTTATTTGATTTATAAAATTTTAACATACTTAAAGAGTTATTTGTAGAAAGGAAATAGGTTTGAAATAGGGATAATGATTAATAAAACTTTGAAATTATTTTCTTAGTTATTACCTGGTTATTGTAATTTATTTTTAATAAATATACTCCGTTTGGTTTACCTGAAATATCAACTGATTGCTTTATCAATTTTGTAGAAGGTTTTTTTGATAGTTTGTAAATTACTTCTCCCATCAAATTATAAATAACGATGTTAAATTCACTGATTGTTTCTGGAGCCGATAATTTAATTTCAAATTTTCCATTTGAAGGACTTGGATATACATCAACATTCTCATAATGAGTGGTTTGTTGTTTAATGCTTGTCACTTCTCCTTGAATCTCAAGGTTGTCAATAGCCCATCCCCAACCATTTGCTCCTTGATCAGACCATAATCTAAAACGAATAAGTGCTTCATCGCCACCTTTGATATTAGGGTTAGCTAAAAGGTTTATTGTATTGGATTCATACATACTTTCAGTTCCATCACTTTCATCGTTGTAGGCATTTGTAAAGGTGGTTGATATTTTGCAATCATAACCATCTTCAAAAGCGTGCCAGGTTTTACCACTATCTATCGATGCTTCAACAATAACATAATCCCAAAATTGGTTATCTCCAAAGCTTGTTCCAGGCTCCCCTTTTTCAACAATTACTATTTCATCAAACCTCATAAGTGCATCTTCATCCTTAATAATAACAGGCGTTTTTAGCATGATACTGTATGTTATTTCATCATTAGGATATGGATCACCTTCTTCATAAGGATGGGGGCTGTGTATGGCTTTTGACGTAAACCCCGAAGGTTGGGTAATAACCAACCCTTGTTCATAAAACAAGCCCTTATCTGATTCATTATCAAAATTAATGATGAAATCTTGTGCAGGTGTCCCTAAATCAAGTATGGCTACTTTATAAAAGCCTTCACTTGGTAAAACTGTACTGTTAGGATTTGCTGCAATATCCTCGGCAACGATCTTGTAATTCAATGTATCACCATCAGCCAGACTTAAAACAGGGATAGTAGCTTTGTACCTGTACAAGTTTTTGCTTTCTGAAAAACCGTCTAAAGTACATGCTAAGGTTTGAATTGAACCTTCATTAACTTTATATTCAATATTAATTGCACTAATTCCTTGATTATCATCAGAATATACCACTAGCTCAAGGTTTTCATCAAAATTAAAGATACTTTTTGGCGCTTCGTGCTCAATAACCGGTGCTATATTATCTAAGCCAATTGCAAAATAAAAAGTTGTATCGGGCTTTGATAAAGGTTCTTTTTGTACAGGATAATAATAAGTTCTATTGAGTTTAGTACTTGCCTCAAAATAGTATTTTACCGTATCAGTTGCCTGCACAGGAATTGATGCGGTAAAAAGTGTGTCGTTTGATGTTGCCATTGCCAAAGAAGTTTTGGTGGCAAAATTATCAATCGAATAATGCAAATAAACCGAGCCATCAACCAATAAAGAATCACTGACTATTTCCGTTTCTATTATAATGGGCGTGGGCATGGACTCCATATCTTTTACCCTATCATGTTTAAATAGTAAGTTTATCCAACCCATTTCAGCAAACATCCCCAATGTTATGCTGCCAGGGTAATGTGTAACTTCCCCTGTTCCAGCAGAATAGGTCATCATAGCATTTTCTGTGTTGTTGTATACATCATCTAGGTGAGAGTAGCTTGAACCATCATTCCATATCGTAGGGGCGTATAATTTAGCGTGTTTCCCTGTTCCGGTTGCAATATCGCTTAACTCACTATGAAAGAATACATTACCGGAAGTGTACTGTGTTTTAAGTTCTGCTGAAGGGTTATCATAAATTAGAGAATCTATCAACAGCTCATCATTTCCATTATACACAAATTGATCGAAAATAAAAGGTATATTGCTACCGCTACCCCATGAGCCTTCCGTACCCTCTACATTTGCAGAGCCGATAAAACCAAGCCCATGACCAACTTCATGCATAACAACTGAAACAAAGTCATATTGCGTGCTTGGGCAGTTGCCATCGGTGCCTAAGTACCAGTTTATTGAGCTACTGAAACGAGCAGTAATATCATAACTTTCTGGTTCAATATCATATCCTGCTAATTTATTAGCAATTGCAATGGGATACCAGGTAAGTTTCTGAGGAGTATTTTTAAAATCTCTTCGAAAGGAATTTGGACTACAAGAACCAAGAATACCTGCATCCAATGCTTCCCAGTTGGCATCAACTTTTATTGTTACATTTGAGCGAATAAGATAAGACCAGTTTTCAATAGCTTTTGCAAAAGCGGTTTGGGCATCATGGCTAAAATTATGATAAGTAACTTCAAATTTTGCTGTTGGTTCCTCACCTGCCTTTTTTCTGTTTTGAGCTTTTACAATGTATGGTTCATATTTGCCACTACTGTAAATTTTTACCTCAGGAATTTTTTTGTTTTTTGGAAAAGGAACCCCGTCATTTCCTTGTCCTGTTATTTTACTATTGACTGTCAGAAAGATAGAAGTAAATAATAAAATTAAGAGTAACGTCTTTTTCATAATTTAGGTTTAATAAATAAATTTGCGGCGAAATTACAAAGAAATATAATTAATAAAACCGATATTTGCCTTTTATTGCTCATTAATCTTCGAAAATCATGAAAATAATTCAATTTTCTATCTTTTTGATAATTTTAGGTTTTAGTCAATGTAAAATTATTAATGCAAGACAAGAAAAAATGCTTATTGAATTTGAAAAGACGAAATGCCGAGGTGCATGCCCGGTTTTTACATTCAAAATTGGAGAAAAAGGAGATGCATATTATGTTGGTTATGAGAATGTTGATAAAATAGGGACTTATAAGAGTAAATTAGGTGAACTGCAACTTAAAATGATTGTAAAAGAATTTGATGAAGTTAATTTCTTTGATTTAGCTAGTTCTTACAAATCTTTAATGATGGATTTGCAGACAAAGTATATTACCTACAGAAAAAATGAAAAGGAAAAAAGAATTAAAATATATGATAATGCTCCTAAAAAACTCAACTTGCTAGTTAAAAGGTTAGATGAGTTAGTTAATTCCCTAGAATGGAAAAAGTTAAGTAATTGATCCCGCAACCGAGAACTTTTTTGCGGGATCTATCATTTATCTCATCAACTCTTCAACCGCTTTTTTCAACTGTTGATCTTCACCCACAATTGCTTTTTCATACTCATTAACCTGACGAATGTCTGGTTCAAGTTGCTGATTTTCAAGGTAGTTTCCATTGATGTCTTTAGCTCCAACCTGTGGGATGCCAAACACCAGTTCGCCATCATGTAATCGTTCCCACCAAACCGCAGTCATGGTGCCAGGAACAGGCATACCAATAAGCTTTCCAAGTTTTAAAGTTTTGTAAACATAAGGAAAAGCATGGGCATCGGAATAGTTGCTCTCGCTCATAATTACAGCCGAAGGTTTGGTCCATTTACCCATTGGATCCCAGCCCATTTTTACACCTCGTGGCCAGTAAGTTACATAGGTTTTTCCGCTCAAAAGCGTAGCTAAATCGTCATGGAGCCAACCACCACCATTAAAGCGAGTGTCAACAATAAGGGCTTCTTTATGGGCGTTTTTACCAAGCACATCGCTATACACTTTTCTAAAGCTTGAGCTATTCATTCCTCTTACATGGGTATAACCAACCTTGCCCCCAGAGAGTTTTTCTACTGTTTTTGCACAATTTTCAACCCAGCGTTCATATAATAACTGGGATTCTTCTCCAGAACTTATTGGTTTGATAACTTCATCCCAACGCTCATTCTTTACCGGATTTAAGAAACTTATCAGTGTGGCTTTGTCTTTTTTTCGGTTAAAGTATTTCCAAAAATCTTCATTGGCTTTTAGTAGTTTTCCGTTTACTTTTTCAATGATAATTCCTGCTTTGGCCTTTGATTTTGCTTTTTTTAACGGACCTTTGTCAAGAATTTCTGCTATTCGGATACCATTTCCTTTGTAACCCCAGTCAATTAATATTCCCAGCTTAGCCGTTTCATCGCCATTTGGCGGGTTTGGGCGGTATCTGCAACCGGTGTGTGAACCATTAAGTTCGCCGAGTAGTTCGCTCATCATTTCAGCAAAATCAAAATGATTATCTATGTAAGGAAGAAATTTTTTATAAGCCTCTTTATAAAACTGCCAGTCAACACTATGCATATTTGGGTTATACCATTTTTCAAAGGTTTGTCGCCAAATATGCTCAAAAAAGTAGGCGTATTCACCTGGTTTGTGAAGCAAAAATTCAGCATTGTAAGATATCATGCTTTTTTTTGCTTCCTTGGTTGCCACTTTTATCAGCTTGCCACCGGATATTAGAAACAGGTTTTCACCCTTTTTATCAGTCTGTAAATCAGTTCCATAACCGGATAATTGTAACACTTTTTTTACTTCCTTTTTACGCAGGTTGGCTTCCCATAAATCAAAACCTTTTTCAAATTGGCTCAGGTAATAGAGTTTTTCTCCCTTTTTATCCAGCCAGGCATCCGACAAGCTTGATGAATTAATGGTTAAACGCACAATCCTGTCATCGATATCATCCCAATCAATTTTTATAGGTTTTACATCTTCTTTTTTTACATCTTCATTTTCACCTTTTTTCTTTTTCGAAGTTTCTTCTTCCTTATCCCCATCATCCTTTTTGTCATCTTCTAAAAGCGAAAAATCCTCTTCATTTAGTTTAAATTTATCATAGGCTTCTTGTGTTAAGAAAATGGCATAAACATCATTATGTGCTCCCCAGCTTCCATGACTCCTGAGTCCGTTACGATCTGTAAACCAGTAAATTACCTCGCCATTCATTCCCCACTTAGGCTCACGGTCATTGTAGCCACTGGCTGCAAGTCTTTTTAATTCACCTGTTCCACTGGCCGAAATTATGGCAATATCATCTCTGAATAAATGGTTGTCAGAATACTGTATAACAAACCATTTGCCATCGGGTGACCATTGATACCACTGATCACCATCTGAATAGGAATAAGATGTGGAACCATTTGTGATGGTTCGTGTTTTTTTTGTAGCCAGGTTAATAACCTTTAGGGATGTTCTATTTGATAAAAATGCCACTTCTTTTCCATCGGGCGAATAGGTAGGTTGAAAAGTCTCTTCTGCCGTGGCTAAAATAGTTTCTTCTTTTAAAATAGTTGAATTGGCAAAGTTTTTTTCTTCATCCCTAACCAACTTTGTCTGATACAGGTTCCAACTTCCATTTCGCTCGCTGGCATACAAAATGGCTTTCCCATCGGGGCTAAAACTTATAGAACGTTCCTGTTCCGGGGTGTTTGTAACACGCTTGGTGGTGTTGTACTTTACAGAGGTAACAAAAACTTCTCCGCGCATTATAAAAGCTACTTCATTTCCATCAGGCGAAACAGCAAGTTCTCTTACCCCGCTGTTTAATTTAGTATATTGTTCATCGTTGTATCTGCTATCGTTAAATATTTTAATATTAACTTTTTTCGGCTCTTCTCCTTCTTTTTGGGTATAAATTTCACCATCGTAACTATAGCACAACAAATCGTCGTTTGATTTGCTTAAAAACCTAACCGGGTGGTGCTCAAGTTTTGAAACCTGCTGAATTGCTGATGGATTGTTTAAATCCATTTTACAAACATTAAAATTGGAGTTAAATTGTTCGCTCAAATAATACAAACTGTTGCCATCTTTTGAAACAATTGCATTCCTGTCTTCTGCATTAGATTTTGTAAGCTGCGTATATTTTTTTGCTGAAACATCATATTTCCAAATATCTCTTGTAACTGCAGAGGTGTGGTGTTTTCGCCAGATATCTTCGTAGCCCTTTCTATCGGTGTAAAAAATGGTGTTACCATCACTACTGTATGTGGCACCTATTGCCGGAGTTGAAAGCACCTGTTCGGTTCTTCCGCCTGTTGCAGGAACCTTATATAATTCTGGTAAAACTCCTGATGGAAACATTATTGATGTGTTCACATCTTGTATCAAGGCCGAAAATGTGACAAACTTTCCATCTGGTGTGAAACTTGTAGGTGTTTCATTACCAGAATAATAGGTTAGTCGTTGAGGTTTCCCGCCTTCAGCACTAACAATAAAAACATCAAAGTTGCCATGTCTATTAGATGCAAACGCAATTTGTTTTCCATCGGGCGACCAAACCGGGTTGTAATCATACGCTGTGTTGGTGGTAATTGGCAAAGCCATACCGCCAGCAGCTTCCACTTTATAAATGTCGCCTTTGTAATTAAAAACAATCGTTTTACCATCTGGTGAAATTGCTGGATAACGCAGCCATAATGGATTTTCCTGGGCTCGGATTCCTGTAACAAAACAAAAAACCAGTCCCAACAATAAAATTTTCTTTTTCATTGAGTAAGTTTAACTAAATTGAACAAATGTATAATAGGTGAATAGGTTGAATTCAAAAATAGGCTTTTTAAGGGAAGTTTCAAAGTTTTTGTTTTAGGCGGTTTTCAATGAATTAATATATTTTTAGTGAAATTTCATTTTGAAGCATTAATTTTGGGACATGGAACAAAAAGGGATTGTTTTGTCGAAAGTTTACAAGCCTTCCATTATTACTTTTATGATTTCTCTAATTGGTTATGCAACATTAAAGGGTATGCCATACGCTTGGTATATTTTTATGGTGACAATGGTGCTTTCTGGATTAGTTGCTGTACTAATTAATCTTAATGTAATTTATAGAAAAAATAATTTTTCATTACCAATATCAATTTCAACAATATTACTTGCTTTCGGGATTATAGCTTATAATGATACAATAATAGTTATAGGTTTTACAGGATTGTTATTGATGTATCTAATTAAAAGTTTGAATTCTAGAAGAAAGAATGGATTACAGCAAGTAGTAAATCTTATTATTTTGGCAGTGTTGATTAGTTCTTTTTTGTACTTACTTAATATTGGATCGCTAGCATCAATGTATTTTGCTGAGTTATTTTGTTATATTGGCTTAGAAGTTATGGGCATTTTTCATTTGGTTTCTTTTGATAGAAGGATCAATGAAAAATTTGATAAATCAAAAAAACATTGGGCGTTAAGTGTTGTAATAATTGTTTGGGTTTTGCTTTCAGGAATTTATGAGTCCTATATAAAAGATGTCTTGATTGAATATAAATATAATAGACTTATTAGTTTAGCAGAAAAGAACTACTACATAAACAAAAGTTCTTTTAATAAAATCTACAACCTGTCAAAAGAGATTGGAAGTTATAAAGAAATGAGCCTTTCAGACGAGGGGGCACTTGTGGTTCAAGTGGAAGATACTACAATGTCTAGTGAATACCCAATTTTTCATTTTCCTTACTCAACTGAAGTGACTGGCTATACAGAAATTGATTTTTTAGATTATAATAGAATCAAAGTTACAGATACAGTTAGTTCATATACTATTGATAGCAACTGGGCATTTACAGTTTCCGAAAATGACGTGTTTCTATATAATGCGTTGATTTCTGAGTATATGAAATGGAACAAGAATCATCTTGATAGCTTAAAAGTGCTGTTAAAACAACTAAGTTGTAATTCTGTATCATATGAACAGGATATTTTAGAACTCAGATATTGGGGCAATTTCTGTGAAAAGATTTCTTATATCAGAAAGGACTTCTTTTATTTCAGAGAACCATATTTTTTTGAACAAGATTGTGGTGAATTGCAACAGAATTGGTTTTGGTATTATGATGATTGTGGTTTAGTAGATTATTTTGGTCCATATTATTTTAATCGGTTCAACTTAAGCAATGGTAATCTATTTCTGAACTGAATAGTTACCTTTGAATAATTATTACATTAATAATTTCAAGTCCAAATCAATGAAAAAGCATTCAGTTATATTGCTATTTTGTTTTTTTTAGTTTTGTGCTACCCATAATAGAATAATATGTTTCAGGGAATAAAACTACAGGAAACAATTAAAGTTTGTGGTTTATTAACTCAGCTTAGTAATTCGCAACAAAAGAATTATGAACTTATTAGGGTGCTTTGGCAAAGGTTTAACCGAGAATTGAGTGCTAAGCAAGTAAGGCTTGGTAAAAACTGGAGAAAATATGGTGTTGTTTTTAAAGCTAATGAGGTCTATTTTTATCTTGCAGCAATAGATTGTGTTGAAGATTTGAATGAATTTGAAAAAATTGAACTGCAAGGAGGAGCTTATGCTGGCTTTAAGCACCAGGGGGCAATGTATCAGTTAAAAGACTTTTATTACAACCTTTATAAAAAACTTATTCCCAACCTTGATTTGAATATTGATAGCAACAGAAAAATAATACATTACGAACTTTACAACAACCAGTTTAACTGGAACCATGAAAATTCTGTTATAGAAATATTTGTTCCTTTACAAGGGATAAATGATTTAGAAATTAAAACGATATAAGTTTTTGATGATTAGGGTTTTAGCGCATATTTTAGTTATTTTAGGACTGGTTGCTTTAACCATTGTAACTTATAATAAGGATATCAAGTTCAACTTGATGATTAACTCAAAAGTTTATACTGAAAAACTTGTTTTGAATGAAAGGAACAATGGTTTAAAAGGTGCTAATTTGAGGTATGTTATCCAGCATCCGCACCATGCAAACGAACTAATTGCCAAAGGGCCGGGGGGGAATTATTATTCGAAAGATGCTGGTGCTAATTGGAATTTACTAGTGGTTGACGGATACAAATATGCCGGCGAACTATCAGGAAATGCCCCCAATATTTTTTGGGATTACGAGGGAAGGATGGTTACCACAATTGGAAATTACATTTATTGGTCAATGGATGGGGAAACCTGGAGCCGGGAACCAATAGAACATCCGGCAGAAATCATAGGTATTGGCGATGATAAAAAGCTATGGTTGAAAGGGAAGGTGAATGATAACGAAGAATCGGTTTTTTACGAATGGCTTGACTGGAGCCCAGAAAAGAAACCAATAATAAAAATCAGGGAATATGCTGATTTAAAAGTTGAACCAGTGTTAATTAGTAATTTGATGTATGTGGCTGGTAACTGGCTAATTGATAAAGGGATATTGTATTGTAAAGAAAAAACTTCGGACAATTGGACCGAGAAATGCCAGGGTATTTGCAGGCCGGTTGTTCACTATTTTATGCAGGATAAAGATAACCCGGAACATATTTTGGCAGCAACAAGTACAAATTCTGGTTTTTCCGGAGGTTTTTACCGAAATAGAGATATTGTTTACTGGAAAACAGATAATTTTGGTGCAAACTGGCAACAATGCGATTCAGCGATTTTTCACAACTGGGAACTGGCAGATACCATTTTGCCAGATACCCGGCATTGCAACCTGCACATTGAAGGTGGCAGTGCTTTTATTGGCAGCAATATTATAAAATCAAACTATTATTCAATCAAAGGAATTGAGGATGTTGGCTGGGTGGAAAAAAACCAGTACTATTTAATCGGGCGTGAGGGGATACAAATTGGCAAAGGAACCAAAAAATGTGCTTATGGGGAGCAGGTTATCTGGTCGTGGGGTGAGGCTGACCACATTGACAATACTTTATATCACCTGGGAGCCTTAAACAACTACAGCAGACTTTATTTACTAAAAAGAACCAGTAGTTTTGGCGAAACAGAATACCTGACTAAACAATACAAAAAAGTTGTCACCTTTGTAAAAAATGATACCTTGCAAGTGATGATGCCCGGTAACTACGGAGGTGTGTGGTATGCAAAAATTCCAATGGAAAGGCCGTTTACCTTTCGACGTTTATTGCATATTTTTGTGCAAAATCGCTTAATTATATTTTTAAACCTTATTTACATCATTTATGTGGTTACTTTTTTAGGGAAAAGTGAAAAAAGATAATAATGTAACAAATTAAAAATTAACACGAACATGACTCAAAAATCAATTTTTATAATCGTAATTTCAATATTATTGTTTAGCTATGGTTGCAGTGATTCAAAAAAACATGAAAAGCTTGTTTATGATTATTTTGCAGCTTTGAACGAAGCGGATTTTAACAAAGCAAAAAGCTGTGTGACTGACAGCATTATATTTACCGAAGGCGATTTCGTTCTGACAAGATCTATTGAAGATTTACACACCCACCTTCAATGGGATTTTGTTTTTGAACCCCAATACAAAGTGTTGGAACTAACCACAGTAGACAAAAAAATGGAAGCCATAATTTCAAAAACCTGTAAACGTATTCGTTTTTTGCACGATTCAGCCACTGTTTATAAAGTAAGTATCGATTTTGAAGAGGATAAAATAAGCAAAATGAAAAATTTTGATTTTGTGGTTTTTGATTTTGCAAAATGGCAATCAAGGCGTGATACATTGGTAAAGTGGGTTGATGAAAACCATCCTGAATTGACTGGTTTTATTTTTGATCAAACGGCTAAAGGTGCCCAAAACTACCTTAAAGCCATTGAGTTGTATGAAAAAAGGGAACAGGAATAGACTTTAGGTGGCTTTTAAGTTAGCCTGAGATTTATGCAGTATTTTTTGTATTTTAGATAGAGAATTAAATAAATATGGAAAAGATGCGCCTCAGGTTTTTATTTTTAACAGTTTTTTTCGGAGCTGTTTTAGGCCTAAAAAGTCAAAAAACGGCTATAAGTAATAATTACTTTCATTTAAAATCCAATATTGAACAACAAATTGATGGTTTGTCATCCAACAAGGTTGTTTTTTTATACATTCATTCCAATACCTGTCATTTTTGTAAAGAAGTAGCCCCAGTGGTTGCCGAATTAACCAAAAAATATCCTGAAGCACTGTTTTTGAAGGTGGATATTGAGAATTCCCGTGATTTTTTAAAAAAACGGTACAGAATTAACGGAACTCCTAACCTGATGCTAATTTACAAGGGCAACATTGCTTCATCACAATACCACATTGTTAATTCAACTCGAGGCGAATCGGTAAAAACATGGGCCAACCAGGTTTATCCTATCATGAAAAAACTGGCTGATTATAATAATATCGATTGCATTACCGGTTTTAATTACAAAAGGCTTATGGCGGGAAATAAGTACATTCTTTACAGAGGAAATGCACGCCTGGGCAATGAATTTATAAAAAATATGGAATTGATTTATCAGCTGGCTAAAACTTATCCTCAGTTAAAGTTTGGCGTAACCAGTGGGCAAATACCTTATGGTCAGGAAGTTGATAATAAATACGCAAGTGTTTACCGAAGGTTTAGCATAGTTGATAATTTGAATGTTGTGGCTAAGCTAGAACCTTATGGCGCTTCAAATCATACCTTAAAAAATGTATCAGCCTGGATTGATGTAAATTGTAAAAGCCCAAAGCTCTCCAAAAAAATCGCAGGTGGAAACAACAAGAGTTCAAATTACCTACATTTGAAATCGGATTTTCAAAGTCAAATAGAAAAGCTTTCATCCAACAAGGTTGTTTTTTTATACATTCATTCCAATACCTGTCATTTTTGTAAGGAGGTGGCCCCGGTGATTGACGAATTAACCAAAAAATATCCTGAAGCACTGTTTTTGAAGGTGGATATTGAAAATGCCCGTAATTATTTAAAAAAACGTTACAGAATTAACGGAACTCCTAACCTGATGCTAATTTACAAGGGCAACATTGCTTCATCACAATACCACATTGTTAATTCAACTCGAGGCGAATCGTTAAAAACATGGGCCAACCAGGTTTATCCTATCCTGAAAAAACTGGCGGATTATAATAATATCGATTGCATTACCGATTTCAATTACAAAAGGCTTATGGCAGGAAATAAATACATTCTTTACAGAGGGAATGCACGCCTGGGCAATGAATTTATTAAAAATATGGAATTGATTTATCAGCTGGCAAAAACGCACCCTCAGCTAAAGTTTGGCGTAACCAGTGGACAAATACCTTATGGTCAGGAAGTTGATAATAAATATGCAAGTGTTTACCGAAGGTTTAGTATTGTTGACAATTTAAATGTGGTGGAAAAACTTGAACCTTATGGGGCATCAAACCATACTTTGCAGGATGTATCATCATGGATTACAAACAAATTGAGAAAGTAGTGATGTAACTGCAAATTCTATTATTCTCAGCATCCTTTCTATTTTTGATGCGTTTAGAATTAATAAAATAGAAAAGATGAAAGCCTTCACCATTTTAGTTGTTATCATATTATGTTCTACCCTTGGTTTTGGCCAAAATAAGCGTGGTTTGGCCTATGGCTATCATTCGCCGGAAGATTTGGAAGCACTTTCGCCAGAAATATCCTGGTGGTATAATTGGTCTGAAACACCGGAAAGTTCTGTAGCTGATGTTTTTGGTAACTATGGCTTTGACTTTGTTCCAATGGCATGGAATGGCGATTTTAATGAAACCGAACTTCGTTCTTTTCTTACCAATCACCCGGAAACCAAATATTTACTGGCATTTAATGAACCGAATTTTATCGATCAGGCCAATATGACACCCTCTGAGGTGGCAACGCAATGGTCCGTTTTAGAGTCTATTGCAGATGATTTTGACCTTGAAATAGTAGGGCCGGCAGTAAATTATTGTGGCGATTGTGTTGAAGAGAATGGAACCATTTATACCGATCCTTTTGAATACCTTGATGATTTTTTTGCAGCATGCCCTGATTGTCGTGTTGATTACATTGCGGTTCACAGTTACAGGAACACTGTAAGTGCATTGCAATGGTACATTGGAGAATTTAAAAAATATGGAAAACCAATCTGGTTAACTGAATTTGCAGGTTGGGAGCCAAATGGAAATATCAATAATCTGGATGATCAAATCAGTTTTATGATGGGAGCTGTTGATTTTCTCGAAACAGACCCTAATGTTTTCAGGTATTCCTGGTTTATTGGTCGGGGAGGGGGAATAACTAACTATCCTTACATTGATATTTTAGGGGCAAATGGACAACTTACACCTTTGGGAGAGGTTTATAAGCAAATGCCAATACATGAGGTAAATAAAGTGGTTGATATTCCTGCCAGAATTGAAGCCGAAGAATACAATACAATGGACGGTATTTTGCTAGAGAAAACTGCCGATGCAAATGGTTTTGCAAACGTTGGATACATTGATGCAGGTGATTGGCTTGAATATAAAATCAATGTTCCTGCTGATGATAATTATACCATCCATTTTAGGGTTGCTACAACCAAAAGTGCCACGCTGAATATTATAATTGATGGAATCAATCAACAGACACAAAATTTCGGCAACAGTGGAGGTTGGCAGGTATGGACAACTGAGAGCAATACTATTTCATTGACTCAGGGTGAGCACACCATTCGTTTGCAGGCAGTAACAGATGGTTTTAACTTTAACTGGTTTCAGATTGGTGATGTAACAACTGCAATAGAGGCTAATGATCTATCAACAGAATTTATAGTTTATCCAAATCCCAATTCAGGGATTTTTAGAATAAAAGCTTCAGATGAAGTTGTCAATCTTCAGGTTTTTGACTTTTCGGGAAGGAAAATAAAAGAAATACCGTTTGCAAAATCAATTAATTTAACAGATTTACCCAAAGGGATTTATGTGCTCAAAGCAATAAATAAAAACAATAAAGTGCTGGCCACAAATAAAATTACAATAGAATAAGTGTTTGGTTTTCTTTAAGTTTTTTACGAAATTGGTTATTCCTAAAACTAACTAATTTTATAAAAATGTCCGTACTCGTAAATGAACTTAAAAGTGAACATGCTAAAATTGCCAAGGTGCTTGAACAAGCAAGTAGTTTGGGAATAACCTCTCCCGAGGCCCAAAAAATGCTTCTTGAAGCAAAAGCCGGGTTATTGGCTCATTTAAAAAAGGAGGATGAGAAACTCTACCCTGTTTTAAGAAAAGCAGCAGAAAAGAACCCTGATTTGAAGAGAGTAGTAGATCATTTTGCAAAAGATATGGAAGCTATTTCGCAGGTAGCGCTGGATTTTTTTGACAAATATGCAGAAGGTGGATCGGGCTTTGAGTTTGGAAAAGATTTTGGACGCTTATTTTCCAGTTTGTCTAACAGAATCCACCGAGAGGAAAGTATTTTGTACCAAAAGTACATCGAAATAACGCAAAAATAAGTTTAATAATTATCTGGATATAATTTAGAATACAATAATTAATTTTCAGAATAACAACTAATTAGGCTTTTAGATGTCTTTTTAAAAGCAGTTGGTTTTGTAAGCTGCATTTTGTTAAGAGAAAATTTGTGTTTTACTTTGATTTTATAATTCATGACCAAATTGAGTTTGGTTAAAAGAAATGATTATGAAAGCAAATTATTCATTACAAGTATTAGAAAATAAAAAGTTCGCCGGAACTTTTTCAAATATTGCTTTGCCACAAACTTCTGCTTTCTTTTCTATGTGTTGTTGTTGCTGCTAATGCATCAGGCACCAACCTTTTTTTCCGTTTAACAAGTTAATGCCTGGTTTAAATTAAGCCAAATCATCTTTTGGTATAGGCACTTATTATGCCTTCTCTAAAACGGACTACAAATTTACTTTAAGCTATTTATTTCATAAAAATGGAGAAAAAACGTAGAAGCGTTATTAAAGCAATTACCTGGAGGATAACAGGATCTGTGGATACCATATTGGTTTCCTGGCTAATCATTGGCAGGATTGATTTGGCCCTGTCAATAGGTGTTATAGAAATCATTACAAAAATGACCCTCTATTATATGCATGAAAGGGCATGGTCAAAAATAAAATTCGGATTGCGTAAACCCACTGCCGATGATTATTCTATTTAACAAAATAATGATTTAAATTATTGTTTATAAGTAAGTTAATTCCTAAGTTTTAAATTCAAAGCTATGACAAATACAAAAGATTTTATGCCAATATCAATAGATGTTAAAGACAAAAAGATTTTACTGGTTGGAGGAGGAAAAGTGGCCCTTCACAAAATTGAAAGTCTAAAAAACTATACAGCCAACATAGTGGTTCTGGCAAAAGAGGTTCATTCTGAAATAAAAAAAATGGGTTTCAAATATGTGGAAAAAGAATATGAGAAATCGGATATTGCCGATAGTTTATTGGTATATGCCTGTACAGATATCCGTGAACTAAATGAGCGCATAAAAAAAGACTGCGAACAGGTGGGCAAACTTGTAAATGTGGTTGATAACCCTAAACTCTGCGATTTTGTTTCGCCAGCCATATTTAGAAAGTCAAACATTAGTATTGCCGTTAGTTCCAACGGACAAGATGTTTACAAGTCAATTAAGGTGAGAAATTCAATCAGGCGAATATTTCAGCACGACGGTTTTTTATTGCCATTTAAATAACTAAGAAGAAATAACAATGATAAATAACGAAAAAAAACAACCAGCAAAGGTTTACATAACAGGTTTTGGGCCAGGTGATCCTGAACTCCTTACTGTAAAAGCTGTAAAAGCCATTGAAAAAGCCGATGTAATTTATTTTGACGATTTAATAGATCACAAGTTTTTAAATGATTATCCGGCTGAAAAAATTTATGTGGGTAAACGGAAAGGAAACCACAGCTACAGTCAGGAGCAAATCAACGAATTTTTGTACCAGTCGGCCTTAAAGGGTAAAACAACAGTCAGGTTAAAAGGTGGCGACCCTTTTATTTTTGGCAGGGGCGGCGAGGAATACGACTACCTAAAAGAACGTTTGATTGATGTTGAAGTAATACCTGGTATTACAGCTGCTTTTGGAGCAGCAGCAAGCGCGAAAATATCATTGACTAAACGAGCCGTTTCATCATCAGTTGCTTTTTGCACAGGGTTTCCGCTTAATAATAAAAATGTGCCTGAGGCAGATACACTTGTATTTTATATGTCGGCATCAAACCTTAAGCAAACAGCCGATAGGTTAATTTTGCAAGGGAGAAACAATAACACACCTGTTGCATTGATAAGAAACGCCACCCTTGATAGCCAGGAGATAGTTTATACAAATCTGCTAGAAGTTGTTAGTGGAAAGGCAAAGCTTGCTTCGCCAATGGTTGCAATAATTGGAGAGGTTGCAAAACCAAGGGACGATAATTCGGAATTAATTGAAAACCAGTTAAGTAATTTGTATCCGGGATTAGCTTTTTCAAATATTTTATGATAAAAACAAATACGAATAAAAACAATGTCGAAACAAGAAAATGAATCAAATGTTCTGGCAGCAACACAGCAATCAAATGAAGTGCTAAAAAAGCTGGGGAAAGAATTGCCACAAGAACGAATAGCATGGCTGGCTGGTTATTTTGCCGGACAGGCTGAAGTTAATCAGAAATTGGCCGATTTGTTCCATAGTTTTAATGGAAATGGACAACTAGCTGAGGTGTTGCCTACTGAAGGCTCTCCGGTTAAGGTTGAACCACAACCTAAACTTGTTGCAGAAAAAACACTAACCATTCTTTATGGTTCTCATTCGGGCAATGGTTCTGGCTTTGCAAAGCAGGCAAAGGAGATAGCTGAACAAAAAGGTTATAAAATACAACTTAAAAATATGGCCGATTATAAGGTTCGTGATCTGAAAAAAGAAAAGAACCTTTTAATCATTGTTAGTACCCATGGTGAGGGCGTACCTCCTTTTGCCGCAGAAGAACTGTATGAATACATCCATAATGATAAGGCTTCTCAATTAGCTGATTTACAGTATTCTGTGCTTGCTTTGGGAGACAGGAGCTATTTCCATTTCTGTAAAACAGGAATTGATTTTGATACCAGACTTGAAGCTTTGGGCGCAAAACGAATTTATCAACGTGTAGATTGTGATGTGAACTTTAAACTTGACGCCGGAAACTGGCTGGCTGGAAGTTTACAGGCATTGGATGCGCTCTATTCAGATGGAGAAACCAAAATTGCAGCAAGTTCCGGTTTGAGTGTGACAAAAGAAGAGGCCTCAGTATACGATGAAGAAAACCCTTTTGAAGCTGAAATTATTAAAAAAGTGAAGTTAAATGGACGGGGCTCCAACCAGGAAACCTATCATATTGAGCTTTCGCTGGAAGGTTCAGGTATTCAATACAAACCAGGTGATGCAGTGGCAGTAAAGGCTTCTAATTCTGATGAGTTGGTCAGGAATATTCTTGAAACAACAGTGCTGACAGGTAATGAAAAGGTTCAAACAAAAAATGCCCGTGTGGATTTAAAGGATGTTTTGAAGAATGATCTTGAATTAACTACACTCAGTTCTGATATTGTTAGAAAACATGCCGAAAAATCTGGTAATGAGGAACTTAATGAGGTTGTTAATGACCTGGAAAAATTCAAAGAATTAGTTGCCACAAACGATGTGCTGGATTTATTCCAAAACTACCCTGCTGAGTACAAGCCACAAGAACTGGTAGATTTACTTCGGCCACTATCTGCACGTTTGTATTCGATTTCATCGAGTTTGGCAGCCTACGAAGAAGAACTTCACCTGACTGTTGGTGCCGTCAGATACAATAATAATGGGCGCAATAAAGAGGGAGTATGCTCCACTTTTTTTGCAGATAGACTGGAAGAAGGTGATAAAGTGTCTATTTACATCAGACCGAATGAGGGGTTTCGTCTGCCTGAAAAGTCTACTACACCTGTGATTATGGTTGGGGCCGGAACAGGAATTGCTCCTTACCGTGCTTTTGTTGATGAGCGAGCCACCTGGGATGATGCATCTGAAAACTGGTTAGTGTTTGGTAATCAGTATTTTGCAACTGATTTTTTATATCAAACAGAATGGCTAAATCATTTAAAAACTGGTGCTTTAAGTAAAATGGATGTGGCTTTTTCGCGCGATCAGGAAGAGAAAATTTATGTGCAGCACAAAATTTTGCAAAATAGCAAGGAAGTGTATGAATGGCTTGAGAAGGGAGCAAATGTATACGTCTGTGGTGATAAAAACCATATGGCTGCTGATGTTTATAAAGCTTTTGTTGAAGTAGTGCAAAAAGAGGGGGCTTTAAACAGTAACGAAGCTGAGGAGTACCTGAAAAACTTGAAACGAAAGGGAAAATATCAAGAAGATGTTTATTAGTCATTAGTCTACAATACCGATGACCAATGACTTTTTATTATAATAACATATTTAAGAACACAAAACTTAAAAAAAAATGTCAAACAACAATAACAACCTATCCCCACTAGAAGCTATAAAAGAAAACAGCAATTTTTTAAGGGGAACACTAAAGGAAGGCCTTTTGGATGAATTAACCGGGGCAATTTCAGCTGATGATCAGCAAATTATAAAATTGCATGGAACCTACATGCAATCAGACAGGGAGTTGGAAAGTGAGCGCAAAAAGCAAATGCTGGAGCCTTTGTATTCTTTTATGATTCGGGTGCGGCTTCCGGCTGGTATTTCAACTGCAGAACAATGGCTGGCTGTTGATAAACTGGCCGAACAATACGGTTCTAATACCATAAAATTAACTACCCGTCAAGCGTTTGAGCTACATGGAGTACTAAAGCGTAATTTAAAAACCACCATTAAAGAAATTAATGCACACTTAATGGATACCATTGCTGCCTGTGGTGATGTAAACCGAAACGTAATGGCGAGTGCAAATCCTTCATTATCAGCTGTTCATGCCGAAGTTCATGAAATAGCAAGTGAAATTAGCAGGTATTTTACGCCCAATACTACTGCTTATCACGAAATTTGGCTGGATAAGCAATTACTTACAGAGGACAAGGTAGATGAAGAACCCATTTATGGGAAAACATATCTTCCACGAAAATTTAAAATAGCCATTGCTGTTCCTCCAGTAAATGATCCCGACATTTTTGCCAATGATGTGGGTTTGATTGCCATTGTTCAGGATGGTCAGCTAATTGGTTTTAATTTAGCAGTAGGAGGGGGCATGGGTATGACTTTTGGTGAAACAAAAACCTACCCCCGTTTAGGAACTATTATTGGTTTTGTTCCAAAGGATAAAATTATTAAGGTACTTGAAAAAATTGTCCTTATTCAACGAGATAAGGGGAACAGACAAGACCGAAAAAATGCCCGTTTAAAATATACCATTGATCGGATAGGGTTAATTGCTTTTATCAGGGAATTGCAAGAACGTCTTGGTTTTTTTATAGATGCCGAAAAGAAATACGAGTTTAAGCGTAATGGTGATGAATTTGGCTGGAAAAAAGGCGAAGATGGAAAGTGGCATTACACCCTTTTTGTTGAAGGTGGCAGGGTGAAAGATGATGAAAAGCTGCAAATAAAATCAACCTTGAAAGAAATAGCAGAGCGATACAAACCTCAGTTTATCTTAACAGGCAACCAAAATCTGGTAATTTCGGGGCTGAGTGAAGAGGATAAGAAAAAAGTGGATAAGTTGTTGAAAAAGAGCGGTTTAATAAATGAAGGTAAGTCAGGTTTAAGGCTAAATTCAATTTCCTGTGTTGCATTGAACTTGTGCCCTATGGCATTTTCTGAAGCCGAACGTTACCTGCCTTCTTTAATTGATAAAATTGATGATATTTTACAACAAAATGGGCTTGTAGATGATGAGATAAGCATTCGGATGACAGGTTGCCCCAATGGATGTGGGCGTCCATATCTGGGCGAGATTGGTTTTGTTGGGCGTGCACCTGGTAGGTATAACATGTATCTGGGAGCAGGGTTTGCCGGTGACAGATTAAACTTCCTTTACAAAGAAATGTTGAACGAAGAGCAAATACTTGCAGAATTAAATAAAATTATCCCCGATTATGCTCAAAACAGGGAAAAAAATGAGCGGTTTGGCGACTTTGCTTTAAGAAAAAAATATGTGAAGGAAGTGAAGAAGTTTATGAATTATCAGATTTAAGTAATGTAGATTATTCAGTATAGGGGCTGTATCAACGGCGAAGCCCTCACCGTAGGTAAAATTCGTAAAAGTGTTGGTCAAAAGCACTTCGGCAGGAGGTATACAGAGCACTTCGACAAGCTCAGTATACCACTTGCCGAAGTGCTTGGTATACACCTATCGAAATGCAGCCACCAAAAGTTAGTTTTACCTACGGTGAGAGCTTCGCCGTAGGTAAAACTAACTTTTGGTCTAATTTTATTGATTAAATTTTCTTACCAAATCACGCAGTTCATCCAGCTGGGCATTGGTCATACCTTCCGGCTCAAACCCCGCAGCTTTGCATTGTAACCAAATTTTTGCCGATTTGCATGCAATATCAATATTATCAAAAGTGCCAATTAGTTCTTTACCAATTGCAAAAACCCCATGTTTTTCCCAAACCACAATATCATGCTCTTGAAAACTATTGATAGTTGCATCGGCAATTTCCTGTGTCCCTGGTAAAATATAGGGTACAAAACCTGCACCTTTTGGTATAAAAACCATTGTTTCGGGGTGCATGCCCCATAAAATGCGGTTTAGGTCGTCGGTGCTTTTAATTTTACCATATTGTGTTAAGGTAATTAACTCTGTGGCATGTGTGTGTAGCACTACAGTTTCTTCGGTTCCTCTTTCAGCTATCATATTGTGAATACCCAGGTGCGAAGGAAACTCTGATGTAGGCTGTATATCATTATCAGTAACCTTTACCACATTATATCCATTGCCCAATTTATTTATTTGTATAAATACCCCATTATCAATTGCCGATTCTGCAATATCCTGCATTCTTTTTCCTGTTCCTGTCATAAAAAAGCACTTGTTCTTTAGGGCAGGAAAGGATGTTTCCAGCTTTTTCTCTTTAGTACCTTCTAAACTGAGTAAAATATCTGGCAGTTTTATTGAAATATTCCCGGCATTTTTTTCCGACCATCCTCTATCCCACAAAGTTTTGGCTACTTTTTCAACGTCCCTGAGTATTGTTTCAACTTCAGTTTGTTTTGTAAATATTTTTTCCATTTTGCTTTATTATATATTATTCAGATTCAATTACTTGATAGTTTCTACTTGCTTTTTCCATGCCTTCTTCAATTGAAGAAAAGTTCCCAACTGCCGTGTGAGCAAACAATGAAGCACCCAAAACCGTGGTTTCATTTTGCTGAGCTATCTTCACAGGAATAGATAATCTGTTTGCGCGTAGTTGGTTCCAAAGTTTATTTTTTGTACCCCCACCTACAATAATTAATGATTCCGCAGTAAAATTTCCAGCATTTTGTAATAATTCTAACCCTTTTTTTGTTTTTTCAACTAATGATTCCAGAGCAGCCCTATATATTTGTTGGCGAGAAGTAGTAATACCAATATTTGAAACACTTCCATTATTGTTAATAAAGTCTGTAGAAAAGTGAATACCTCCTAAATCATCAACCTTACTGGCTTCATCTATTATCACTTTGTAGACATCTTTACCCTGCATAATTTCTGGTACATAGAACATATTCTTTACCCACTCTAAAACTCCTGAGGCCAGCCATTGCACACCTGTATTATACAATCCGGGAATAGCGTCAAGTTCATTAGTTACACCTGATTGTAAAGTAGTTCTACTTAAATCAATAGTTTTATTTCGTGTCATTAATATTTCCCATGTTCCAGAGCTCAAAACAGCCTCATTTTCACCTGCGCCAGCACCAATTAACGCAAACTGGGTATCGTGGCCAGCTAAAACAACAGGAAGGCCTTCTGGTAAATTCAATTCTTTTGCAGCCTTTACAGTTAGTTTACCAACTATAGTTCCAGGCTCTTCTATAGAAAAAAAACGGTTTGGGACACCAATTGCTTTTACTATTTCATCTGAAAAACCACGTTTTTTTATAGCTGCCATCATTGAGGTTCCGGCCATTGTGGTATCATTCACTAGTTCTCCTGTCATTTTATGAACGAAAACAGAGGGTATAAATAAAAAACCTGCCATTTTGTTAATAATTTGGGGATGGTTTTCTTTTAACCAAACCATGACATTTATGGTATTAAAGCTAAATTTATTAACACCACTTATTTGATAAAGCTTTTCTGGTGGGATATATTTGTCAATGGTATCCATAATGGATGAAGTTCGCTGACATTGCCATGAAATAACAGGATAAAGTAGCTTGCCATGTTTATCAACCGGGGCACCATTTACACCAAAGGTAGTAACTGTAACAGCACAAACCTCCTTATCACCAAGCTGTTCCATTACCTTTTTGCAACACACCGAAAACTTATTCCATATCTCCTCTACATCCCAAATTAAACCATTCGAATAGTTAGGATCGGCTTTTGTTGAATTAGATATAGCATGCATTGCCGCAATTTGGCCAGATGTATTTACTGCAACCACACGTACATTTGTAGCCCCACAGTCGAATATTATTGCCAGTTTATCTTTACTCATTTTTAATTGTCATTAGGCATTAACTATAGCTTTAATTACAGCTCTATAAGGTAACTTGCAATCAACTATGTTTGAAGTTTTATTTTATCGGATTATGCAATTGCATAATGGGGGTTTAACTGCTGGTTTCTACGAATAAAGTGCACCATAAGTCTTACAGGCCCGAAAATCTGCCCCTTCAACATCCATTCCGTGCATATTCCATGCCGATGGCCGATAAATTTTATCTTCATCAATATTGTGCATGTTCACCGGAATACGAAGCATTGATGCTAACGTGATTAAATCTGCCCCAATATGTCCATAACTCGATGCACAATGGTTTGCTCCCCAGTTTGCCATTACCGAATAAACATCTTTAAATGCTCCATTACCTGTAAGGCGAGGGGCAAACCAGGTGGTTGGCCAGCTTGGATTGGTTCTGTCGGCAAGCACTTTGTTTACTTCTTCTGGTAAATCTACTGTAAAACCTTCGGCAATTTGTAGAACAGGCCCAATCCCTTTTACCAGATTTATTCTTGAAACTGTTATAGGCATTGCACCTTTTGTTAAAAACTCAGACGAAAAACCACCACCTCTAAAATATTCTTTAACGGCAGGACACCAACTGGTCGCCTTTAAGCAATTATTTATCTCTTCATCTGTAATTTCCCAGAACGGTTTAACTGCTGGTTTTCCTTCATGTTGCTGCTCCCCTGAAAAGTCTAATGCCGAGGCACCAGAATTAATCAAGTGTATCAAACCATTTTTAGCCATTCCTTCAGGTTTTATCCCAGAAACCCTTTCAATAGCCTCAGGACTCCAATAAGTTCTAATGTCTGAAAACATTTGGGCCGTATTGGTAAGTAAATAACCAAACAACATAACAACTCCGTTTAGAGAATCATTTTCTGTTGCAACTAAATGGGGCGCGCGCTTACCATTCCAGTCGAAGGAAGAACAAAGAATTGCTTCCAGGAAGTCGCCATTTGGCTGGTAATCAGTCCATTGTCGCTGTCCTTGAAATCCTGACAGAATGGCGTTATGTCCCAAGGCTTCTTCTCCAAAACCCAACTCTTTTAATTTGGGGTTTCCGACCATCAAATCGCGGGCAATTAGGGTCATTTTTACAACCTTTTTCCACTCCTGGTCTTTTTCTTCCCTGCTTTTTGGTTTTTCGTTATAGTCTATTCCTTCTTTACAATTTTCTTTCACCCATTTTAGAGCTTTAACATATTCTTCTTTATCATAAACCTCTTCATCAATTCTTCTTAAAAATTCAGTCATATCAATATATTCATTGCGCATGCCCAGGTAATCCTGAAAAAAGTTTTCATCAACAATAGAACCTGCAATGCCCATTGAAACTGTACCCATTGATAGATACGACTTCCCTTTCATTTGTGCAACTGCCATTCCAGCCTTTACAAAATGAAGGATTTTTCCTTTAACATCTTCAGGTATTGAGGTGTCATTTGAATCCTGTACATCTTTTCCATAAATTCCAAATGCAGGCAGTCCTTTTTGATTATGTCCGGCCAAAACAGCGGCCAAATAGACTGCTCCGGGTCTTTCTGTACCATTAAAGCCCCATACAGCTTTTGGTAAATGAGGATCCATGTCCATGGTTTCACTTCCATAGCACCAGCAGGGAGTAACTGTAAGTGACACACCTACGTTTTCGCGCTTAAATTTATCGGCACATGCACTTGCTTCTGCTACTCCACCAATACATGAATCTGCAATAATACATTCAACATCAGTTCCATCAGGATACTTTAAGTTAGACGAAATCAACTTAGCCGCTGATTTGGCCATGTTCATGGTTTGCTTTTCCAGCGATTCTCTTACGCCACCTAATCTTCCATCAATAGTTGGCCTGATGCCAATCTTTGGGTAGTTTTTTACTGTTTTCATAAAGAGTTTCTTATTAATGTTTTTGTAGCTATTATTTCTTTTGTTTCGTTTCCGTTTAATACAAATTGGCTGGCTAATTGCCCCATTTTTTTAAAGTCTGTTGATATTACAGTTATACCGCAGGAAACAAACTCGTATAAAGGAATGTCGTTGTAAGCTAAGATGCCTACATCCTTTCCAATTTTTAGATTTTTCTCTTTGCATTGTCTTAGCAGTACATTTAAATCTCCTTCTCTAAGTATAAAATAGGCGTCTCCTTTGTTGACATTAATTTCAGTGGAGCTATTTAACCGTTTGGCCTGAATTTTATATTCACCGCAAAACTTTTCAAAAACATCAACTGTTACACTAGGATGTTGCAGCCTTTTAGGGTTGACAATATTGAAAAGTTTGTATTTTCTGATTCTATCCCGGATGCTTATTAATGCTTCATAAACCTCACTATCAAAGTTTTGCCATATGTAATTATATCTTTTTTGGTCAAGGTCTTTCCACTTTTTTACCGGAATATCTAATAACAACAACTTAGCAGGATCTATTTTTTTCAGAACATCTGATATTTCAAGCTGGGTGGTATCAAAATTCATAACAATGTATGAACTGTATCTTCCAATACTTTCTATAACCACAGATTCGAATAATTTTTTGTTGTAATGATGAAAAACCAAATCAATGGAATAAGAATTATCTAGTTTGCTTTCAAATTCACGATAAATAATGTCTTTAAAAGGACTATAGTAATCAAGTAATAGTAAAACTTTATTTAATTCATTATTAACAAAATAACCTTTTGTAGGGGTAGAATCAACTATTTTTCGGTTTTTTAGTTCTGTATATGCTTTGAAAACAGTATCTCTTGAAATATTGAGTTTTTTACTTAAAGCATTCACCGAAGGCAACAGCTCCCCTTTGGTGCATTGAGTTTGAATAAGCCTGATTAATTTACCAGTAAGCTGTTGAAGCTTTGTTTCGCCCGAGTTTACATCAATTGATATTTCTTCAAGTAGATTTTTCATGCTGTGCTGTACTATGCTGACAAATATAGTAAATCAATTAATATTGTTTTCAAAGAATGATTCTAAATTAAGTAGCATAGTTGATTGCACAACGTTGGTGCTGTGTTTAACACTTTTATAATTGCATTGTCCTGCAAACAATGCTGGATGACTTTGCATTTTTTGGTGCATGAATTATATTTTTACATACATCTTCCAGTCGAGGAGAAAGTGAGGAGTCCTTTTAAATATTTCAAAGCATGAAAAATTATCAACCCTTTTAATTAATTTTGAACCTTCACAGACCAAATAACCATGATTGCTTATAATGAGTTTAAGCCGCACCTATTGCTGCACGATTACATCAAATCGTACTGGTGGTTTTCTATAAAAACTACTTCTGTTCAACCTTTTGATATTTTGCCTGATGGATATTTCGATTTGATAGTGGTAATTAAAGGAGATACTATTTCAAATGTTAGTCTTACTGGTGTTTGGAGCAAGGCGGTAGAAGTAGAGTATGCAACTACAACTGAGGTATTTGGAATTCGTTTTAAGCCTTTGGCTATCAATAATATACTGAGATTAAAAATTGATGGCTTGTTGGATACTTCCACTGCATTAGAGCTAAAAGACATTGGTTTGGATAAACAAATGTTGCTTGAGCATTTAAAAATGCCTCCTCAGCTTTTGGTTAACAGGCTGAACAAGCATTTTATCTCTTTTTTAAATGGAAATAATGTAGATAATCGAACCAAAAGGCTGTTTGATATTGTTGAATTAAGTGCTGGTAATGAAACAGTCTTCTCTGTTGCCGGTCAAATTGGTTTAAGTAGCCGGCAACTTCAACGCCACATGAAATCATTAATTGGTTTAGGGTTAAAGGAGTACTCTAAAATAGTAAGGCTAAGAAAAACTTTAAGAAGAATACAGCACAATAAAAACGACTTTTATCCTTATTTCGATCAATCACATTTTATAAGGGAGTTAAAAGAATATACTGGATACACGCCCCAAAAGATTGATTTGAACAACAATGTCCGATTTATCCAATACTATAATTTTAACAACTTGTAATTTTGCTCCAAACTTTAAAAAATACATTATGGAATTTAACAACATTAGACTATTGGTTGAACACTTTGATGAGTGTTTTAATTTTTATTCGGAGAAACTAGGGTTTAATCCAACCTGGGGAAAGCCTGGGGGAGATTATGCCAGTTTTGATATTGGTGTACCATCCGGATTATCCATTTTTAAGTCTGATTTAATGGCTGCTACAATTGGTAATTCCGAATTAAAATTGCCAGAAAATTCTCGCGAAAAAGTACTTATTAATTTTAAGGTGGACGATGTGGATGAAAAATACCAATCGCTATTAAAAAAAGGTGTTGAATTTGTTAATCAGCCTGCGGATATGACGGGTTGGGGAATTAGAGTAGTGCATTTGCGCGATCCTGAAGGCAATTTACTTGAAATTTGGTCAGAACTGGATAAAAGTAAATGGGACAAGGACTTACAAGATGAAGCAAAGGAATATGAATAAGCGATAAAATGTAGGCAGTTGTTGCTGCCTGCATTACAAATTAATTTACCTAAATGCATAAATTACTACTTCTTTTTTTTATTGGTTGTATTATTCGCCTTAATCATAAAGCTAAAGGTTCTTCATTTACCAGGTTATAGAAAAGTTGGCTACTTAGGTGCATACTACTGCCTAAATGCCAGTTATACATAAGATCTAAATAACCTTGTTTTCTATTTTCAGTAATTCCTATCTTCGGCATATTTTTAATCTGTTTCTACTTTAATTATTTGATTTTTAAAATATTATGAAGATATTTAAATTTGTGATATTATTTTTATTACTGCCTTTTTTTGCCTGTAATAAAGGTGATGAACCACAAGCAAATATAGCAGCTGATGACCTGCTAGTGACCATTGATGAAAACCCTGATAATGGACAAGTATTGGGAACTATTACAGGTTCTTCAGATGTTGGAGCAATAACTTATTCGATAAGCTCTGAATCAATTGAGGGTGCTTTTTCAATAAATGCAAGTACTGGCGAACTGAGTGTTGCCAATAAACTTGCATTTGATTATGAAACCTCACCGGCTTTGACGGCAATTATTTCATTATCAAATGGTTCGAAGACTGCCACCTCGAATGTAACTGTTAACCTGAATGATTTAGAATTCGTTTGGAACGGGACTAAAACCACATTTTATAAGCCTGCCAATGCCGATACCAATGCCGAAGCTTTTCAGGACAGGATTACTGAAAATGTATGGCTGACCAGGGCTAGCAATGGTGTGCTGATAAATAAAGCACCTGGGGCAATTGGGTGCGATCCTGGTAACGTAATGATGGCTTATGGTAAAGCTGCTGATAGGGCAAGTCTTACTTTTTCTGATTGTATGAAGAAACTGGAAGAAACTGAGCTAAAATATTTACCAGGCAAGGATGTTGTTTTTTACCTGGTAGCTGATGATATTTACCTTGATGTTCATTTTTTAAGTTGGTCTTCAGGTTCAAGTGGTGGAGAGTTTAGTTATGAGCGATCTACGCCAAATTAATGTTAAGTCAAGGCTAGTGTCATGTCAAATTTGATATTTCTGGTAATCTGGGACTGTATCAACAGTCTTAAAAGTGAGGGTCATTGAGCTTGTCGAAATGCCTATATTGCTGATTATCAGTATTCGCTTCGACAGGCTCAGCGACCAAAAGTTAGTTTTGATATAGCCCCCGGTGCATTTGCCAAGTGGTATCACCAGAAATATTAGCCTTGATTTAACACTAGATTGAATACTTTAGCACAAGTAAAAACCAAAACAATAAGAAAGTATTCTAATGAAGTTTTTGAAAATAAGAAAAATTACCAACTATATTTTGGCAAGAGATAAAGGGTTTTCGTTAGAACATCGATTATTGGTGTCTACCATACTTATGGGCATATTTATGGGTCTTGTGGGAGGGATAGTTAATATTTTTCTAACGACCTCCGTTATTGCCTCGGTAGCCCCATTTTCATTTGCAGTTTTAGCCATTGTTCTTTATTACTTTGCAAGATTTAAACGCACACACAAAAAACTTCCTTTAGTAGTTGCATTTGTTGGTATTATTGGTATATCAATTGTTTGGGTTTTTAATGGCGGCATAAATGGACCCAACTCATTGATATTATTGGTCTTTCTTATGCTCGGGTTAATAATTATTCCGGATAAACACAAAAAATTTGTCTTTGGCTTTTTTATTTTGATAAATATTCTTTTAATGTTTATTCATTTATACAAACCTGAAATAATTATTTCTTATCCTTCGGAATTTGACAGATGGATTGACATCCTGATAGGTCTGATTTTTTCAGGCATTTCTATATTTATTGTAATTCGGTTTGTTCATAAAAATTACACAATCGAACGTATTAGAGCAGAAAAAAATGAAAAAAAACTGAGAATAGCTAACAATAACAAAGACCGCTTTATTTCTGTTCTGGCCCACGATTTAAAAAGTCCGTTTAACTCTCTTTTAGGATTAACTAAATTATTAAAAGAAAATCTACATAAATACGATATTGATAAAATTGAATACCTAATAAATATAGTTCATCAATCAACTAACCAAACCTATAATTTACTCGAAGACTTGTTATTGTGGTCACAATCTAAGTCAGGTAACTTTACAATTAACTCTCAAAACATTTTTTTTAAAGAGGTTTGCAACGAAGTTATTAATTATTTAAAACACCAGGCAGATGCAAAAGAAATAACAATAGAATTTTATGACCATGAAAAAACAATCCTAAATGCAGACTTAAATATGTTTAAGATAGTTCTACGTAACTTAATCTCAAATGCAATAAAATACACGTTTAAAAACGGACTAATTAAAATTAGTATCGAAAAAAATGATACAATTGCAACAATTACGGTTTCGGATAATGGAGTTGGAATAGAAAAAGAAAATCTATCCAATTTTTGGGATTTAAAAAAATCAAATTCAAAAACAGGAACCTCAGGCGAAAAAGGGACCGGGTTTGGCTTATTACTATGTAAAGAATTTGTAGAAAAAAATAACGGCAAAATATGGGTTGAAAGTGAGCCAGGTAAGGGCAGTAATTTTAAATTTACCATCCCATTATCAACCTATGAAAAATCAATAAACAAAGCACCAATTGGCCACTGAACTTCGGTCGCTGAGCTTCGGTCACTGAGCCTGCCGAAATGCCAAAACACCAATGAAAAATGACCATTTCACACCACCCTAAACCCATTAATAACCAAAACTTAAAAATATAACCCCCTTAAATAACTTTTTTTTTCACTTGGGTGCATTTTAGTTAAAATCCTTTGGGGCTGATGTGGAGAAGGTATATTTTTATGGAAGATTTAAATACTGACAATAAAAAAATATCCATAAGTTTATTGTGGATTACAGATATACAAATATTGCCAGTAATGCTAAGAAACGAAAGTGCTATAAATTAAGTGGAAAGAATATATTTTGATAAACAGATTTTTAGTCACCTATTCAAAGGAGAAGAACCTGAATATAAAAGGTTGCTAGATTACCTGAATCAGAATAAGGAAATGTTTCTTTTTTGCTATTCTCATGGTCATTTACTTGATTTAAAAAATGACAAAACTGATATAAAATATCGAGAATTAGAGTTTATAGAAACTTTAGTTAAAGACAATTATCTATCATACCATGCAATAGACAAAAGAACTTCTTGTTATTTGGCAAAGCCACTTGAAGCTTTTAAAGATATTGAGAGTGACGATGAACCAATTCCATTTTCTCAGCTATTCGACGACATTGATTTAAGTTTAGCAACAGATAAGCAAAGAAAGCAGTTGGAGAATGCTAAAGATTTATTTTATAATCAAAATTTGGACTTTGGATTTTCACAGATTGAAAATTTGCCAGATGACATATTAGCTCCGCTAAAAAAAGTTTTACCTATTGGTGTTTCATCTATGACATTAATGGAATGGACAGAGCATTTTATGGGGATGTTAACTTCAATGGAGGAAGACAAATCGACATATAAAGGTTTGAGGAATGTTGTAGACAAGTACATAAATAATGGAAAGTTTTCTGTAACGTATGACGAGGTTGATTTTAACGATGATTTAAAAAACTCAGTTCTTCAAAAATCATTTATTGAATATGTCAATAGCAACTTAAACCCCAACGGTGATAAAGAAGTAACTGATTATGATTTCTATATTAATGCATACCTTACTCTTGATTTACTTGGAATAAGCAAAGAACCATCAAAATCTGTAAAATTCAAAAACGTAATGAACGATGGATACCATAGTTATTATGGAGCATTTTGTGATTATGTTGTTTCAGATGACCAAGGATTTCTAAAAAAAACAAAAGTAATGTATAGACTTCTAGATATTAAGACAGAGGTTATGCATATTGGCGATTTCATTCCATTTTTCAGCTTGCTTTCAAAACAAAAAGAAAATTCACCAAATATATTGTTTGATTTATTGATTAATGATTTAAAGAATGGAATCGTAATAAATTCAAAACCGTCAATTAAATTCAATAGACACACAACGACAATTAAACCTCACCACAAATATTTAGGTTATTTCAACTTGATTGATAGTATAAAAGAAGATAATCAGGACTATATCTACTTATACCGTAAGACTAAAAATTACTCCTATTTCAACTTTTTCAGAGAGTATGAGGGAATAATAAATAAAGCTATTAATCTATTCGGGGTTGATTACAACAATAAAAGTGAGTTTGATTGGAATACAGAGATTCAGGAAATTAAAGATGGGAAATGGAAAGGTAGATTCTGGAATTTTAGAAAACTAACTGTGTTGATTGAAATAAATGAAGGAACTAATGATTTGGGTTTATTGATAACGCCTCAAAAAAATGATTACTAGGAGGCAATTGACAAAACTATTATGAAAACAGCTGAGTTAAGGGAATATTATCGGATTTTATCAGACCTTAACAATAGTTTTACTCATTATTCATTAGTCTGGAATCAATTTAGTATCGACTATAAGCAAATGTTTGAAGAAAAACCTGATACATTGACTAAAGATTATTTTAATAATAATCCATATAAAAGAAAGCATAATATAAGGTTCCGCGAACTGGAAAATGAGCACAGTAAGACTAATAAAACATTAATAAAAGGAATTTTCTTACTCATTTATACTCACTTTGAAAGTTATCTAAAACAGATTCTTTTATTTGTGCATAAAGTTGATAGTTCCATTTTGGCGATTGAGAATAAATTAGAAGATGTGGAGACCGATTTTTCCTTGATTGATAAAGTATTTAATCGGATTGGTGTTTCGAAAAATGATTTAAACCCCAATTTATTATTGACATTAGATTACATCCGATTAAAAAGAA
>JBNKJW010000250.1:0-8624 GCA_050291445.1 Bacteroidales bacterium | reverse complement strand
CAGAAAATAAATTTGCTTAACATGCTAATTCTTCGGCATTATTCCCTTTGGTCATGAGAACGTTCACTTCGTTCTCTAAGTTATACCAATGCCTTTTTTATTATCTTGATAGCGGTTTGATATAAGATAAACTCTTTGATTATTAATAGTTGCAAATATTCTGCTTGCATCAGAGAGTTGAATTTGTTTTAGGATGATATCCAGGTTAACCTCAATAACTTTCATGCCATTAATTTTACTTCAATAAAAACCATCAAAAAAATGTTGAAAGAGGAAAGAAGTGCCGTTTTATAGTCAAAACAAAGAGAAGAATAGAAACTCATTTAACAAATCAAAAATAGTAAAATGGACACTATTGTGGAAGAAAAAAAGAACTTAGCTACTATGAAGACTATTCATGTAAATTTAATCAAAGCGCACATTTATAGGGCTCCTAGTCTACATCTATCGTACATATTATCGAAAAAACAGCATAAGTATTATCCAGTTCTTCAAAATTGTAGAGGATTTTGTTAAGCGACCTCCGTGCTAAATCAAGTACGCCAACACTTACCAAACTTTTTGATTTTGGATTAGTCTTAAGTTTGTGATTATAACGTAGTTGAAGTTCCTTGTGCGTATCCTCTGCGTCAAAAGCACTGTTTACTTCATCAAATTTCATCTGAACACGTGGAATGTTTTTTATTTCAACCAGGTTTTGGCTTAGCAAAAAGAATTTTTTGTTCAAATATGAAATTTTTACGTTATTAACAAAAACCTCTTGTTTAAAAATCCCATTGTGTATTACGGCCTGAATAAGCTCTGAGCTAATAAAATATATATTTTTGGTTAGTTTGCTATTAATCCCCAGCTCTTGCTCCAATGCCTTTACCTGGCCCTGAAAGTTTTTTAAGGACTGCATAAAATTTTTGTCCTCGGGCAAATCAAGCTGAAGCAGAATATTATCAATTAACTGACTATAAACAATTTTATATTCTTCATGCATAGTATTTGTTTTTTGAATATTTAGAGTTAAAGATAAAAGTAAAATGCTAAATTTCAAAGTAAAAGGCTCTTTCAGTTTTTCAATTCTATAAAATTAAAAATTGGCTAAATTTAACCAGAACATTATAATAAGCCTGATAACTGTTTAGCAAAATCGAAAACAGCTACAAATAGGGCAATTGGGCTATTTAAGGGATGGATTGATGAATTTGGAGAACCTAAAGCTGCCATTTATAATTACGCCAACAGCTATTACAACCATCACAACAGCACTCGCAAAAACCTGTATATCAACCAAATAGCCAACAAAAGGTACAAAGACATGATGTTGGCTAAATTGGAAACCTCCAGACGTTTATCTGTTGCTTCTACTAATTTGGACACCATTTGCCATCATTCTCATGATTATGAAAATGCAATGCTTAACAATAAAAAAACTTGGAACTTTGTAACCGGAGACGTAAAATACACTCCCTCAAAAACAATGTCATTTTGGACAGATTTTCATCCCAATGGTGACACACAATTTGGACTATTTGCAGGTTATACAAAAAACCAAGGCTTCAAAGATGACATTTTTATAATTCAACCCGGACTTGGTTTAGATATTGAATCCTTATACAGCGTATCTCCATGAGTAATTTTCAACTTTGACCATGTCCGTTTAGCATTTGAAGGTGAATATACGTCTGCAAAATTTGGCGATGGAACTTATGATGAGAAAGGCATTCCTCAAAGCATAACCGCAGCCAGGAACTTTAGGGCATTATTTGCTGTTTATTATTTTTTCAAATAAAATTACACCAACAAACATTTTATAGCCCGATTTTTAATAATTTCGGGCTTTCTTTTTCATAAAAAAACTGGATGATTTTAGCCACCGATGTAGATTACAAAGAAAGAACTGCTAATGCTGCCGGCATTGTGTTTAAAAACTGGAACGATACTGAAAGTTTTAAAGAATATACTGTTCAACTTGATAAAATTAAAGACTACATTCCAGGACAGTTTTACAAAAGGGAACTACCCTGTTTAACAAGTATACTAAGAACTGTGAATGAAGACATTACGACTATTGTTATTGATGGCTTTGTTTGGCTGAGTGATATCTACAAAAAAGGTCTGGGAGCTTATCTTTATCAGAAACTGGATAAAAAAATACCGGTAATTGGAGTGGCTAAAAAAAGCTTCTATTCATTAGGTGAAAACTATCGCGAAATTTATCGTGGCGAAAGCAAAACGCCTCTTTTTATTACTAGTGCAGGAATTGATTTGGATACAGCAGCAAAAAATATTAAACTAATGGCTGGTGAACACCGTATCCCAACCCTGCTAAAAAGAGCCGATAGTTTGTGCAGGCAGTGGTAGCTTAAAAGTCCTTGTACTTCTAGAACTTCTTGTAACTTTCCAGTATCTTTTTTAGTTTAAACAATGCTGCATTTCTAATCTGCCTTACCCGTTCTTTTGTCATTTTATAACTATCTGCAATGTCTTGTAAACTATGAACCGGAGTTTTACACAAACCAAAAGAAAGTATTATAATATCTGATTCTCTTGAACTTAACTTTTTCATAGCCCGCTCAATATCAATAGTAAGCGATTCATCTAATAAATGCTCATCTGGTAGAGGAGAACTTTCGCTGGGAACCAGCTCATACAAATTAAAATCGTTATCATCACTGCTGGAAAAAGGCATATCGAATGAAATCTGCCTCTTTTTAACGGTATTGGCAATTGTCACTTCCTCATCAGAAAGGTCGAGATAAGTTGCAATTTCTTCATTGGTAGGCTCCCGCTCTAATTCTTGCTCCAAATAAGGTATTGCACCTGTTATTTTATTGATAGACGAAATCCTGTTGATAGGCAAACGAACAATTCTTGTTTGCTCCGAAATTGCCTGCGTCATTGATTGCCTGATCCACCAAACGGCATAAGAAATAAACTTAAAGCCCTTGGTTTCATCAAATTTTCCTGCCGCTTTTACCAATCCCAGGTTACCTTCATTTATTAAATCGGAAAAAGATACTCCTCGGTTTTGGTATTGCTTTGCAACTGAAACCACAAACCTTAAATTTGCAAGCACTAATTTCTCAAGCGCAATTTCGTCCCCTTTTTTAATCCTGACTGATAGCTCAACTTCTTCTTCAGCCGTAATTAATGAGTATTTATTAATCTCTTTAAAATATCTACTAATCGACTCCTGGTTTCGATTGGTTATTTTTTGAGATATTACCAGTTGTCGCATTAATATCTCTTTTTACAATATTCTGTTGTTTTACACTTATTCTTTTGTTCTGTAACGACTTTTTCTATTGTCGTTATTCCAGAAATTCTGCCGGCATATTTTGCAATAAAAACAACACAGCTAAAACGGTTTTTTATATTAGTATACATGTTAAAGAAATTGAATTATTTGCAGTGACACCAATCAGCAAACCTATAAGTTGTATTTAATGAATAAGTATATTATGACTATAAAATGTAGTGCCGATAAAAACTATAACAAATAGAATTTTAAAAAAAGTGCAGTTATCAACTAATCACAAATGGGTGTACTAGCAAATGAAAGCGCAGATTTTCAAGACTAAGATTTGGCAAAGATAGACTTTTATTTTTGTGAATCCTATTTATCTATTTTTAATAAACTCGCAAGTCTATTAAAAATGGGGCTGTACCAACGGTGAAGCCCTCACCGTAGGTAAAAGTCGTAAAAGTGAGGGTCATTGAGCACTTCGGCAAGTGGTATACTGAGCTTGCCGAAGTGCTCAGCATATCACCTGTTGAAATGCGGCAACCAACAGTCAGTTTTGATACAGTCCCTGCCCTCTTTTAACTAACAATACTTAGATTATTGCAGTTTGAGCCTTGTTTTTTATGGTTGACGTAACCGGCTGTCCCAATTTTTTCAGCATTTTAATATGGGCTATAACTGCTTTAATGAAATTATCCTGGACATGGTAAGGCAGGTTATGTTTAATGGCTACTTCTTTTACCAGTTTAGATAAAGGGCGATAGTGAATATGACTTATATTGGGGAACAAATGATGCTCAATTTGATAATTTAACCCACCAATCATCCATGAAAGAACCTTACTGCCTGGTGCATAATCAGCGGTTGTCTGTAATTGGTGAATGGCCCAGTTGTTTTCAATTTGCCCCTTTTCATCCGGAACAGGGTATTCGGAAGTAGGCATAACATGTGCTGTTTGAAAAACAATGCCCAAAATAAACCCACAAACAAAATGCATTGCAAAAAAACCAAGTAGCACCCAATACCAGACTACAGGAATTAAAATAAGCGGAATAATTAAAAAAATGGAATAATATAGAAATTTTGTAATAATTAAATCAACAAACAGCTGACGATAGTTCAATTTGCTAGTTAAAGAAATACCTTGTTTCAGGTAGCTCTTAAGTTGATTAAAATCTTTGTCAGTTGCCCACGAAACAGTCATTAAACCATATAAAAACAGTGCATACCAATGTTGATATTTATGAATTTTTTTTAATGGTTTATGTGGAGAAAACCTTAGAATGTTTATCGGTTCAATATCTTCATCGTACCCATCAACATTGGTATAACCATGGTGCATAGTATTGTGCTGTTGTCGCCAGTTGGGAGGAAACCCACCTAACAGATATATAGATTTACCCAATATTTTGTTTATTTTGCTGCTTTTTGAATAGGTACCATGATTAGCATCGTGCATTAATACCATCCCAACACCCGACATTCCTGCACCCATTATTAACCAGCTTAACAAAACGGCCCAGCTGGCTGTTATATTTCCAGTTAGCATCAGAACATAGGGGGTGAAATAAAGTAAAGTCATAAATGCTGATTTTATTACCAAATTGGCATTCCCATATCTGCTTTTCCCACTTTTTTCAAAATATTCTTTAACTCTTCCTCTAAGTTCTATTATAAAATCGGCATTTTGCTTCGAGAACTTTACTTTTACTTTTGACATAATTACTTCGTTATTTTTTAAATTTAAATTAAGATGGCTAAACTAGGTTGAATATTTAACCCTGGTCAAGAATTATTTATACAGCTTTTTTATTGCGCAACCCATAAACCGTTCTGAAATGATGACCATATATTGATAACATAATGGCTTCAACAATCAACTTTGGTCGTTTGAAAAGGGTCCAAAACAGGTTTTTCCAGAATTGCAGCTGCCCTTTATTTAATATCCCAATAACAATAAGCGACTTAAAAAAAGCTACTACATATAAATATTGAAATCTATTGCGCCTGGCATGTTGTTTTTTATAGTTCATTAAAAGTTGACGTACTCTTTTGTAGTAAGGTTTTGAATTATAAATATTCTTTATCACCTCTTTATACCCGGTTAAAAGTTTGCCAGTATTCATCCGGGGTTTAAAATTCATTGAATAATCCGTATTATTACCTGTAACCTCAGCAATTAATCGATTTTCTGCTTTCAACCTTTTATACAACCTGGTATTTTTAGGTGCATTAAGCAATCCTATCATTGCTGAAACAATTCCACTTTGCTGGATAAATTCAATTTGCCGTTGAAATATATTTGGTGAATCATTATCGAACCCAACAATAAAACCTCCACTTACCTGTATACCAGCCCTCTGGAGCTTTTTTACGCTGGCTATCATATTTATATTTTTGTTTTGCAACTTATTACATTCAATAAGAGATTTCTCGGAAGGGGTTTCTATTCCAATAAATGCAGAATTAAAACCACTTTCGACCATCAGTTTCATAAGTTCTTCATCACTGGCCAAATTAATAGTTGTTTGAATATTAAAAGAAAAGGGAAGTTTATGTTCCCTCATCCAGTTTTTTATTGCTGGCAAAAGATTGTTTTTTATCTCGCTTTTATTCCCAATAAAATTATCGTCAACAATAGCAATATCTCCTCTCCAGTTTAAATTCCATAACACTTCCAATTCGTCAATTATTTGTTGGGTGCTTTTCATCCTCACTTTGTGACCAAGAAGTGCTGTTATTTCGCAAAATTCGCAGGAATACGGACATCCTCGGGATACCTGAATATTCATGGCTGCATATTTTTTTCTCTCAAGCAAATGAAAGTCAGGAACAGGACTGTTTTTCATTTCAGCAAATTGGTTGCTTTGATAAACTTTTTTCAGTGTTTTGCCTGCTTTTATATCGTTAAGAAACTTTGGAAGGGTCAGTTCTGCTTCGTTTAGTATAAAATGATCAACTTGTGGATAACTTCTATATTCTTGAGTAAACAAAGGCCCACCTGCAACTAGTTTTTTGCTATGTTTTTTACAAACTGCAATAACTTCATCCACAGATTGTTTCTGAACATACATGGCACTTAGAAAAACATAATCTGCCCAGGCAATATCATTTAATTTCAGCTCCGAAACATTCATATCTAAAAGTTTCTTATTCCAGCTTGTTGGCAACATTGCCGAAACTGTAATTAATCCAAGTGGTGGAACCGAAGCCTTTTTTGATATAAACTTTAACGCATGTTTGAAACTCCAAAACGTATCTGGATGTTTTGGATATATCAATAAAACATTCATAATGCAATAAAAATTTCAATAAAGTTAAGACACTCACGATTTGAAAAGAAAAAAAAGGGGTAATTGAATTAATTTAGTGGTCAAAACACCCCAAACTGGGCAAGTGTTGTTTTTATGGGGTGAGTGTTATTCACCCCCAACCCATAACCTCTTTTAGTTTCAGAAGATATTGACGAGAAACAGGCAGCTCTTCATTGGTACCTTTTATTGTCAGCCAGTTTTTACTGTAACTTCGGTTTAACCGAACGATGTAATTAATATTTACGATGCAAATTCGATGACAGCGAATAAAATTACTGTTCAACCTGAGTAGGTATTCAATATTTTTGAGTGTGTTTCGTAGTAGCTTTTTTTTAAAAGTATTTTCTTCATTAAATACCACCTCAACATAGTTGTCAGCTGATTTAACATAAACAATTTCAGAAACAGGCAGTTCAATTCTGTCAGTATAATTTTCCGAAGAAATTTCAACTGTTTTGTTCAGATGGTTTTCTTCGTACTTACTTACTTTTTTTTGCATAGTTTCCATTTCTGTAATTAACGCCTCGTTATGTTTTTTTAGCTCCTTAATCATATCATTAACTCGAAAGGCGGTTAAAGGAAAGGCACAAATCAGCACAATCTTAAACATAATAAAAAAGCTAATACTTATTCCCCCCACATACCTTAAATAAAAAGCAAATGCAACCGAGCACAAAGTCAAAATAAGAAAACCTCCTAAATAAGAAACAAAGAGATGTTCATTTTTTTTCTCTTCCGGATAATCCTTTATGAAAATAGGCGTGACAAAGCGGGCTATCACCATAAACAAAAAAATAATGGCTCCAAGGCCAGCTACAAACAATAATTTGTTATTAAAATCGAACCGTTCGAGCGAAAAAGGCTGAAAAAAAAGTAAAAAAAGAAAAACACCAAGACTAATGCTAAAAAAAAATCGCAATTCTTCTTTTAGTAGTTGGATTAATTGATTGAGCTTTTGCGTCATTATAAAAACCGGATGAATGCTTAAGAAATAATAAAGTTAACCCTTTTTTCTTAAACCTCAATTTTTGAAAAAGAAACCAGGCTATCAATCTGTCGATTTGATGAGGTGAAATCAATTAGAAAAACTAAATTTTCGGAGGTTTTACTTTGGAAGAAAAGTACCACTTCAAAATCCTAATAATACCTAAAAGTTGTCATTACGGTTTCTTTATCTTTTTGACTATTATTTATTTTTATTGTTTCAAACATTTTCCTAAAAATGTAATCATGAGAACAAAATTGCTAGTGTCATGTCAAGGCCAATGTTTCTGGTGACAACACCTGGCAAGTGCACCAGGGGCTATATCAAAACTAACTTTTGGTCGCTGAGCCTGTCGAAGTGAATACAGATAATCAACAAGATGGGCATTTCGACAAGTGGTACACTGAGCCTGTCGAAGTGCTCAATGCCCCTCACTTTTAAGACTTTTGATACAGTCCCAGATTACCAGAAATATCAAATTTGACTTGACACTAGATTCGGAAAGTATTGATGATGAAGTTAAAAAATCAATAGATGAAGATTAGGTTGTGTTTTCTGATAAAAGCAATACTTAGCTGGGAATAGAAGACATTGTTGAAATTCATGTTATGGAGAAATCCAGCCCTAAAAAAACAAAAGGTACGCTAAATTGGGTGCATATTGCCATTGCAAATGCCAAACGAAACTTTTTAGGAGTTTATCACAAAATTAAGAGGAAATACTTGCAAAATTACTTAGATGAATTTGTGTATAAGCTCAATAGAAGATATTTTAAATCAATTTTTGAAATACTTGTTGTTGCAAGTTTATTAATTTAGTTGTAAACTAGATGGCAAGCGTATAGTTTTAGTTTTATTTTCATTATACTAAACAATATTTACTGATTCTGGGTTTTACTCTGTATAATTGAATATCTTCAAAAAGGAATTAGGTATTATCAAAGTTTTAATGGGTCATTTCATAAAGTTGAGGACTTAGATTTTTAAGCATATATTTTAGCTACTCTAAAAAGAAAGAAAGCCATATCAGTAACTCCTCTTTGGGTAGCCCTAAAAGCTTTTAGTTTAGCGTTAAATGATTCAGCTGAGGC
>JBNKJW010000249.1:0-3259 GCA_050291445.1 Bacteroidales bacterium | reverse complement strand
TACAAAAATCAATGGTGCCCAAATGCAAACAGGAAGTTCGCAAATGCCAGGTATGAAAATGATGATGTACATGATGCCGGTAATGATGCTACTTTGGTTTAACAACTACTCTTCAGGCTTAAGTTACTATTATTTCTTATCAAACGTAATCACAATTGGTCAAACCTTGTTGATTAGAAGATTTGTAGATGACGAAGCTGTTCTGCAAAAATTGCAGGAAAACAAGAAAAAGCCGAAAAAGAAATCAAAATTTCAGGCGCGGTTGGAAGAAGCTGCAAAGCAACGACAACAAATGCAGAAAAGAAAATAAAAATTAAGATACAAAAAAGAAGAGCGCAAAGTAGTTGAAACTTTGCGCTCTTCTTTTTTGTATCTTAAAGTTACCAGGGTAATTTAAACAAATAAGTCCCTTTTAACCTGTCTTTTGCAACAAAACCTGTGGCTCTGGAATCGTTGTGATTACTTCTGTTATCGTTTACCAGAAAAACATAATCCTTTTTAAAAGTATAAATATCCTGCTTCGTTTCTCCAATATAAATACCCTGCTCTCTTATTTCTGGCTTTTTATTGGTCTCTTGTTCTATAATTTCTTTATACAAATAAAACGAGCGTTTCCCTAACCAAATCTTCATTCCCTTTTTAGGAACAAGTAAGGAGCCCATATTATCATAATTCCAATAAAATAAATGGCCAAACAATTCACCAAGTGGTCGCACTTTAGGCTCAATACTTTTTCTTTTTATTGTTGAATGTGTAAATAGTTGTTTAATTTTGCTCACATTTTCATCAGACAATTTGCACTCAAAAAATCCCAGGTAAGCTTTTCTAAAATCAGCGACTATATCATTATTATTCAAGAACTTACAAGCCTTTTTAACACTGTCGGAATAAAAGAAAAATTGATTGATTGCATTGATATTACCGTTTATCTTTTGGCCATTAACAACAATCTTTCCCTCTTTTATGGCCAAAGTATCTCCCGGAATGGCAACTTGTCGCTTTAACATAAGGAAATCATCCTTGGAATGGGAATACAGGACAATCTTGTTACGCTTTTTTGGAATACCATTTATACAAAGAGCTACATCGCCCTCAACCAGGTTTGGTGCCATGGAATAATTTTTAACCACATAGCTTGAAAACATCCAAATTCTGGCAATAATAACCAAAACTATTGCTATGGCAAATGGTAAAAACCAGGAAAGTATTATTTTTTTCATGGTCAAGATTGTTAATAACTTGGTATCAAGTCAAATAGGATATTTCTAATGAGATTAGCTTTGCTGAGCCCTTCGGAATTCCTTCGTTGTGCCTCCTCGGAACTTCTCCCATGAGCAAAGCGAGTAATGACGTCATTGCGATGCGAAGGAACAAGACCGAAGCAATCCCTGCCAGAAAGATAGAACCTTGACTTAACACTAATGAATTTTATCAACTCGCTAGTGTTAAGTCAAATTTGATATTTCTGGTAATTAGCCAGGTGACAACACCTTGCTGGTGCACTTGTCAGGTGTTGTCACCTGACAAATTAGCTTTGACATAACACTAGTTTAAAACAAAAATGCTAATTTTCAGCTAAATACAACACTAAGGCTTTAAGCCAAATAGATAACTGAAGGGTTAAGGAATCAGTTATGAGTTTCTTATTCTAAAACTTAGCAAGTCTGAAAGACACACTAAGTTAAGCTAATTTAAGTAAATCATCCATTCCGTAAATACCCTTTTTACCAATCAAAAACTTTGCCGCCATTAGAGCCCCCATTGCTAAGCCTTCACGCGTTTTAGAACTATGCAAAATTTCAATGCTTTCGATAGGTGAATCGTATTTCACAACATGTTCGCCCGGATGTTCGCCAATTCGATGCGATTTTATGGCAATTTGCGCTTCATTCTCAGCATTTTCTTTCACCCATGAAGCTTTTCTTTCTACATTCTCAATTATCCCTTCAGCAATGGTAATTGCCGTTCCTGAAGGCGCGTCTAGTTTATGCACATGATGTGTTTCATCAACATCAATAGCAAACTGCGAAAAGTTGTTCATGATTTTTGCCAAATACTCGTTTAGTTTAAAGAAAATATTTACTCCCACGCTAAAATTCGAAGCATAGAAAAAGGCCCCTTTACCGTCTTTGCACATATCCTCTATTATACTAAATTTATCCAACCAGCCAGTTGTACCTGAAACTGTTGGAACACCGGCTTTTATGCATCTAGAGATACTATCAAAAGCAACCGAAGGTGTTGAAAACTCAATGGCAACGTCTGCTTTTTTTAAGTTTTCCTCAGTAAACTGATCCAAATTAGTATCATCAATTTTTAAAACAACTTCATCATTATTGTTAAGGGCTAATCGTTCTATGGTTTTGCCCATTTTTCCATATCCGATAATTGCTATTTTCATATTTAGTTCAATTAAAAGTCGATTAAAAGTTGGGCTTTAGCCCAAAATTAGCTATTGTTTTTCAAAAGAATGGTTAATACCCCTTGCCAAGGTCTTAAATCGTTAACAATTTAAATGCTAAATAGTTTCTTTTTTCACAAAAAACATTGGCTAAGCTGGTTTATAAAAAAAATGCTGTTGGCAAGCCAACAGCATATGTAGCATACTGATATTCAATAATTTATTTTACTTCATTCACAATGGCTTCAAAAGCTTTTGGGTGGTTCATGGCTAAATCAGCTAGAACTTTACGGTTCAACTGAATACCTTTTTTATGAACTTTACCCATAAACTCAGAATAAGACATGCCATGCTCTCTGGCAGCTGCATTAATTCTCTGAATCCAAAGTGCCCTAAAGCTCCTTTTTTTGTTTTTTCTGTCGCGATAGGCATACTGAAGCCCTTTTTCCAACGCATTTTTCGCAACTGTATAGACATTCGCTCTTCTACCAAAGTAACCTCTGGTTTGCTTTAATATCTTTTTTCTTCTGTGTCTCGATGCTACCGAGTTAACCGATCTTGGCATAATTTTTCGTTTATTTTGAAATTTAGTGTTTTACTGTTACAAAAAGCTTAGGTACTAAATTCCTGGTTAAAATACTTTTTTAAATCTAATAATTGATTATTTCATTGCAAGCAACAACTTAATGTTGTTCTCATCAGTCTTATTGACAGTGGTGAAATAAGTAAGATTTCTCTTTCTTTTCGTTGACTTTTTTGTCAAAATGTGACTTTTATATGCATGCTTTCTCTTAATCTTGCCAGTACCTGTCAGCTTAAATCGCTTTTTTGCGCCGGCATTCGTCTTCATTTTTGGCA
>JBNKJW010000248.1:0-11941 GCA_050291445.1 Bacteroidales bacterium | reverse complement strand
GTTTTTTACCTTTCTTGACTAACTTAATAGCTGTTTTCCTAATAATAAACCGTTCTTCTTCAGACAGCGTTCTTAAATCAACTTTTTCCATAGAACAAAGATAATGAAAAAATCTCGGTATATTGCCGCCAAGTTAATAATAGGGAAAGTCAGTTACATTTTAAACCACATATTTTTTGCTAATGTTTTTGCAAAAACAAACAACATGATACTAATATCTTTTTTGTAACCTGTTTAAAATCATAGAAACAAGCTGATAAAAAAATTATATTTGTGTAATTCTAATTATTGACAACTAAAAAATTATACAGCATGGAAAAGAAAAATGTAGTTATTATTGGTGCTGCTGGAAGAGACTTTCACAATTTTAACACCTATTATCGCAACAACGGGCAATACAACGTTGTAGCATTTACTGCAGCTCAAATTCCTGATATTGATGGCAGGAAATATCCTGCTGAATTAGCAGGTGATTTGTATCCTGAAGGAATTCCAATTGTTGCTGAGGAAGAATTGGGTAAATTAATCAAGGAAAAAAATATTGATGATTGTACTTTTTCGTATAGTGATGTGCCTTATGACAGAGTTATGCGAGTGGGAGCATTGGTCAATGCAGCAGGAGCTAATTTTAACCTTTTAGGCCCCAATGACACCATGATTAAAAGCATCAAACCTGTTGTGGCAGTTGTTGCAACAAGAACTGGTTGCGGAAAAAGCCAGACATCACGTAAAGTGATTGAATACCTGATGGAAAAAGGGCTTAAAGTGGTTGCTGTTCGTCACCCAATGCCCTATGGCGATTTAGTTGCCCAGAAAGTACAACGTTTTGCAGAAGTGGCTGATTTAGAGAAGCATAAATGTACTATTGAGGAAATGGAAGAGTATGAGCCACATGTAGTTAGAGGTAATGTGATTTATGCTGGTGTTGATTATGAAGCTATTCTTCGTGCTGCTGAAAATGATCCTGACGGTTGTGATGTTATTTTGTGGGATGGGGGAAACAATGACTTTTCTTTCTATAAGCCTGATTTAACTATTACTGTTGCTGATCCTCATCGTCCGGGGCATGAGTTGAGCTACTATCCAGGCGAAGTAAATATGAGGTTAGCAGATGTTATTGTTATAAATAAAATGGATTCAGCCAGTCCGGAAGGCATTCAAATAGTAAGAGAAAGTATTGCAGAAGTAAATCCAAATGCAATTGTTGTTGATGGTGCTTCCCCAATCAAAGTTGATAATCCTGAGGTAATTAAGGGGAAAAGAGTATTGGTTGTGGAAGATGGGCCAACTTTAACTCATGGCGAGATGAAACTTGGCGCCGGTACTGTTGCTGCTCAAAAGTACGGAGCTGCTGAAATTATCGACCCTCGTTCAGCTGCGGTGGGTAAATTAGCTGAAACTTTCAGGATTTATCCAAATATTGGAATTCTTCTTCCAGCAATGGGGTATAGCGAAGAGCAACTGAAAGACCTTGAAACAACAATCAATAGTGTTGATTGTGATTCTGTAATTATTGGAACCCCTATCGATTTAGCCAGAATTGTAAAAATAAATAAACCAACTACCCGTGTTTATTATGATTTACAAGAAATTGGAACTCCTGATTTGGATGGTATTCTTAGCGAATTTACTAAAAAGCACAATTTATAATTAGGCGAAAATTTTCTGATTTTAATATTTGAAAATTTAATATAGGTTTTAAAGCGATTCTGTTTTGGATCGCTTTTTTTTATTATTTTGCGGGCTAAACTTTTAAAACTTGAACAATGAGGTTGTTGAAATACAGTTTATTGCTGGTAACCATTGTTGCTTTTCAAAGATTCAGTGTAAAGTCTCAGATTTTATCCGAAAGAGCAGAAATTAGCCTTTTAACCAGTAACCCAGGAACGGAGATATATATTTATTTTGGGCATAGTGCCATTAGGGTAAAAGATCCATTAAGAGGTATTGACTGGGTTTATAATTACGGAACTTTTGATTTTAATACACCTAATTTTTATGTAAAGTTTGCTCGAGGCTACCTGAATTATAAGTTAACAGTCAATCCAACACGTTATTCTATTCAAGAATATACGAGTGAAAACCGTTCGGTTTATGAACAGATTTTAAACCTAAATCAGGAGGAAAAAGAATTAGTTTTCAGGTTTTTAGAGAATAATAGGCAACCTGGTAACGAATATTATTTGTATGATTTTTTCTTTGATAATTGTGCAACCAGGATTCGTGATGTATTCCAGAATGAATTGGGAAAAGATTTGGTTTTTGATGAAGTAAATTATGAGCCGATTACCTTTAGAGAAATGCTGGCACCGTATTTAGAACCTTATGCCTGGACAAGGTTTGGGATAAATCTGGTTTTAGGCGCTATTACTGATAGAAAAGCAACTTTAGCCGAAAGTACCTTTTTACCAGACTATTTGAAAACATCATTTGCAAACGCAAAATTAAATAATAAAGAGTTTGCACAACCTTCCAAAATATTATTTCAACAGAAGGATGTTGATCTTCATACTCCAATTTTTATCCGACCGGGATTTGTTTTTGGACTTTTGCTGTTAATTATTTTATTTTTTACTTACCGAGAGTTTAAAACAAAGAATACATACAAACTAATTGACTTCTTGTTTTTTCTTTTTATTGGTATTATCGGGTTGATTCTATTTTTGCTTTGGACAGCAACCAGCCATACTGCTGTTGTTAAAAACTGGAACCTGCTTTGGGCTTTACCTTCTCATTTTTTTATTGCATTTATAATTTTCAGGAAGGCAAAATCCGCATTTTTGAAATATTACTTCCTGGTTTCAGGAATTTTGGCTATTTCAGCATTGGTTTTTTGGTTTTTAATCCCTCAGCAATATGATTTGGCTTTTATTCCATTGATGCTAATTGTTTCAATAAGGTCGATAAAGTTGTTTCTGTATTATCGGTAGCGCAGTTGACAACTTGCAAAATCTTTCAGAGCTGGTAAGTTTAAAATGATTGCTGTCAAAATGGCCTGCTTTTTTTGTATCGCATGACAATTCGTCTTGAATAATATTACTTTTCTGTCATAATTTCCTGATTTTCATATTGGTACAGAAATTGAAAATTCATTTGCGTATTTGAAAATAAAATGAATTTAAATTTTAAAACTAAAGAATAGGAGAAAAAAAGATGACACTTATTAGAAGAGTAAACAACAATTACCCAACTTTTAGAAACTGGATGGACGATTTTATGGGAACAGTTGATAATTCAGTTAATTTTTGGAATAAAGAAAATGTACCTGCAGTAAATATTGCTGAGAGCGATGACAATTTCAAAATCGAATTTGCCGCTCCAGGTTTAACTAAAGCTGATTTTAAAATTAATTTGGATAATGATGTATTAATAGTAAAATCGGAAAAAGAAGTAAATGAGGAAGAATCAAAAACTAATTACACAAGAAAAGAGTTTAATTTCTCGTCATTCCAAAGAACCTTTACTTTGCCCGATTCGGCTGATGGTGAGAGAATTATGGCAGAATACAAAGAGGGTATTTTGAGCATTGATATTCCTAAAAAAGAAGAAGCAAAGGTAAAACCTGCTCGTGATATTGAAATTGCTTAAAAATCGGGTAATGAGATTTTAGAGCATAGATATAAGAAGTTTAAAAGGGAAGCCTTAATCGGCTTCTTTTTTTTATCTCTTTTCTTCCGCTCTCATTTTTTTTAATAATGAAACATTGTTAAGTTTCTTAATATCAGCATCTTGGTTCTTTAGGTAAAGACACTGCAGAGCTTTTGTGATTTCTTGCTTTTCAAAAAAGCTATCATGCACAAAATTTAAATATTTTATCACCCTAAAACCATCAAACCAGTGAAAAAATTTTCTTTCAAAGTTCTTCTGGTGGGCAATGTTATTGTTAATGGTTGCAATTGCATCTTTAAAGTTATTAAAACTTAAAAACTCCCTTAAACCTGGATGATAATCTTTTAAAATCTCATCAATTTTATTATTGCGGGCTTTAAAAAACAATTGTTTATCAGCAAATAATTGCTTTAATGGAGTGAAGGCTGTAAAATTATATGTCAAAAATGCTTTTTCAGGAGATTGTAAATACTGGTTAATGATAGGACCAGTGCCGAAAGGAACTCTGTTTGATGTCCTGGAAGATGGAAATACGGTGGTGGTATTCAGTTCAAAGTAATTTCCCATTGACATTATTTTTTGTAAAAAATAGAAATCTTCACCAGCCTGTCTTTTGTTCATTCCTCCTTGCAAACAATAGGCTTTTGCCCTAACTGCAAAGCTCGAGCCCACAGTATAATGATGATGTGGGAAATCCACATATTTTAGCGCCGATTTGTAATATCTTAAATGTATTTCATATTCTGCAATTCTCCGGTATATTTCGTTTTCAAATTCATTTCCATCAATAGCATGTTCAAAATAAATAGAACAGCCATTACATTCGTTGTTGTTGCCAAAAAGCTTCTCAATTTCAATAAGGTAGTTGTGGGCAACTTTTGAATCGGCATCAAGCGAGCAAATGATTCCGTTTTCGGTTTTAGTTTGCAAAAAACGATGAATGGCCTCGTCCATTCCAATTTTTCTGGCATAACCAACCCCTGCAACTTTTTTGGGGATATTTTCAAGAAGAATAGTGTGATAGGAGTAGTGTCTTTTATTTTTCCATTTTTTTACTTCTACTTTTGTCTTTTTGTTTGTTTCAACTATCTCTTTTTCAGTGTTTTCTGAAGAGTTTAGTACAATGATAACTTCTACACCTTTTTGCGGTATTGTACATTTTTCAATAGACTCGAGGGTTTCAAGTAGATCTGGTTCATTGTAACATGGGATAACAATAACCAAATGTGTGTTAATATTGGGTTTGGATTTTATAAAAGGTGGCGAAATGGATTGTTTTTGCAGGTATTTTTCTAAAATGGTTAAATTAGAGCGGTTCACGAAGCAAAGTTTTATTGTTTTTGCAAATTTATCAGCTTATTGGAATAAAAAAAAGTGCAGCGTAAACTGCACTTAACTATTTTATATAAAATGATTAATTTTTATTCCTCACTTTTTTCAGGCTCTTCTTCAGTCACTTCTTCTGTTTTTGTTTTATTTTGGTATTCTTCATTTAAACCTGCTAAAATTGTGTTGGTAATATCTAATTTACTATCGGCTTTTAAAACAACATTGCCCATAGTGTTACCAAGAATGATCTTATGCTTTTTTGTTTTATTATATTTTTCAAGGTAATCATTTAGCTTGTCATAAATCTGTTTTGTCATTTCCTGCTCTTTTTCCATCAGTTGCATTTGTAACTGATCCTTTAATTGGGCAAGGCTTTGTTGTTCGTTCATCAATTGCTGTTGCATTTGCTCAGCTTGTTTTGATGTGACCAATCTTTTTTCAACCTTTTGCTGAAATTCCATTGCTCTTCTCTGGTAACCTTTAAGTTTAGAATTCAAGTTAGTCTCTGACTTTTGCTGCTCCTGCATTAATTCTGTTTTCAGCTCATTATATAAATCATAGCTATTCATCAGGCTATCAAGGTTAATATATACTACTTCTTCACCTGGCTTAGCAACTGTTTCGGTATCAATTTCATCTTCTGAAGCACCTGTAAATTTGTCGACGTACAAAAGTGTTACTGCAATTATCAAAACAATATTTAAAATAAGCGAAATATTCTTCATAATTCTTCTTGTTGAGTTAAAATTTTGGCAAATATAAATTATTATCTTAGAAATGCTCTGGATAAAGTGATTTTTTTTGGATTAAAACCAATATTGATTTGTTAAATTCTACTTGTTGAATACCAATGAATTTTGAATAAGAAAGACTAATTATTTTGAAAAACATGAATTTTAGTTAATTTTCTGAATATTAATCACAAAAAAATGTTATATTTATTTTTGATTGGTTGGAGATATATAAAATTTGCTATTGAATTTAAATTAATACATTTGTTCTATAAAGATTGGAATAGAAATTGGTTAAATAAGCACTTTATGGTCTGATATTTTGCGTTTTTTCTGTTCTTGTTTTGCAGAAATAATTTGTATATTTATCAAGATATTTAAAGAAGATAAGTTAAAATCATATGAGTGAGGAGAGTAATAAAAATGCAAAAAACATTTCTTTAAGCGAGGCGTCAATTAAAGAAATTATCATACTGCTATCTGATATTGATGTGAAAATCAATGCCTTAAATGAATCATCCGCCAAAGATTTTTTGACACTTAATAGCAACCTTAAAGAGAATTTTAAGCTGGCCGAAAAAATTTCAGTAAATGCAAAACAATTATTTGAAATTCTTGCCGGAAAAGATCGGAATTATCTTTTGAAAAAGCTTGATACTTTTCATACCGGTTTAAAATTTCAGATTGATGGCTTTTCAGATAGTGTGATTAAAGGATCTAAGGTACTTGAAACCATTCAGGGGATGTTTAATTCCATGTTTATTCCCATCAAGAATTTCAATCAAAACCTGATGACAATTAATTTTCTTCTTGCTAACCTTAAACTAAACTTAACTTATCTTAAGCAAGAGGAACAAATACTGGGAAAGGCGGATTCTTTAATGCAAAAAATTAAAGCCATTAAAGAAATTTACGACGTTTTTGATAATAAAGTGAATAAACTTAAAGTATTATCAAATTCAATTCAAACCTTTTTTGGTCAACTAAAAGAAAAACAGACGATTACACTTGAAACTATTCTCGAACAGGTACAATCAAGTGTTACTATTTTATCTGCCAGGTATCAGGAAGCATCTATTCAAATGCCTCAATTAACCAAAAAGACTGAAGATTACTTCGAAAATATTAGTAAAATAATAACAAACCTGCAATTTCATGATATTATAAGGCAGAAAATGGAACATGTTCAGCATACTCATAAAGAGATTATTGATGAGTTGAATGCTTTCGATTTTAATGACAAAAGTGCTTCGCTGGCTGAACATACCTCCAAGTTTCTTCAAATAAGAGATATTGCAGGGGTTCAGGTAGCACAATTAATTCATACCAATCAGGAATATCAGGATGCAATTGAGAAAATTACAGTGAATTTTCTTGAAATTGGGGATGATATGAAAGCTGTTTCTGAAATGTGTAATAGTTTTTCGGGTCAACAACCTGGAAAGGGAGGATCGCATTTTAGAGAGATTGAAACCAATCTTGAGGTATCAGTTGAACTGATTAACAAATTTGGATCGGATGGGGAGTTGTTTAGTAATAGAGTGCAAACAATAGTAGGTTCGGTTGATGATCTAAAAGTTGATTTAACCGAAATTCAGGATCAATTTGAATCGATAAAAAAGGGGCTTGCAGAGATTTTTGACATATTGAGGCCAAAGGAAAAGAAGTTACCTGAAATTTATAAGTTAGGGAAACAATTAAGTGATGTAAACAAATCCATTAAAGGAGAACTTAATAATGTCAGCAAGTATTTTAAAAGTGCTGAAGATGAAACAGTTGTGTTGGAAACGCTTGTTGAGAATAACTTCGAGTCACAATTTAAATCGAATTTGCAAAAGTTTTCTGAAAGTATTTTTTCGGTAGTGAAAATACTCAATTCAGATAACTCACAGGTTGAAGAGATACTGAGGATTAACGGGGACTATGGAAACCAGTTAGCCGTTGATATTCAAACCTCTATTGAAAAGGTAAAATATTATGACTTTTTTGAGCAGGTTATTGAAGAAATAATTCTAGAACTTAATAACATTTACCTTACTATAAAATCTGATTCATCTGTTGGTGCTGACGAAGGATCCTATGATTTGGAAAGTCTGAAGCAAAGATATACAATGGCCAGTCAGAGAACTATACATGGCAGGGTGCTTCATGATCTGGAAGAAGAAAATGCTGCAATAGAAGAAGATGATGAAGATGATATTGAATTTTTCTAATAATATAAAATAATTGGATTTATGAGAGATGTTAAATTCAAACTAAATCAACCCCAAAAAGGTGAAAAGTTAGTTCAATTATACCTGGGTGGAGATTTAGGTGTCAATAACCTTACAGAGTTAGTGGCAAAATTAAAAGAGGTCGAAAAAGAATTTTCTGAATTTGAAATAAACATCAATGATGTTGTTGCTTTTGACCTGGCAACAATTCAACTGCTTGTATCATTCAAAAAATCTTGCGAAAGACATAAAAAAGGAGTTAGATTTAAAGTAGACCTCCCAAAAGATATTGCAGAATTAATTGAAAATACTGGTTTTACGAAAGTTCTAAAAAAACTATAATAGGAAGTTAAATAATTTACAAAACTATGGCAAAAACAATTTTAATTGTCGATGATTCTGAAAGTATTAGAGAAGTAGTAAGTTTTACATTAGAAAATGCTGGTTATGAGGTGATTATAGCTGTTGACGGTCAGGATGCATTGAAATATTTTGATGGTAAGGTTATTGACTTGTTACTTACCGATTTGCATATGCCAAATATGAACGGAATTGAGCTTATCAGGGAAGTTCGTAAAATTGATGCATATTCTAGAATCCCAATTCTTTTCTTAACAACCGAATCGCAGCGTGACAAAAAAATGGAGGCGAAAGATGCCGGGGCTACAGGCTGGATAATTAAGCCTTTTGTACCTGCTAAACTTTTGGCTGCAATAAACAAAGTAATGCGGTAATTTGTTGTTTGGTATTTCAGCCCGGCTGGCTGTTTTATAGGTATATTACATTAACCAGTTTTAGTTTCAGAATAAAAATGATTACCTGATGGATAATTTTCAAAAAAAGTTTATAGAAGAGGCAACTGATTTAATAAATAATTTAGAAGAATCACTATTAACACTTGAGAAAAAACCAGACGACAAAGATTTGATCGCTGCGGTTTTTAGAATTATGCATTCGCTCAAAGGTGGTGGTGGAATGTTTGGTTTTGATGCTATAAGTAATTTTACCCATAACCTTGAAACTATTTATGATGAGGCAAGAAATGATAGATTAAAACTAACAGAAGAGTTGTTGAGTATAACCTTTTCTTCTGTCGACCACCTTCGGAACCTGTTAAGCCCTAATGCCCTGGATGATAAACAGGTGAAAAAGAACCATGAAATTTTATTGGGTAAGGTGGAACAAATTCTTCAGGGAATTAGTTCCATTATTGATGAATCTGAGACAGATAGTGTTTTGCCTGTTGGCGAAACTTTAGATAGTACTTATTTTATCCAATTTATCCCTAATGAGCATATAATGGATAATGGGACTAACCCCTTGTATCTTATTGACGAACTATGTGAACTGGGAAGAAGCAAAGTATATCCAAGATTAAGTAAAATACCTGTCCTTTCAAGGCTTTCAGCAAATAAATGCTATACTGCATGGGATGTTTTTATTGCAACAGAAAAAACTATTGAAGAGATTACAGATGTTTTCATATTTGTTGAAGATGAAAGCAAACTTGAGATAGTGAAACTGGCGGATTCCGATTTACTGGCAGATAAAGAGATATTAGATGAAATTGAGGAAGCTTACGAGAATGTTGAAAAAATTGAGGTTAAAAAGCTAAAAGCCTTTATAAAAGAACTTGATACAAAGAAAAAAAACAAGAAATATTCAGTTAAAGAAAAACTAAATATTTTTACTAAAGAAAATGTAATCTCAAGCATTAGGGTCGATTCTGATAAAATTGACCAGTTAATGAACCTTGTTAGTGAGTTGGTTACCACACAGGCAAGTTTAAGCCTGTATGTTGAAGAGAACCAGGTGTATGAACTTAACCAGCTATCTGAAAACATTGAAAATATTACCAGACAGTTAAGAGATACTGCTTTTAGTATTTCATTAATTCCAATTGAAACAATGCTTACTAGGTTTCATCGTCTTATTCGCGACCTTTCAGTTGAATTTAACAAAAATATCGAGTTTATTACCGAAGGTGCTGAAACTGAGTTGGATAAAACACTTGTTCAAGGTCTGACAGATCCTTTGATGCACATTATAAGAAATAGCGTAGACCATGGGATTGAGCCTGAAAATGAACGAACTGAAATGGGGAAAACACCGCAAGGTATGATCTACCTGAAAGCATTCTATTCAGGGGCGCATGTAGTAATAAAGGTACAAGACGATGGAAGAGGAATAGATCTTGAAAAAATTAAAAAGAAAGCCATTGAAAAAGAACTGATCCTTCCAGACGCTCAACTAACTGATAGAGAGTTGCTTGATATTGTGTTTTTGCCAGGGTTTTCTACAGCTGATAGCATTACTGATGTTTCGGGAAGAGGTGTTGGAATGGACGTGGTTAAGAAAAAAATTGATGAAATAAGAGGAACGGTTGATCTTGAATCAAAAAGAAATGTAGGTACAACAATTACTATTAAATTACCTCTTACTTTATCTATTATTGACGGTCTGCTAGTTGAAATTGGGGATACAAAATATGTAATGCCACTTAACCTGGTAGACAAGATTTATGCTGTTGAACATGAACAATTTGTGAAATCATATAATAACCTCGTGATTATTGACAAAGAGCAGATTCCTTTTTATAACCTTCGTGATGAATTTTCAGTAGAAGGCGATCCCTTGGAGGTGGAGCAGCTGGTTACTGTAAAATACGAAGATAAAAGGGTTGGCTTGGTTGTAGACAATGTAATCGGAGAGTACCAGGCAGTTCTTAAACCATTAGGTAAACTATACATTAACCACGATATTATTTCAGGCGCAACCATTCTTGGAGATGGAACTATTGCACTGGTGCTTGATACCAATAAAATTATCCATGAGTTTTCATTCAAAAATTAGTCAACTATGATAGATGAAGAAATAATTCAATCAATGAATTCATACCTTTCTTTTAAATTGGGTGGTGAACTATTTGCCGTACATGTTAGCAAAGTATTGAATATTTTGGAAATGATACCAATTACTCATGTGCCTAAATCGCACGAAAGTATTGTAGGTGTTATTAATTTGCGTGGAAGTGTATTAGCTGTTGTTGATATCAGAATGAAATTTGATTTGGCACAATCTGAATATACGAAAGATACCTGTATCTTGGTACTTCAGGTAATGATTGATGAAGAACTGGTTGATGTAGGAGCAATTGTTGATTCCGTCCATTCTGTTTTAGAAGTGACTGAAGATGAGATACTTCCTCCTCCAACTGTAGGGGTGAAATATAAATCAGAGTTTGTAACAGGCATGGTAAAAGAAGGAGAGAAATTTATAATGGTTCTTGATATTGATAAGATTTTTGCCCTCGAAAATTACCTTACTATTGTTGAAGAAAACCCAACAGAACATTAATTGAATTTAAACCAGGCTCTTTTGTTTACAAATTACCCCGCAATTCAGTATTTTTGTGGCTGCATTGCTGAATTAAACATTTTATAATGAGAAAAAATTCAATTAAGGGAAAAGTTTTACTTGTCATTGTTTTAGGGGTTTTCCTACCAATAATTATTCTTATCATAGTATCAGGAATACAATATAAAAAGCAGTCAGAGGAAATTGCTAAGAACATAGCAATTTCTATAGCCCATGAGTATTCTTATAAGATAGAAAATGCATTTAATAGTGTTTTTTCAATAGCTGATGTTTTTGGCGATATCCAAACCTCAGTGGTTAATAGCGAAGGTCAGGTTCCTTTTTCATCGGCTGAATTAATGAAAAACCAGATTGAAATTTTAAAGAAAAATGACCAAGCCCTGGCACTTTATGTTACTTTTCACCCGGGTACCATAATTGACGATAATACAGGTGAGTTGAATACCACTTCTGCCTTAATTGGGAACACAAATTATAAAGGAAAAATTTCCCCACTTGTCAAGTGGGATTATTCTTATAAAACCAATATTCCTGATTCATTGAGAAAATATGGTGGTTATTCAATAACAAATCCTTATAAAGATGTTTATGGAGGGGATACACTATGGATGATATCTTATGTTCATGAAATTAAACATAATGATGAAATTATTGCTGTAACAGGTGTTGATATTTCTATAG
>JBNKJW010000247.1:0-11256 GCA_050291445.1 Bacteroidales bacterium | reverse complement strand
TCTGGTGGTTATATGAATGCCTTCTGAGCGTTTTACTTTATGGGAATGTTTGCCATTTTTTGCAGCCAACTCAAGGATTAAATCTGCCCAGGTGCCACCGCAATTTATTACGAGTGGCGCTTTTACTTCGTGAATATTATTGCTTAGTAAATCTTTTACTTTTACTCCAGCTATTTTATTGGGCTCAGTTCTGATAAAATCAATCACTTTTGAATAGTTGGATACTTTTGCCCCATAGTCAACTGCCGATTTGATAAATGCCAGTGTAAGGCGTTCGGGAAAAATACTTTGGTAGTCGTAAAAAATGGTCGAACCAGTAAGTTTTCTCTTTTTAATGTTGGGTTCGAGGATTAATGTTTTTTTTCTTCTGTAAGTATCGTGGTTAGGGAGCATTTTGCTTTTATCCCAGGTATCTTTTTTGTCAAACGACAAAATATCGTATAAAAACATACCCAGCATAATCATCCACATTCCACCTCTGTACCTTCGGTAATTTGGGATCATAAACGGAATGGGGTAAATAAAGTTAGGGGCAATGTTGCCTAAAATCTTTCTTTCTTTTAGCGATTCCCTGACCAGGCCAAATTCCATGTTGGCCAAATACCTTAGTCCACCATGAATTAGTTTTGACGTAGCTGCTGAGGTAGCCCCTCCAAAATCTTTTTTTTCAAACAGGGCCACCTTCATTCCCCGGCTTGATGCCGCATATGCAACTGCCGCACCTGTTATTCCACCACCGATGATAATTATATCCAAATTATCGTTGGTGATATTTTCAATAAAACGTTCCATTTTAGGTTAATTGGGGTTTATTATTCAAAGTAAGAGGATTTTATCTGAAATTAACTTATCAAATGGTAAAAAATCGTTGTTAACTTGCTAAGTCTTGAAGACTTAGTAGGTTTAAAGCCAAAAACTTGGGGCTGTATCAAACTACACTTTGGATACCGGGCTTGTTGGGTAATGTATTGATTGTTAGTATGTTGTGTGTCTCTGTAGGTGGTGTACTGAGCCTGCCAGGTTTTTAAAGAGGTTAAAAGCTAGGGTTTTAAAACTTAGCAAGTCTTTTAGACCTCCTAAGTTAGCCAATCTTTCTTCTTAACCTGCTAAGCGATTGTGAAGTGATTCCCAGGTAGGAGGCTATGTATTGAAGAGGAATATTTTTCAATATATCAGGTTTCTCATCCATTAATTGCATGTAGCGTTCTTCGGCTGATGCTGTTAGCAGACTGTATACCCGCTTTTGCAAACGAACAAACATTTCTTCAACCACTCTGCGGCCAATCATTTGCCAGTTATTGTAATTTTGGTAAAGAAAATTTAAGTTTTCGCGGCTGATTAATAAAAGCTCACTATCTGTAATAGTGCTTACAATTTCAAAGGATGGTTTTTTTGTGATAAAACTGGTCAAAGAGGTAATAAATGAGTTGGCAGAAGTAATGTCGCGTGTAATTTCATCGCCATCTTTATTAAAATAAACCCTCAAATAGCCACTTTTAATAAATGCAATGTGGTTGGCTATTTTTCCCTCATCAATAAAAGGTTTGTTTTTTTTAAGTTTAAGCAGTTCAACGCGGGGTTCAAGTGCTTTGATTTCCTCATCGCCTAACTCAACAAATCTATTCAAAACCGGTACAAGATCCTGATACATTTTTAATAAAGCTTTTAGCAAAAATAGATTTTAGATTTTTATTAAGACAAACAAACCATAATTTTTTTGATTTAAATATACACTTTGTTAATTTTGCTTGCCATAAATTGTAAAAAACGGACAATGAATAAAATTTATAAGCTTTCCTTCCTACTAATAATTGCGCTAAGCTCTTTTGTAATGAACGCACAGGTGGAAGTTGAAAAATCAGATAACTTGATTTTTGTGCTGGGGAAAAAATACTATTTGCACAAGGTTGAAAGTGGGCAAACGCTTTATTCGATATGCAGAGTCTATGGGGTTAATGAAGCCGATATTTTCTCAGAGAATTCTGTAGTTGCCAGGGAAGGCTTAAAAGCTGGTTCTGAAATAAAAATACCTGTTAAAGATCCGAATGAAATAACTACTACAAGTTCCTCGAATTCATTAAATACCTCTTCATCTTCAACGGATTATATTAATCACACAGTTAAAAAAAAGCAGACCCTTTATTTTTTAACGCATACCTATAATGTTTCAGAAGCTGAGTTGATAAAGCTAAATCCTGAAATTTCGCAAGGTTTAAAAGTGGGGCAGGTAATAAAAGTGCCAAAACCAGGAACAGTAAAAGTAACAAGTAGTGGAGATTTTCGCCTGCACACAGTTCAGCCGGGTGAAACTTTGTTTTCATTGGCGCAAAGGTATGGGGTTGAGATATCCTCGTTAAAATTAAATAACCCGGAGCTGAATAGTGGAGGGCTTAAAGTTGGCAAGGTGTTGCGCATCCCCACCCGCACAAGATCTTTTGAGGAATTATTAAAGGTGGAGCATAACAAAATACCTTCAAATGAGTATTACGATTATGATCCTTTGTATTTTGAGGAGCCGGGTGTTACACCATGCAACGCTCATAGCTACAATGGTTCTTCTTTCAAGATTGCAGTTCTTTTACCATTATATGTTCAGGAAAATGCAACCATGAAAAACAGCGGGAGGTACTATAAAAATACAGAACGTTTTTACGAATTCTACCAAGGCTTGCTATTGGCAGCAAAAAAAATGAAAAGTCTAGGGGTTTCGGTAGAATTTATAGTCAAAGATACCAAAGCAAGTAACCAGCGGGTAAAAGAAATACTTTCTCTTTCAACAATGCGGAATGTCGACTTAATAATCGGGCCTGTTTACAGTGCAAATTTTAGGTTGGCAAGTGCTTTTGCTAAGGAACACAAAATTAATATAGTTGCACCTTTTAAGTTGAAGCATGAAAGTCTTGTGGTAACTAACCCTTACGCATTTTTAGCTAATCCTAGTGAGGAAACTGAAGTTGGGGAAATATCATCTTTTTTGTCCAGCTCATATGACAATAGTATCCTTGTGGTGCACAATGGCTCTGTTGAGGAGGACGAATTAATAGAAACTTACAAAAAAAAGCTGGTTCAGGCTTTTGTGCCTTATGAGCAAATCAATGAGATTGTTTTTAAACAGGTTAATTTTAAATTAGGTGGAGCTGCGGCAGTTGAAAATGCACTTTCGGTTGGATTGCATAATATTGTTATTATTCCCTCAAACGACCAGGTTTTTATTACTAAGGTAATTACCAAATTAAATTACCTTAGTAAAAATTATAAAATAACCCTTTATGGTAGGAGTGCCTGGGAAAATTTCAGGAATATTGAAATTGATTACTTGCGTAATTTAAAGTTTCATTATGGTACAACTGGTTTTGTAGATAAAAAAGATAAATCGGTCAAAAATTTTGACTATTCTTATAAAACTTACTTTAAAGCTGTTCCATCTACTTATTCGTACATGGGCTATGATATTAGTTATTTCTTTTTGAATGTATTAAAGGATTATGGCCGACATTTTCAGTTCTGTTTGCCATCGGCAGTAAACAAGAACTACACAAAAGGCTTGTGCTACGAATTTAATTTTAAGCGGGTTAGCCCTTTTAGTGGATTTGAGAATAACTGGCTGGGTATTGTAAAAATTAATAAGACCCTTGAATTAGTTAAAGTAAACTAAGTACCGGCATTTGCAGAATAATTTAAGACTGTGAAAAAAAAAGCTCACTATATTGAAGAATTAATTGAGCAGGGTGAGAATTTGTATCAGGATTTTAAGTTTGCTATTAATGATTCAAAAAAAATAGCACGATCACTGGTTGCTTTTTCAAATACCAAAGGTGGGCGTTTGCTAATTGGAGTTAAAGATAATGGAGCCATAGCTGGTGTGCGCACCGATGAAGAGTATTACATGATTGAAGCTGCGGCAGAATTATACTGTAAACCTAAGGTGCCTTTTCAAACTAAAGACTGGAACATTTGTGGTAAAAAAGTGCTTGAAATTACCATACCCGAAAGCAAGAATAAGCCCCATATGGCGTTAAATGATGAGCAAAAGTGGAGAGCTTATATAAGAGTAGCAGATGAAAATATTGTTGCAAACGCAATATTGCTTAAGGTTTGGAAAAAACTTCAGTCCGCTAGAGGGATAAAGATTAAAGATACTGAAACAGGTAAAAAGATACTGATGTACCTTGCAGATAATGAAAGTATTACATTGCCAGAGTTTCTTAAGTTGGCAAAAATACCTTATTATAAGGGGGTCAATATTATTTCAGATTATATTGCTTTGGGGCTAATTGAATTAGATTACATAGATAATAAATTTGTTTACAAAGCAATTGAAAAATAAAAAATATGAAAAATATTCTTATAACTCTTCTTGTTTTATTTCCAGTTGCTATTCCACTACAATTAGTTTCGCAGGATAAAAATGAAAATGTAGAAGTACTGATTTCTACATTTTTAGGAAATGAAAAAAGAAATTATTATGGCAATGAAGCACCCAACAGGCTTGATTCTGTATGGAAAATATATTTAGGCGAAGGAATCAGCCCTGCTTACGGTACCGACAAGGTGTGGAAAGGCGCAGGCTGGACCGGGCAACCATTATTAGTGAAAGGGGATGGTGAATTATATTTGATTCAGGGGGCATTTGATTACCATTTAAAAAAATTACGTGCAAAAACAGGAGAGCTTGTTTGGCAATACAAATTTGAAGATATTCTGAAAGGAACCGGGACTATCTGGGTAAATGAAAAGGCGGAACAAGTTGAAAATAAATATATTATCATGCAGGGGAGCCGTTTGGGCTTTTGGAACAGTCACGAAGATAAATACATTCCCAGCTATAGAGCAGTTTCATACCTGACCGGAAAGGAACTCTGGCGAATGAACGTGAAAAAAACAGATTGCTACAGTCGTGATGTTGATGGTTCTGCGGTAGTCATTGATACTTTGGCCTATTTGGCTTTAGAAAATGGTATTTTTACGGTTTTTAGTCCAAATCCAAAGCACAAAGAACGGCTGGATGGTGTTGTACAACCAAAAATTTTACAAGAAATCACCTATTACACAAAAAAAGATATTGAACTGCATGGCGATGATTTAGTTTCTGAATCATCACCCACAGTGTTAAATGGACGGGTTTTTACCCTTTCAGGTACCGGGCGTATTTATGGTTACAATCTTAATGAAAGAAAAAACGATTGGGAGTATTATATTGGAACCGATTTAAACGGTACAGCACCAGCTACTGATGATGATTGTTTGTTAATACCGGTTGAAAAACAATACATGCCTGGCAGCGGAGGGGTAATGAAAATTGATCCTTCAAAAACAGGTCACGAAAGTGTGGTTTGGTTTTACCCGACTCCAAACAAAAAGTGGTACCACTGGGAGGGTGGAATTATTGGCTCAGTGAGTTGCAATGATGCTTATGTAAACGAAGATGAAGATCATTTTGCAGTTTTCCTGGATGTTTCAGGTGAATTAACAGTAGTTGACCATCAAAAAATAGAAAAGAAAAAAACTGTTTTAGGGCCCGATAGCGTTACCTGGTTTAAAACTCCTAAGTTGGTTGCAAAAGTAAACATCCCAGGTACTATTTCTACTCCAATTATTGTCAAAGATAAGATTGTAGCAGCTACAGATAATGGCTTGTACCTTTATCAACTGGTTAAACAAAAAAAGAAGTACGAATTAAAACTTCTGGATAGAGTTGAAGGGCTTGAAATTGATGCAACTCCTATTGTTTGGGACAAGAAAATATACATAGCTGTGAGAGATGGCTATATGTATTGCTTCGGTGAGAAGGATTAAACAAGAAACGCCATTCTTTATTTCATTAAAATTAGCTGTAGTTTTTGTAAAAGATAGTTTTTGACTTAAGTGTTTGGCTCCGAGCTGTTTTCATTGGTGGCTCTGCCAGGCAGAGTTGAAAGTTTTCAAAAAATTAACACTATTAAACAATATTTTTATTGCAGACAGAGTTCTATCTTTGATGAAAGAATAGAAATGGCTGATGAATTGACGTTTTTTGTTGATGAGAGCTTTTTTTAGAATTTAAATTAAAACTAAATACAATGACTAAAAATACCTTCAAAAGGCAACTTAGCAGAATACTTGTACTGGCAGTAGTGCTTGTTTTTGTATCATGTAATGCACAGGATAAAGAACTGGAGCAAGAACCTTTACCTTACACTGAAGGGACCATAAGACTAGCCAAATGGCAAGGTGATAAAAAATCAGCTTTGAATTTGTTGTTTGACGACAGCACTGTTGGGCAGGCCACTTTAGGAGTGCCTTGTTTAAATGAACGTAATATTGTAGCTACCTGGTTTGTAAATCCAAATGGCGAATATTATTTACAAAACAAAAGTGTTTGGGAAAATGATGTGCATCAAAATGGACAGGAATTAGCAAACCATACAATGAATCATAAGGGCGCAGGTTCATATGATGAGGCCGTATATGAAATTGGCGAGGCAGCAAAAAGAATTTGGGATATACGTGGCGATGAATACTTTAGCTCATTAATGGCCTTTAATAAGGGTGGAGGAACTACATGGAATAGTGGTGATATAAGCGCTATACTTGAAGAGTACAAAAATATTGACAGGGTAGCCACAAATGTAGGGGTATCTGTTAAAGCAAAAACTATTTTGCCTGGCTCTGATGTGGATGATATGATGGAATGCATTACTGCTTTTAAAAACGATAGTAATATTGTAAGGCTCCATTTTCATGGGATTGCTGCTGAGGAAGGAGCCAAAGATTACGGTAACGGAGCCGTTTGGATCAATGATTTCAGAGATTTTGCTGATGAGTTGGTTGAATTGAAATCAGAACTATGGATTTCAGGGTTTATTCAAACATACAAATATATTCAGGAACTTAAAACAGCTTCAGTAGAGCTAACGCAGTATCCCGACTATTATAAAGTATCACTGACTTGCGATAAAGATGAAAACTTTTTTGACGAGCCACTTACGGTTTTGGTTTATTTAGCTGATGAATGGAAAGACAGCAATGTAACTCAAGGCGGTGCAACCTTGGAAACAGAGTGGGAAAATGGTGAGTTGAAATTTAACGCACGACCCAATATGGGAGATATTGTAATTAAGAACTAAATACTTGGCAAACACTAACCTTGAACCTGGCTGGTGATTAATTAATCACCAGCCTTTTTTGCTTTTTTAACCAGGATTAGGCATTAGGAAAGAAGTGAACTAATGGCAAGCTCTGGTAAATCCCGATTTAGAGCAACTTAGTGATTGAACCAAAGTGGTTTGTCAAGTTTTGTTATGTTTTTCTATAAATCAATTAGTTGCTCTTTATCGAATTATGCAATTGCATAATGGGGGTTCAAAAATATGTTTTGATATGCATACTGGAGTAGGATTAATAATTACCAATAATCATAAAACCCAATTTTTTGTCCAACAAAAGGATGAAAGTTATCCGGTAAAAAAATGGGCTGGATGCTATTCATTTTGGGGAGGAAAAGTTGAAGAAAACGATAGCTCCTTTTTAGATGCCCTGAAGCGTGAACTAGTTGAAGAAATTAATGGAAATATAGATTTTGAGTCTTCAAAAATCGATTTTATAGGCGAATTTGCCATTGATTGTGATGAAAAATATGCGTTTAATTTGTTTGAATTGATTCTTTCTGAGGAAGAATTACAAAATTTACAATCAGCTGAAATTCTTGAGGGCTATGGTGCACTGATTTCCTTAAATGAGTTAAAAAGCGGGCAATGGATTTGGTGTTTGGAACAGGTGGTTAAACAATATTGTGGTTTACCAACGTAAAAACAACTCATTATAAATTTCTTCAGCAGCTTTTTTAGCTAAAATGTTGTTGATGCTGTCTCTGATTGCCCCAAAGTTTTGTTTTGCATCATAATCAGTAAAAATAACTACTTTTTTACTTACTGTTTGGCTATTTTCAAGCTGGTCGAGAAGGTGAACATCCATTTTTAATGTAATGCGGTTCAGGTAAACTTCATCATTTGCCCCAATAGAAAATGGTTGGATAGAGTAATTAGTAATGGAGCCACTTAATTGATAATCAGTGTCTTTACTAGCTAGTTCTAAATCATACTGTTTGCTGATTTTATCCTCTAACCTATTAGTAATTTCATAATTAATAGTAGATGAATGAGTTTTTATGTTGTTTTTGATTCTGGAAACACTGACAGTGTAAACTCTCATTTCACTTGTGTAGCCGTATATTCCACAACCAACTAGTAAAAATGAAACTAGAAATATGAAAAGTAACTTCATTCAAGTAATGTTTGATTAATAAATCGGCATTTTTGAATTTAAGGCCTTCACATACTCAATCATCACATCCAAGGAGGCTTTTTCTGGTTCTATCATGTATTTGTTGTATAGTTTTTTGTCATCGCGTAGTATGAATTGCATGTAATCAACAGTTAGGTTTTTAGGAACTCCTTTTTGGAGGTCAATTAAATACAAATCTCTCCCTCCGTCTAGTCTTGAGATATCGTAATAACTGGCAGCAGCACCAGCCATTCCAAAGTTAAACACATCTCTTACAAATTGAGTTTTTTCAGCTCCATAAATAATTTTTCTACCTATAAAAAAGGAATGTCTGCCCAGTTCAAGTACTTTTGCATACCCATTACCCATCCCAAGCCTTTTTAAGTTAATGTACAAGCAAGAATCGTAATAAATTACCCATGCTCCAAAATCAAACACATGAGAGGGGATTTTCTTTTTCTTGCCCTTTACAGAGAATATTGGTTTTCTCTTTGATGTTTTTTTTAATTCGAGCTCTGTATCTTTTATAAAAGGGGTGTTCCTTTGAAAATCTACCATATTTCTGTATATACCTTCTTTGATGCTAATTTCTTGAGCATTTACACCTGGGAAGTGAAAAAAGCATAAAAATAAAACCAGGAAAAAAATCTGTTTCATTGTTTTAAAGTTCAAATTTTGCTGTAAATATACATATTTGTCAATAACTAACTTTAAGTTGTTATAGGTTGTTGAGAAAATTTGATGATGTTTTGTGTCTTTTAAATTAATGAACTTATTTAACCTTATTCATTACCTCTTGTATAAATTTGGTTTTAGCATCCGTATAATCTTCCCGGTTGTATTTGTGTTTTTTGGCCAATTCAAGTTTTAAAGCTTCGTACTTTTTAGCAATTTCTGGGTGTGCAATCAAGTAATCCCTGAACAGAATTTCATCCCATACGGCTTTGTATCGCACATGGATATGAAATGCTTGCCCTTTAAAGCCATTTGGTGAATAACCTTTGGTAAACATAATGTTAGGCGGAGGATTTTCAGGCTGAGGAATGTATTGATAATCAATAAGCTTAAAGGATTGAATGAATTCGTCTTTGTTAAAGTTTTCCGCCACTTCAATCAAAATATCTATGGTTGGTTTTGCCATAATTCCTTTAATTGCAGTGCTTCCAATATGCGAAATTTTTTCAATACTCTCTGAGCCAGGTAGTTTCTCGATTAGGCTTTTTTCTTTTTGATAAATTATTGGCCATTCCGGGTTGTGTTTTTCAATAATAATGGGGAACAACTTACCAAGTTCTTCAGTACTTAATTGATGTAAATCTTTCTTTATCATCGATATACTTTGAATGAAGTTTCAGTTATGGAGCAAAAATAATATAAAAGAAATATCCGCTAAAATCAGTCTAATCCATTTAATCTGTATTCTATTATATGTGTTTTTTTCTTTTCTTTGCCCCATGGAATACCAAATCCAATTTCCCGATCCTGAATTAGCTGATGACGATGGACTGATAGCTGTGGGTGGTGAACTTACACCCGAATATTTAATTTCAGCCTATGTTAAAGGAATTTTCCCTTGGTTTGGAGAGGGGGATCCTATATTGTGGTGGTCACCTAATCCGCGATTGGTTTTATACCCTGAGGATTTTAAAGTTTCAAAAACACTGGCAAAATTAGTGAAAAGCGACCGCTTTGAGCTAAAACTTGACACCAATTTCAGTTCAGTTATTAAAAGCTGCTCAAAAATAAAGCGACCCGACCAGGAAGGTAGCTGGATTACCGATGAAATGATAGCTGCCTACTGCACTTTACATGATTTAGGAATTGCCCACTCCTTTGAAACTTATTTGGATGGGAAGTTGGTTGGAGGACTTTACGGACTCTCAATGGGAAAAGCATTCTTCGGCGAATCCATGTTTTTTAAAGAGCGTGACGCCAGCAAATTTGCATTTTATCATTTGGTCAGTTGGTGCAAAGCGCATAATTTTCATTTTATTGATGCCCAGCAACCTACCAACCACCTGAAAAGTCTCGGCGCAAAAGAAATAGAACGAAATGCTTTTCTTGCAGAATTAAATGAAGCATTGCAATTTGATACCACTCAGGGCAAATGGACTTAATTTTATAGTAGACTTCGCAGGTTTTTCCGTAAGCACAGTTATGAACAGGTTATTTTGTGGTATCGATACAGGGCAATCTTATTTAAGGCACTTCCAAATAATAATACAATTTCTTTCGCTGGAAGAACATCCCTTTTTTATTACCAATTTCCTGCGTCGGCGGTATGACTATGTCATTTTTACCTCAAACTTCGTTCAGGACAATTGCTGGCGACCCACTTTGGGGCTAATAATATTATTTGTATGGGTTTCATGATTTATTAATAAAATGTTTAGAGCTTATAAAATGCTTTAATTTGTTCCCTAAGGGCTTTCGGTTGTATGTTAAACGACTGCAACTGGCCGCTCTTTTTCTTTAACCGCAGGCCGCCGAATATCCAAATTCCTACCTGAATGGAGAATTTTTCCAATTCAGCAATTCTGTACACTCGTTCTTCTTTTAGCATGCTTAATAGCAAACTGTGAAAAGCAGATATATCCAAATCAGGAATTTGTTTGTTCAGGTCAGTTACATATTCTTTTATGTTATTGAATTTGGTGTTTGTAGCTGCCAATAATACCTGCAAACTCTCAAAAGGCAATACAAAAAGGTATTCTTTGGTAAAATAAAGTGCTGCTTTGGTAATTGTGCCGCTTGAAATACCTTCATTAATATCGACTTTAGGTATGTAGATATAGTCAATGTTTGGTTTCATGTTTTATGAACTTTGTATATTGGTTTATTAACCTGAGTTCGATTAAAAATATTCACACAGTTTGAATTAATTTTTAGCAGAAATTGCAACAAATTTTCGAAGGACTATCGGGATAGTTCTAGAAAAATTGGTGTGATTTATGCAAAAATTAATCAAATCTAATAGAAAATTCGGAACTGCGA
>JBNKJW010000246.1:0-11837 GCA_050291445.1 Bacteroidales bacterium | reverse complement strand
AAAAAGAAAAGTCATAATCATACCATCTCTGCACTGAAAATTTCTTAAAATAACCCGTTATTATTTCAAAATTTTCAGTGCAGATCTAGCATAATTATGACTTTCTGTGCCCATTATTTTACATCGAACTCAGGTTAATAGAAAATTCGGAACTGCGAAGCAGTCACCGGAGGTAATCACACCATTTCTGCACTAAAAATCCCTCAAAATAGCCCGCTATTCTTTCTGCATTTTTAGCACATATCTCGTATAATTCCGAATTTCTGTGTTGAATATTTTATGTCGAACTCAGGTTAATACCTTCTACGCTTTCTGTATTTCGTATGAAGCAGGTGGTGTGATTTCTCACCCAACGGCTCTTTAAGGTACTCTTCATATATTTGCTTAATTTCAGGATTCTCGTGAGACATACGGACTGGCATTCCCATATCTTCATCATAGATTGCTTCAATCCTTTTCTTGCGAATTTCATCATTAGTTGGGATTGGCTGGCCACCACCACCAATACATCCACCAGGACAAGCCATAACTTCAATAAAATGGTATGGTGATTCACCTTTGGCTATCTGATCCATTATTTTCCTTGCATTGGTTAGACCATGTGCAATAGCAAACTTCGCTTCAACTCCTTCAAGAAAACTATATTCGGGGACACAATTTTCAAATTTAACAGATGCTTCTTTAACTCCTCCCAAACCCCTTACCGGTGTGATATTTAAATTGTCAAACGGAACTGGGCGACCAGTAATTACAACATAAGCTGTTCTTAAAGCAGCTTCCATAACACCTCCAGTTGCACCAAAAATAACAGCTGCACCAGTAGATTCACCCATGTGGCTGTCAAATGGAGTATCTTCTAAATCCATAAAGTCTAACCCAGATTGCTTGATCATGTGGCCTAATTCTCTGGTAGTTAAACCTGCATCAACATCCTGATAACCACTATCTCGCATTTCAGGTCTGTTGGCTTCAAACTTTTTAGCAGCACATGGCATGCCTGCTACGCTCACAATATTTTCTGGCTTTACGCCTATTTTTTCGGCATAATATGTTTTAGTCAAAGCACCAAACATTTGCTGTGGCGATTTACAAGTTGAAAGGTGTCCTAAATGATCTGGGTACATATGTTCAATGAATTTCACCCAACCAGGGGAACAAGAGGTAATCATTGGCAGAGCAACCTCTTCTTTGTCAACCAGTGCTTTTTTTAAGCGAACCAATAACTCATTAGCCTCTTCAATAATTGTAAGGTCAGCTGTAAAATCAGTATCCAAAACAGAATCAAATCCCATTTTCTTCAATGCGGTTACCATTTTACCAGTCACCCGCTCACCTACTTTAAAACCAAGGGTTTCGCCAAGCGCCACACGAACAGATGGAGCTGTATTAATAACAACATGCTTTTCAGGATCATCAATGGCCTCCCAAATTTCATCGTAATACCTTCTTTCAGTTAATGCTCCTGTTGGACAATGGGTAATACACTGGCCACAGTTAGTACAAACGATTTCATTCATTGGCAGGTGAAGGAAAGTAGAGACTTTCATATCTTTACCTCTTTCTGTCACTGCCAAGGCATTCACTCCTTGTATTTCGGCACATGTACGCACACATCTTTGACAACGGATACATTTACTATCATCTTTTTCAACTGACCATGAAGATTTATCAATACCTTTTGTTGGTTTTAAAACACTTAAATAAGTATCATTATCAACATTGTACTCAGCAGCTAAATCCTGAAGTTCGCAGTTTGTACTTCTGTAACAGGTGGTGCATTGCGTATTATGTTCCGAAACCAGCAATCCCATTAAATCTTTACGAGCCCTTCGAACAGTCGGTGAAGATGTTCTTATAATCATTCCTTCCTCTGCAGGAGTAGCGCAGGATGGGATAAGATTTGCCCTGCCTTCCATTTCAACCACGCAAACACGGCAGTTACCTGCCACGCATAAATCTTCGTGGTGACATAAAGTAGGAATTCTAACTTCTATTTTTTTTGCGGCATCAAGTATGGATTGACCCTCTTCAACCATTACCTTAATTCCGTCTATTGTTAAATTTATATTATTTGCCATTTTATTTCATTAATTAATTAACAATTTGTTTAACAATGGTTTAGTAAATCATTTCTTCTCTAAAGTTTTTTACTATTGAAGCAAATGAATTAGTTACCGATTGGCCTAAACCACATTTTGACGTAATCCGCATAGTTTCAGACAGTTTCACCAATTGGTCAAGATACTCTGGTGGTTTTTCACCTGATTTAACAGCTTCTATTCCTTTTAATAACTGTTGTGTTCCTATTCTGCATGGTGTGCATTGCCCGCATGATTCTTCAGCATAAAAATCGAGGTAGTTGTGCAACACATGGAACATTGAGCGTGTGCTGTTAAAAATCATGGTTGAACCTCCGGTTGTGTTTCCTTCTCCAATTATTGTAGTAGCAAATTCTTTTCGTGGAACACAGAAACCCGCCACACCGCCAACCTGTACAGCTTTTGTATCACCATCGCCAAATTCTTTGGCAAAGGCATCAATGGTCATTCCCAACTCAAGTTCATGAACTCCTTCTTTTGGAGAATCGCCTGAAATTGAAAACAACTTTGAACCTCTTTGATCGTCTGTTCCCAATTTTTTGTACTCCTCCGAACCCATCTTGCAAACCATGGTTGCCGAGGCAAATGTTTCAACATTGTTAACTACGGTAGGTTTGCCCAAATATCCTTTCTGGATTGGATAAGGTGGTTTGTTTCGAGGTTCCCCTCTTCTACCTTCCATTGATTCGATAAGGGCTGTCTCCTCACCACAAACATAGGCCCCTGCTCCCATGAAGATATCAATTGTGAAATTTAATCCGGCCTCTTTTGCGTGCTTATGATATAAATCCAGCTCTTCTTTTAGCTTTGGAACTAAATATTTATATTCTCTTCTTAAATAAATATAACCTTTGGTAGCATTTGTAACATAGGCACAAATTGCCATTCCCGATATCACTTTTCGAGGAACCTCAACAAGGAGTTTTCTATCCTTAAAAGTACCTGGTTCACCCTCATCGGCATTACAAATTACAAATTTTTCATCACTATCTTGTTCAGCGCCAAATTTCCATTTAAAACCAGTTGGAAAACCTGCTCCACCTCGGCCTCTTAGTCCTGAATCTATAATATCTTTTATTATTTGGGTCTTATCTCTTTTTAAAGCATCCTTAAGAATATCGTAAGGAGCAACTGAGTATGGGCTAAATATGACATCTACTCTTCTTAGATTGTTGTTTGACATTTCCTATCTCCTTTCTTTTGTTTAGAATTTGTTTCTCAAATAGTCACCCAATACTTCCCTCACCTTTTGTGGAGTTAGCTTGGTGTAAAAATCATTATTTATCAACATTGCTGGTCCTTCGTTACAAAGTCCAATGCAATTTGTTTCCAGTAATGAGAAACGTTCATCCTGAGTGGTTTCGCCTACTTTTATCTTTAGCATATTCTCCATGGTGGATACCACCTCCTTCTTTCCCTTCATATTACAAGTTATCGACTTGCAAACCCTTATTTTATACTTTCCCTTGGCATCAGTATCCAAAAAGGAAAAAAATGATGCTGTTCCGTAAATTTCAGCTGCTGAAACATTCAATATTTTGGCTACTTCCAGCATTGCTTCTTCCGAAAGGTAATGATTTTCACTTACAATGCCCTGCAAAATAGGAATCAAGCTTTCGCGTCTGGTTCCGTGCTTTTCGGCCAGTTCTTTTACTAATTCTTTTACTTCTGCCATATTGTATTTCGTTTAAAAATTGATTTCATTGTAAAAATAATACTCTGAATGAATTTATATTATGATTTTTGCAATAAAAAAACATGACTTTTGTCACACTTTAACACTTATTTAATCTAATTATAAATAATTTATTATCAAACTGATATATTCAATTGATTTTTCACTATTGGTTTGGATTAACTACTTTTATCCGTTATTTTTATCAACTTAATTAAAAATGGCAAGAAATGTGTAGCCTTTTTTCAAAAAAAATCAATTATAAGTGCTAATGTATAAGCTAAGGTTGTTCTGTTTAATACTTGTGTTTGCCTTAATTTATAACATTTTAAGTGCCCAGGAAAGTGATAACCAGACAAAGAAAAAAAAGATACAAGAATTAAAGGAACTCTATCTTGAGAATACTCAAAAGGCTCCCTTTCTTGCAATAGAATTTGCGGCTCAGGCTCTCCAATTGGCAGAATCAATAAAAGATAGCATAGAAATTGCCACCATCTACAACTACCTGGGTGACAGCTATTTTGAGAGAAAATCATACTCAATTGCTTTGGATAATTACTATAAGTCGTACAAAATTTTTCAGCGATTTGGCGATGAATTAAATGTTGCCTACTCCTACCTGGATATTGGTGCTATTTATTTTGAGCAAAATTTAAGTACTATAGCCTATAACTACTACGAAAAAGCCAAGCAGATTTTTCAAGAAAACGATGATAAAAGAGGGTTGTCATTCACCCACGATAAGATCGGTTTTGCACTATTAAAGCAAGGAGATGAAAATGGTGCATTACAGCATTTCATTGACTCAGATTATTTCAGAAAAGGACTTAAAGACACCCTTTTGAGCGCCATATCGAACAAAAATATTTCAGAGGTATATCTTGTTAGAGAAGAATATAAAAAGGCTATTTCCTTTTTAAAAGAGGCTTCCGAAAAATTCAGGGCTATTAATAGTCCACTAAATATTGCAGATGCTGATTACAAAATAGGGAAAATATATCTTTCAAATAAAGAATTTGATAAAGCCATTGAATATTATTTTTCTGCATTTGAAAATTATGAAAAGTTTGACAAACAGCACGAAATTGCTTTAACCTACAATGAATTGGCAAAAGCCTATTTTGGGAAAAACAAGCCCAAGCTTTTAAAAGAATATGCAAGCAAAGCACTTGAAATTGGGAATAATTTTGAATTATTGGATGTTAAAGCGGATGCCTACTCATTGCTCTCGCAATACTATGAAATAAAGAAAAACATTAAAAAAGCATTTCAGTTTGAGAGGATGCATTCAAATGTTGTGGACTCTATAAGTCAGGCAAAATACATTAGTCAATCTGCCGAAATGCAGGTTAGTTTCGAAATTCAGAACCAGGAAAAGGAGATTGAGATTCTTACTAAAAGTGAAGAATTAAATAAAATCACTATCCGAAACCAGCAATTAATAGCCATTGTAATTGGAGTGGTTTCTACTCTTTTATTATTTTTTGCAATTAACCTATACAAGTCAAACATTGCCAGAAAAAGAAACAACCTTTTATTGACCAAACAAAAAAAGGATATTGAAGATAAAAACTTCGAACTGGAAAGGCAAAAAGATGCTATTGAAGAAAAAAATGTACGGATTCAAAGAATCAATAAAAATATTACCGGCAGTATCAACTATGCTAGCCGAATACAGCAAGCCATGCTTCCAAAACCAAGCACCTACCTTAGGTATTTAAAAGATGTTTTTGTCTATTTTAAGCCAAGGGAGGTTGTTAGTGGTGATTTCTACTGGTTTTCGAGGGATGAGAAACAAAACAAGGTTTTTGTAGCCGCTGTGGATTGCACCGGACATGGTGTACCAGGAGCTTTTATGAGCCTTATCGGAAATACATATCTTAATCAAATTGTAAATGCACATCATATTACCGAAGCAGATTTAATTTTAAACAAACTCCATGAGAATATCAGAACTTCGCTCCATCAGGCAAAAAATCAAAGCAGGGATGGGATGGATATTGCTTTATGTGTAATTGATTACAACAAAAAAACCATTGATTTTGCTGGTGCCCGTAACCCAATGATATACATAAAAAACAACGAACTTTTTCAAATTAAGGGCGACAACATGGATATTGGAGGTATACAGCGTGAAAAAGAAAGGCGATTTACTAAACAAACCATTCCGCTGGAAGAAAATATGCAGATATATTTGTTCTCCGATGGTTTTCAGGATCAATTTGGTGGCCCTGATAAAAACAAGTTCATGCGTAAAAACTTCAAAGATTTGTTACTAAAAATCCATAAATCGGATATGATGATTCAGATGCAATTATTGGAAGAAACCTTCAATAGCTGGACAACCATGGAAGATGGCTCTCAACTTGATCAAATTGATGACATTTTGGTCATTGGCCTTAGATTGTAGCAAAAAACAAACAAAAAAGCAGTACTGCCGTAAAAAAACTATTGAACTCATCAAAAGCTGGCTAATTGTTATTTAAATTGGTTTAAATTCGCAAGGATTTTACAAAAAACAGCAAATCTCTTTTATTAAAGGCCATAAGAATGCTTAAATCTAAAAACCTGTTTACTCTTTTTGTTTTTTTTCTGATTTTAATAGAAGTCAGCCTTATTTTCATTACCTTGTTTGTTGACTTTGAAGAACGCGAAGAGCCAACAACCTGGTTTCTTGAACAACAAGATACCTGGGTGGATACCACTTTAAAACAAATGAGCCTTGAAGAAAAAGTGGGCCAGCTATTTTTATTAGAATTAGAAAGAGCAAAAAGTGATTTCAAAGAAAAAACAGACACCCTTTTTCAGGAATTTCACTTAAGTGGAATAAAATTCAAAAAAACTGAAATCCTTAATCAGTTAATCACAACGAATTATCTTCAATCTAAATCTGCGCAACCTTTATTTGTAAGTTCTGAAGGCTCAATTATCAACAGAACTGATTTTAACTTGCCAATTGGTGCCATAATAAATGCAACTAATGATTCAACGTTTACGGAATACTACCTTGACCAATTCATAAAAGTTCTCAACTACTCAGGTATAAACCTTGAATTTTCAAACACAATAGATGTATTAGATACTGTGAACTTAACTAATGGGTTTTCGGACAATTGGCAATTGGTAGCAAAGCAGTCAAAAAAGCTCAGGCAAGAATTACAAAAAAACAAAATCATCAGTTGCCTTAACCATAACGATAAATTATTTTTTAATCCTGATACAGCTGCTATTGATACGCTTTGTAAACTCCAACAACCATTTGCCATTAACAAGTATTTCGCACTAAAGATGCCATCTTCAATCAATCAGGCCATTTCATCAAACAAAGTTAATTACAACTTTTCAGAATTTTACAAGAAACACTATGGTTTTAAAGGATTAATCTTCAGCAGGTTAGACTCATCCCAAACCAGAAAAGAGTTAACAGCACTATTTGAATCAGGAGTTGATGTCTTTATTGTAAAAGGCGATGTAGGTTCACCTTTCAACAAGCTAAAAAACCTGGTAAACGATGGGGTAATTGACGAAAAATTGTTAGATGAAAAAGTAAAGCGTGTATTATTAGCAAAATCGTGGCTAAAGCCACAAAAAAAAGAATTTAAATCTGCTGAAATTAACCTTTCAAAAATCCTAAGGGAAAACAGGATGCTTTTGTCGTGGAATTTATATAAAACTTCGCTTTGTTTATTAAAAAACGAAAATAATACCTTGCCATTTAGCAACCTGACTAATAACAGAACTCACCTTTTGATTTTTGGCAACAATAAGCTAACTGAATTTAAGGAAAAGTTAGGTTATTACATGGATTTCACAAGCTCTGTTTATGACAAAACTAATACAAATAGTAGTTCACTCAGGTATTCTAAAAACCTGATTCTGGCAATTGGTGACAATAAAAAGAATTATTTCACTGATAGTGTGGTGATTAACTCCTTACAACAACTAAGCAAATATAAACGATTAATTGTTGTTAATTTTGGTTGTCCTGAAACTGTCAAAAGCCTTTCGTTTGCTAATGCAATTATTTCAGCTTATGATGACCATCCTTTTAACCAGGCAAATACCGCTCAATTGATTGCCGGAGCTGTTGCTCCCAAAGGCAAAATGTTGCCTCAAAGCCTTGCTGCAAATTTCAAAACCGTACATTTTAGTAAAATTAACAGGTTCAAATACACCATCCCGGAAGCGGTGGGCTTTAACTCCTATCAACTTCAAAGAATTGACTCAATCATTGAACAGGCTATTCAACTTGAGGCAACTCCAGGGGCACAGGTATTGGCAGCAAAAAATGGCAAGGTATTCTTCTATAAATCATACGGTTACCAAACCTACTTTAAACGAAGAAAGGTGAAAAACACCGATTTATACGACCTTGCATCTATTACTAAAGCTGCTGCTACAACACTGGCTGCCATGAAGTTATACGAGATAGATAGCATCGGACTCAACGATTCAATTAAGTATTATATTGATGATACCATCGACTGTACAATTAAAAACCACCAACTTGCTGATTTTTTCATCCATAAAACTGGAATGCCACCAGATATGCCAATTTTGCAATACATTTCGTACAAGGATTCGGTGACAAAACGCTATGATAAATATTATGCCGAAAAAAAAGATTCTGTTCATACCATTAAGCTTGCGGATAATTACTACTTGAGAGAGGATTACTTAGATTCGGTGACAACAAGTTTATACAAGCTTGAAATTGACACTACCAAACCTTATTTATATAGTGATATTAATTTTAACATTATCTATGATATTTTACTCCGGAAACTGCCAGTTTCGTATAAAAAATTTGTTTATTCAAACTTTTACCAACCTCTGCAACTTAGAACTACGTGTTTTCAGCCACTTGATCGCTTCAATAAACAGAGAATTGCCCCAACCCAAAAAGACAGGTATTGGCGCAAACAATTGCTAAGAGGCACGCCACATGATGAATCTGCTGCTTTGTATGGCGGTATTGCAGGCAATGCAGGTCTGTTTTCAAATGCCAATGACTTAGCCATTCTTTTTCAAATGCTGAACAATGGCGGCACTTACGCAGGACGAAAAATTTTCGACGAAAAAACGATAGAGAAATTCATTTACCCGCAGGAAAACTCAAAAAGAGGACTTGGATTTAGTAGAAAAAAAGGTGGCTATTATGGTCACTCTGGTTTTACCGGGTGTGTAGTTTGGGCTAACCCTCAAACAGACTTCATCTTTGTGTTTCTTTCTAATAGCATTCATCCAAGGGCCACAAACCGAAAACTGAAAAGGATGAAGATACGGAGCAAGGTTTTGGATTTGATTTGGGATGCTTATGAGCCAGGAGGTTTGAAGTTGGATTTTACGAGTAAAGATTAGGGCACGGATTTGATGGATGAAACGGATTGTGACGGATCGATTTTTAACACAGCTTCAAATCTTTCCTAATGAACACTTATTTTCAACACTGTAGATAATTCCGAAGAAATTACATGTTTATAGCAACAATTGAAACGGCAAATGCATGACCATGAGGGGAATATCTTCTTTCCATCATTTCTCCTAAAAACGAATATCTCGCATTCAATTTTGTCACCCCAAATTGGGTTTGGCTATGCCGGGATTTACCCAAATAAACATTCATATTAAGAAAATTTATGAATTATGCTGGATGGTTTTGTTAAAAAAGAACTATTCATGAACCAAGGAGAATATATTTTTGTTCAACTATTTGACAAACCTAATCTACAATACATCAAAGAGCCTAAATATAACCAGTTGAAAATGTTCAGCTTATAACGAAACTCTAATGATAGTATATATTTTTTCAGGTTCTTAGTTACTTTCTTTTTCCTGCTTGTATAATGTGGGTTTTAAGGTTATCATTATCCATGCCCAGTTGGCAAATCTGTCACTGTTTCCATTTTTTAGTATTTCCATTGATTTTGTGGCAAACATCATTGAGTAACCAAACTTAAAATTGAGAGCTTTTGTGTATTTATAGTTAAAAACAATGTCAATTTCGGAACCTAATGATTTAAAAATAATCTATCGCACCTAAAAGTTTCAGTTTTTCGTTTAGCGTAAAAGTTAGGATCGATGAAAAGAAATACGCATCAATTTCTGTTCCTGTAATGTCTTTACCTGACTGATAATAAGCTGCTCCATGAAAGCCAACCTTCGAATCTGAATTATCGTAATAAAGATTACCTCCAAAAGTTGTTCTTGTATAACTGGTATCGGCAGTATTTTCTTTTTGATAGGTGTCTGCCAAGCCAATAAGAGAAAATTTAAAGCCATTATCAAAGCCATTAGTTAACCAAACAAAAACAAGGCTTTTATAAAAGCTTAACGGGTAATAAGCTTTAGAAGTTGACGATTGAGCATTGTTTATGGCAAAACCTCCATGAATTTTAAAGTTATTTTTCGAGAATTTTAACAATGCAACATCATGAGTAGCCCCAACATCATTCCAGTTTTGAGTGCCCAGTAGTCTGTTTTTATCATATTTCAGCTCTTGTCGTCCTATTTTTAATGATAAAGATTCGGTAAAAAGAATTTCGCCCCATGCTTCGTAAACATCAATTGCGGGAACGTCAGTTTTGTATACATTGTCGCCCCAAAGTCTTACATCCTGCACCGAAACAAGAGTTTTTAGCTTTTCTGTCTGGTATTTAAAGTTAAGCCTGGTTCTCTGTGTAATAACATAAGCAGCATTGGCGCCCGTTGGCAGCAGTGTTTTATATCCATCCCGAAATTCAAACTTGGTCCTGAGTTGCCCATCAATTATTAGCTGGGCACTTAATTTAGGTATGTTAAAAAAAGGAATCACACCTATTATCAAAATTAAATTAGATTTATACATATTAGTGAGGTTTTAGTCTATTCCTAGGTTACAAAAAAATAAGGAATTTAATACAGGGGAAATGCCTTTTTCGTGGTTTTCTGGAATGATTTCCACTTTTTTGCTACTGAATATTGATAAATCTACCAAAGGTTTTACCTATCTCATAAGGATTATTATATTTGTTCTGTGAATTTGTCTTCTAGTAAAATAAAAACTGATTCGGCGGTAGTTTACCACAAAGTTTGTGTTGTTAAAAAAAAGGCATGAAGCAAGAAGCACAAAGTGGGAAGAAAAATGATACAGAAATTTATCTTTTCTTCTTACTTCAATCTTCCAACTTCAAACCAAGCTAAGCAATTGTTTAGCAATAAGGAACTAACTTTTGTGGTAAATAAGCGACTGAACAATAAATAAAAATAACAAACCTGGCAATTATTCCAATTAATCATCAATAACACTAACTTATTTAATATGAAAAAGTTTTTTAAATGGTTTTTTATTCTTGCCTTGCTGGTTGGAGCAGCCGGAGGAGGCTATTACGTATATGATAATTACATCAAAGAACAAACCGAACGAAGCTATTTTAGTATGGTTCCTGAAGATGGTATTTTTATTATTGAAACCTCGAACCTAACTGATGGCTGGACAGCAATAAGCGAAAGCAATATTTGGAACAATTTGCTTAAAAACCCCTATTTTTATGATATAAACGAATATGCCGAATTACTGGATGAATTTTTAAAAGATAACAAAACTGTTAATTTGGTTTTGCAAGACAGGCCCATGTTAATATCGGCACATATGATATCGGCAGTAGATTATGATTTTTTGTTTGTGGTTGATTTGCAAAGTGCCAAAACCCTTTCGGGTGCAATTGACAAAATACTGGCGCTGGTTGATGGATATGACGTGAAAAAGCGCATTTACAAAAAAACCGAAATCATTGAATTTATTGACAAAGAAGATCCTACAAATATTATTTATTTTGCAGTAGTCGACAACCTGTTGGTGGGCACTTTTACAGGTCAACTGATGGAGCGTACGCTGGATGGCCGCGACATTAATTATTGGGAAAATAACAAGCAATACCAGCTTATTACAGATGAATTAAGTACCCGAAAACTGTTTAAATTCTATTTTAACTACAAAAGTTTGCCCGATTTTGTAAGCATTTATGCCCAAGACATGGACGAATACACTGTTCCTATGTCAAAAGCACTCACTTTTTCGGCCT
>JBNKJW010000245.1:0-11947 GCA_050291445.1 Bacteroidales bacterium | reverse complement strand
AAAAGCAAACTTTAGATGGCCAAAAATAAATAGGTATGAGGACTGCTATATAATACAAGGAGGCCAGGCCTTCTTTTGATTACATACCCTTCAATAAGTATGGGTGTCTTGATTTTAGACTAAAATTGACGCGAATGCCCTTTAGGGCTGGGGTAAATGAAGAAAGTCAATTTGCGTTTGGTATAAACGACCTCATTATCATATTTTATTTCTTAAACTTTCTTACAATTTGATTAAACCTGTTTGTTGAGACTTTGCTACCAGTAATAATTGCAACATTTCTCTTTGAAGTAAAATGGCTGCTGTATTTTAAAATTGATGCAACAGTTAAAGCTGCTGCCGGCTCAACTTTCATACAATGCAATTTATTAATAAGGTAGACTGCTTCAGCTATTTCGTTTTCCGAAACAAGTACCACTTCATCAACATACTTTTTACAAAAATTAAATGTCTGAGTTTCAGGATCCAGCCCACCAGCTGTACCATCGGCAATTGTTTTCTTCCCGGATGGAGGCACAATTTCTCCTTTTTTAAGCGAATCATGCATTTCAGAAGCATTTTGAGGCTGACATCCAATCACCTTAATGTGTGGGTAAGTTGTTTTTAAATAATAGGCAATACCCGAAATTAAGCCACCGCCGCCAATAGGTACATAAACTGTATCAAACTGGTCTATTTGATGTAATAATTCAATAGCTATGGTTCCCTGCCCGGCCATAACATCAATATCATTATAAGGATGAACGAAAGGCAACTTGTTTTCATTGGCGAATTGCCTTGCATAAATTTCTGCTTCAACGCTTTGGGTTCCATAAAGTCGTAAGTCAATATGCTGCTTTTCGAGCTCCTCTCTTTTAGCACTACTAATAGATGCTGGTGCAAATATTATTTTTTCAAGATTTAGTTTCCATGCGGCATAGGCAACCGCGGCAGCATGGTTACCGGTTGAGGCTGTAACAACCTTTTTAATTGCCGGATTGTTTTGCAGCAATACTTTTAGTTTGTTAAGTGCTCCCCTAAATTTAAACGAACCTGTTAATTGTTGGTTCTCCAGTTTCAAAAAAATCTCCGAATTGCATCTGCTACTCAATTCAGAAGAATATAAGGTCTTTGTGAGATGAACCTCATTTTTAATATGCTTAAAGGCTTTTTCTACATCAGGAAACTCCATTTTGAATTAATTATTTGGTTTTATCCAAATATGCAATTGAATATTTTTGAATTGTAGTTAGGGCCTAATCATCATCAGCAGGAATATCATCAAAAATATGTTGTATGATATCCGTTTCGTCCAGCATTTCGTTGAAGTAATCAAATCGGTCTATAATAATTGCTGTGCTTGCTGTAGTTGACTTTAACTTTTGTATTGACTGATGCAGGTTTATACCATGTGTGATGATATAGTTCTTTTCAAACTTAACTGACTTATTATCAAAACCAGGCCCTTCAAGCTCACCTTTCACAAGAATTATCACATTATTGCTACCATCTTTATTCACCACCTCCAGTTCTTCACCTTCTTTCAGGGTAACAACCCGAATTAATTTGGCCAGTTCTGCCAGGTAATTTTCAGGAACCCTGAAGAAAAGAGGGTGTTTCTTTAAGAATTTAATTCTTTCAGCCAACAAGTTGCCACTTGATGAAAGATCATCCAGCAGTTTTTTCTTCTTTTCCGACATCCTTTCTAGATAATCACTGCACTTGATAGGGTTTTCCTCATAAATTACTTTTGCAGCTGTAGAATAAACAAGTTCATCAGTATGAAACAAACAAACAAATACTTCGTCGGGCATTTCACTACGCCTGATTCTGTAAAGTTGTTTCTCCACTTTTTCCTTTGTCCATACTTCTATATCATCATAACTTTGTGATTTATCTTCCTCTTCCTGCGAAGCTCTTTTTTTACTATGAATTTTTCCAATTAGCTCAATAGCTTTCGAAATGGTCCAAGGCCCTACTTTGTCAAAATCCTGTGTAATAATTTCATTTAAACGACTATAGAAATTCCTTTTTTTCTGAGGATACAAATAGCTCAACCTCCTGATTTTCTGCCCTATAGAAATATCATCAAACAATGGAATAATTAATTGTTTTATTTCCTGATTAATGAAGTTATCGACAATCTCAATGGCAAAAATTGTGTTTTTACCAATAATGTTCTTTCTAATCAGATTAATAATCCTGGGCTCGTACATAAAGCTAAGTAACTTAAACAGTAGCTCAAAGTTAAATTCGCGCTCCATGTCAACTGCCTGCATCAGCTTTAAAGTGTTTCTTTCAGTCTCAATATCCAATATACAGGCATAAACCCACACGATATTGCCAATAACTGCCTCCAGCTTTTCTCTGATAATTGGCAATTCCTTATTATCCGCCTGAAATTTACAGAAGTACAAAGCTGCAATAATTTCGTGTTGCACCTTTCGGTGAGGGTAATTAATATGATTAACCAAAATTGATTTAGCCCTTGAAGATCCAATTTTGGCAAGTATTTCAATAATACGTAAAAGAATATTTGGATCAACTTCTTTCTTAAAAAAAACTTCCAGTTGTCCCAATACTTTATCGCCAGTTTCAAGCAAAGCTTCCCCACAAATATGGTAATACTCATCTGAATACAAATACTCTACCAGCCTATTAATCAATAAATTAGACTTACTTTTGCTAGCCAGGTTAATTGCAGCAGTTTTGATAATTTTATCATCATCATTTAACAGCTTTAAAACCAGTTTTTCATCAAAAGGAATCACTCCTTTTATTAATAGCTTCTCAAGGAAAAGTTTATCTTCAAAAGTTTTTGAATTTTTAAGCCTTGTAAGTTCTTTTTCATCAATTTCTTTCGGAACAATGTTGTAGTCAAGAATGTTTTTTACCTTTAAAGCAAGTTGCCTAATGTGCTCAGACTTATCTGAAATATAAATTTTCTTTACAGTGTGCAAAATTCGGGTACGCCAAGAAGCATCAATCTTACTTAAAATGGCTATTTTTATACTGCTGTTGCGCATATTCAACAACGATGAGGCATACGGTTCCATAACCCTTGGGTTAGTTTCAGAAAGTAAACTAACACTCATTTCCACCACATTTTCGTTGAACATTTTGAATTTTTTTGTCAAAAATTCACTGCCATACAAATATCTTGAAGAGTCTCTTTTCCTTTTGCGGCCAATATCTATCAGTATTTGCCTTAACTGGCCTTTATAGGCAAGGTATAGTTTTCGGGCTACTATTACCCAACCAATAAGAATTATCAATAATAATGGTGAGTACCATTCAAGACGGTATCCATCATCTCCTTTTAAAATAAGATTAAGTAATAATAGCAAACCACCCCCAAAGGCAATTGCACCTTGCATCACCATTCCAACCTTTGTTTGCACAACCATTTTCTGGCTGGCAGGTAAGGGCTGATAAAGGATATTGAAAGCCGGATCATCTAAACCACGGCGTAAAATCCTTTCCATTGATTTATTCAAAGTCATCAAAGCAAGAAACCAAACGGTAGAAACACCAACAGTTAACCCAACAACTGACGAAATAAGTACAATTAACGTGATGGAAACTGGCAAAATAGTTAACCCCAGCTTAACCCCGTATTTGCTCAAAAGTCTGCTTGAAAAATAGGAAATCAAAAATTCCCCAATTTTAAGGCCACCATAAACAAACGAAATATAAGTTAGCACCGAATCGGCAAAAAATTCTTTTGCACTGGATAAGAAGCCGAAGTCAACCACATATATTGCTATCATTGAAAGTGTGGCTGAAGCAAATATGAGCACAAAATATTTATCTTTGATTAGTTCTGCAAACTTGGTGTTTGATTTTGCCGATTGTTTTACAACCTCCTTTTGTGAAGTTCCAACAAGGGTTTTGTATAGCATAAACAAGATAAACACGGCTGCAATCAAACCCACATCACCAATGATTAATAAATCATAGGAGTGGCCAATAAAAGTTACCAACACCGGAATAGCCAAATAACCTAATATTGAGGCAATTACGCTACCCATATTCATCAGACCATACAATCGTTTTACCTGGATAAGATTTAAAAATTGCAGCGCTAAACCTCCTGAAACAATGCCCACCAAAGAAATAAATGGCCAGGCCCAAATAAAGATAAAAAAGCTTAAGATCTCGGGTTTTACAAAAGGCATTGCAATGCGGGCTGCCAGAGTAACAGTAAACATAAATACAACCGCCCCAATAAAAAGGGTTTTATTGTTTACTTTTTTCTGAAGGGTTGAGTATATAAATGAGATTAAATAACCTGCTACACCTGAAACAATATAAGCCAAGGGTAAACGCTCACTATGATATTGGAGAAACACAGCATTGGCAGGACCAAAATAAAAGGCTATAAACAGCCCTAAAAAGAAAGAATGAAAAAACAACAAGGTAAACTTCACCCCTTCTTCCTGTTTTAATCCGAATGATTTTATAAAAAAACCGCTTATAGCCATACTATCACAAACTCTCTGTTAATCTAAAATCGCGTAAAAATATAAAGAATTACTTAATATATTTACTTATTTTATTAATCTAAATTTTCCTCTTCCCTAACAATTAATCGCACTCTTTGCTTTTTAAACTTTCTTATAGCAAGAAGGATGCCTGCACTTACAAAAAAACTAACAATTCCAACTGTCACTACCACTTCATCTCCCAGTAAATCCTGATTACCAGCTGCTTTGCTCAAAGCTTTAATAATATTTATTGTGCCAATAATTAAAGTTACCCAAATTACTATTGCCATCAAAATATTCGAAAACCACCTGTTGGTATTATTTTCACCCATTAAAAGAGGGTCGTTAATTACATATATCAAAAAAATACTAACAAAAGGCAATATTAAACCGTTTAGTGCCTGTGCTAAAATAATTGCAGGAATAGGTTTAATATCTGCTAAACCAAATATCAGACCAACCATTAACACCCCCAAATAAATTAACCGAAAATACAAACCTTTTGTTTTCCATTTACTGCTTGATTTTGTATCAAACAAACTACGTGCTGTAATAGCAGAGGCTAAAGGTGCCGTTATTGCTGATGAAAATCCAGCTGCAAACATTCCAAAGCCAAAAATATAAACGGCGTAAGGACCCACATTATAGGTTAATGCCTGTGCCAGGGTTTCGTAAGTAAACTCGGTGGTTATTACCGTTCCTACCGTCATTATTGCCATGGAAATGACACCACCAAGGATGACAGCCACTGAAAGGCCAAACCTCATCTCGCTGATTGCCTGTTTTTTATCTAAAACACCAGACCCCAGAAACAAATCGTAAGGAACCACAGTTGTGCCAATTAAACCAAGTATTAAAAGCCCAGCCCCATCCGTATCCGGGATGGAAGGTATTACGCTGCCTTTAATTACAGCTGGAATGGAAGGTCCCAGTTGTATGGCTGTTGTGAAAAATGCAAGCCCCATTAAAAAAACAATACCGCCCATTATTCGGGCAATCATAGGTATTGATTTAAGGCCTAGTGCCAAAAAAGCAAGAATACCGATGGCAATAACCATTACATTAGTTGGAATATCAAAAATTAAGGATAGCCCGGCAATGGAGCCTAAAATATTACCTGTTTCGTAAGCCGCTGATCCTAAAACAATTGCACCCACCACCAACATTAAAGCTAACATTCTGGTTGAACGTCCTTCAAATTGTTTAGCAATGGCCTGTCCCAGGTTTAAACCAGAATTAATGGTTATTCGAGCACTGGCTTCTTGCAATAACAAGCAAGCAAAGGTTGAAAAAACCAATGCCCATAATAAATCAAACTGATAATTTGCCCCGGCTTTAGTTGCTGTTGTGACCGTTCCGGGTCCAATAAAAGCAGCTGATACAACCGACCAAAATAAAATATTTAATATTCTGGTTTTAAAACGACTCATTTACAAATAATACAAGCCAGCATTGGAGCAAGCCTTATACTAAAAACCTGTCAGGTTTAAAATTCACACATTTACTGCATTTCACTTATAAAATTTCAAACCAGACAGGTTAAGTAAGCTCAACACTAGCTATTTACGAAAATTCAGATAGTCAATTATATGTTCTAAAATATTGTTTTCAGAAACCTCTTTACCTCTTTCACCAACAAGGTATTTTTCAATTTCACGAATTGGAGTGGTTCGGTTTATCCAGTCACCCGAATGAATTTTAACAGGTTCGCTACGTCGACGATAAAACAAGGCTAGTTCTTTTTGACTTTGGTCAAAATCAACCCCTTTATTGGTATCATAAGGCCAAATTGGAACTAAATCAATATCATAACCTGTTGGGAACTCGCCCGACACGCTTTCTAAATGGTTTATTCGTTGCAAACAGTAAAAATTCACTGAGTATAACTCGCCAATTGTATAAGCGTCGTCGTACTTAAACTCAATATAGGCACTTCCCATTTCTGATTTCATTAGTTGACCATTGGTATAGTACATGCCATGAAACTTAGAGCCTTCCATGTAAAAATCCAGTCGCCCGCCTTTACGAAGGGTTCCAAAAACAAAAATTCTAATGTTAGGGGTAGTTAAATTGTTGTTCATAAGTGATAAAATTAAAATTATGCATTGTGAACTAATTGCAAAGCAATAAATAAGCCAAAAAGTGGATATTGGGTGGAATAATTTACGTATTTGATGGAAAAAATACGTGGAAAGTTTTTGGGAACAACTGGGGGGGGTGTTATTGGCAATACAGGGAGTTGTGGGATAGTCATTGGTGTTTATAGATTAAATGTGGTATTTTCCAGCACAGCCACACCCTCTAAATCCGCCAGCTGCAGAGGTTTTTCTCGTTTCGACTTAAGTTTTTTAGTTAAAAAAATTACTGATAACCAATAAAAGAACCCAAAAATGCTATGCAATGTTCGCAGTTACAATTTAGCCGAAGGCGTTCTCATGTAGCGAAGTGAGTAAACTGCTGGCATTTTAGGTCCAGGTTACGCTACGGCAAAACCTAAACCATAAGCAACGGGTGTGCAAACTGGCACCATACATGTTTTAAATCTTTTCTACAATGGAACACGAGACAAAGTCTCGCGCCAGTGGCAGCCTATAAACTAGGACTAGCTGGGGGCTTTGCTCAACTCGGCCTGGTATTTCTACCAGGCTTCTATCTCTTATGCTTCGCATTGTCCAAAGTTGCAAACTTCTCTGTATTTTAAGTCCAAGTTACCGCTATCGCTATATACTTGAACTATAAGCAACCGCTCAGCCAAACTTAGACCACATGGGGAGAAGCTAAAACAGCTTAGAATTAAAGCAGGATATAAAAGCCACGAAATCTTTGCTTACGAGATGGAACTCTCGCGCTCTTTTTACTGGAAAATTGAGGCGGGAAAATCAAATATTACAATGAAAACATTGATAAAATTATTAAACATTCATAATGTTTCATTGGAGGAGTTTTTTAAGGGAATATAATATAGACTATGACTATTCAATGACTGCTCAGATTCCAAAAAATAAAACTTCAAATAAAAAATATTTATATACCTTTGATTAGATAATCAATACTTCCTTGATTAAACGAATAGGGCAAATGTAGGAATTAAGAATATTTGTTTAATATTAAAAAAAACCTAATGGACGTACGGAGATTAATTGTTGATTTAACATCAGGCAGAGTCCCTTTTAAAAAAATTCAAGAAATACTAAGAAAACTAAAACTACCTACTGGAAATAGCATTGAAAGAATTAGAAAGAATCTTTTTGAATATTTTGAGAAAAAACCAGAAGACTACGAGAAGCTACTAAAAATCTATTATGATGTTATATCTTTTGATAGTAAAGCTATTAAGTACTACAAAACAAACAGACCTACTATTGAAAAACTATTGAGTTTTTTAGCAAGCTATCAAATTGAACCGAGTGACTTTAAAGATGCTTGGCCTTGCACAATTCCAATAAGCAAATCTGTTGTGCCAACTGGACCAATACTGACTCATATAGAAGATGATGGTGATTTAATCAACATTTATTTTTGTTCAATTAGAGTGGTAAAAGAAAGAGTTTCTTTAAACCCTAAAGATTATTCGAGAGTTAAAACAATTAAAGAATATGGTTTTGATGAACTTATTGGAATAAGATATATCAAAAGGCAATTTATTGATATCATCACAATAAATAAAAATGCAAATCTTATTGAATGTAAAATAGATAACTCGTTAAAATTGGCTGTAAACGATATAGAATTTAATTTCACTGCGCTTTGTCAATGTTTTTCAAGAATAACGCAGGGAACTGGAATAAACTATTTATTCAGACAAGCGGTTAATGTTCATTCTGCTCTAAGAGGTATTTATAAGAACAAAAATGAAGGGCGTATCAGTGAAGCAAGGTTTATTACTAATACTGGCTCGAATAAGCAAGAAACGATGAAATTAAAAGGGGACGATCTTCGAGATGAAAAATATCATAAGGCTGGAATGAGTGCTTTGAATAATCATGTTAATTTTTATTGGTTAAGCACTAGATGGGGAGATAATACATCACAAAAAGAACTCATAATACCTGGTCATGTTAGAATTTTATTATCTCCAAATCCAATAAATGATGAAATCCATATTTCGGGCTGCTATAACTATGACGATTACTTATTTATTTTTAATCGTATAAAAAGCTTCTTTAATTAAGTGGAAGGTCAAGCACATATACTCAAGCTTATTTCCAAGCTGTTTTTAGATGATCAAATAAGAGCCAAAGGACTGTTGGTTGCTGATTTTTTATTAAAAGAGCACAGCCAACTTGAATACATTGTATTTGATTCTTTCAGGAGTATTCAGGGACTTGAAGCTATACCTGAAGATGAGTTACTTTTCATCACTCAGGTATTTTGTAATATGAATCCCTCGTTGTTAGAAAGTATGTACCAGCTCAATATGGAGGATGGCTCAGATCCAATATCACTACAAAAAGAAGATGTCAGAAATGCCCTAAGTAGTGGGGTTTTAATTAATCCAGAAACAGGTCTGGAAGTTGAAAATTTTGAAGATTTTGTTTACATGTATTTTACGCTAGGTAAATTCTTCACTCAAAATGATGATTTATGAACCTTCGAAGAATATTACATGTATCAAAAGTCAACCCGAAGCTTCAAACACTAGTTGATCTAGATTTGTGCTACAATTATGATCTTTTTATTCATAGTCTCTACTCATTATTTGAGAGGATTGTCAGTGATATACAAGACGATGCTCATATATATTCCAAATATGAGGATGAAGACTTAATCACATCAGTTATTTTGAAATCTTTAACCACTGCTGGAATTCAAGCATCACATGATAAATCCACAAGAGGCAATCCAGATCTTGTTATTGAAGTTAAAGATTATAAGTGGTTAGGTGAGGCAAAAATATACAGGAAATTGGAAGATCCTGCTGAAGGATTTTTACAACTCGCAACTAGATACTTAGTGGCACGGAAAAACCAAAATAAAGGTGGATTGTTTCTATACATTTATAGGCCTAAAGCAAAAGATTTAATGAATGATTGGTCAAAAAAATTGATGAGTATGGAATTTGAGGAACTGAAGATAAATCAAGAGAAAGATGATCTCTGTTTTTACAGCTCCCATACCGATGAAACTTCGGGATTGCATTGTGAAATTAAACATATTCCAGTGATGCTTAATTTTGACCCCAAAGACAAAAGTGGTAGAAACAGAAAAAATAAATAACAATATAGTTTGGTATTTTACCAACTGGATCATTAAAAAAGAGGGCTGTAAAACTACAACCCTCTATAAAGTTGAAATATACTGGATAATTCCAGTTTGTATCTTATATATTTATTTCAATTAATAAATTTCACCGTACCACCAATTTTCCGAACGGCATTAATCACCTAATTCCCATAATTAATAAATAGCCCAGCACACTAGGCACTGAGCTTCTTAAATATTAATGTTCCCATTTGCCCATCAAGGGCTTTGTGGGGTCTAGAAATAATCTAAAGAAATTATTGGTTTACAACTAATAACTTTTAAATTTTTACTTTAGAAAAATACTTAATTAGCCGATACAGGATGTTGTTGCTCATATTTTATCTTCTAGGTTCAATTGATGGCTTTCCTTATTTCTAAAAAAGCGGACTCCCAAGCAGAGATAGCATATGTAGCTATAGCAAAAAATGATTAAACTAATATTCTTTTCCAAAACCTCACTCCCTATAAGCAAGATTAAAGTAGCTCCCAAAAAAAACCTTCCTGCCCCTGCAACTATATATTTCTTTAATTTAAAGTTATCACGCTTATCCATTTTATAATCTTTGAACTCAAAAAAAATAGAAAAAACAAAAATTATAGTCATAACCCATAGTAAATAAAATGGAATATCTATATTAAACCAGCCATAAACAGTTATTGCTACAAAAAATAGAATTGAGTTAAAACGTATTGTATTTTTACTATTAAGTAAATTTTTTAAAATCTTCATTTATATTGTATTGATTTCTTTTTATTCAATGTTGCACCTGTTCCTTTAAAATTAGTTTTTTCTCGGTAATCTCTAATTCTATTTCCTATTAATCCTCCAATAAAGGTGCTAACACCTGCTACTGGATTCTTTAGAAAACCTAAAACTGAAACTGCAGAACCTTGAAAGTTGTTGAGAAGAAAACCCATTCCTGTGAAATTCACATTGCCCTTTAAACCTTCCCTAATTTGGCTCCCATAATGTTTTACTTGTTCTTCTTGGTTTTTTAGCGAAACATTTTTTGTACCATCTTTCCCATAAATGTCTTTTTCTGTTTTTTCAACCATTTTTTCCCCTTCTTGTTTTGATACGGTTCTTTCTGACTCAAACGTTTCCGTTGAAGATTCTTTCAATTCAATTTTACCATCTTCATTAACTGATGCTGATACAGTATATTCATTAGTTATTGTTACAGTTTCTGTAGTTCGTACAAATGTTCCATCAGTCAGAGAGCCTTCTGCCTTATCTATAGTCCTTACTTCTGTGGTTTTTACAGTTTGACTCCCATCTTCATTTACATTGTATGTTGTGGTACTTTTGGTAGTCATTTTTGTTATTTCATCATCAGGATCCATTCCATCAGGATCAATAAACCTAACTGGATTATTAAATGTATAATTATATGGACTCCAGCTTTTAAACTTTTCAGCCAATGGATCCACACTATGCCACCTGCCCAGTTGCGCATCATAGAACCTCGCCCCATAATCGTACCAATCCAATCCCAAATCATCCTGCAGCTCCTTTCCATTGTAAAGGTATTTGTTTGCTTCGACTCCGCTCAGCAACCCGCTGTAACTCATCCCTTCCATGGTCATTCCGAAAGGATAATAATGGCTTTCCTGCATTACCAGGGCTGTGCCACTGTTGTCTTTTACGGTTACGCGGGTGTTGCCCAGGTGGTCTTTTATAAAGTATTCGTATTCGTAACCACCATTTTCGCCTTCTTTGGGTACTAATCGTCCTTCATCTGTTAAAATAAATGCCAAAGAACCATTTTCGTACACAAAGTTGCCTACGTAATCCATTTCTTTCTGCAGGTCGCCGTTTTTGTATACGCGCTGCTGTAGTTTTATGCCAGCGGCGTCGTAAACATACTCAATGTGGTTGTTATTTCCAAGGTCAACCATGGCCGGCAGGTTCAGGTGGTTGTAATGCACCGCCTCAATGCCTTTGTTGTAGTCGGCTACCAGGTTGCCATTGGGGTCGTAAAAGTATTCGTATTTAACGGTGTCATCCAGGTTTTCAAGATCGGCAAACAGGCCATTGTCGGTAAAGCCATGCTCTTGTGCAATTGGGTTGTTAATGTCGTTTACTGCGGCCAGTCGGTTGCCATCGTATTTGTAATGCAGGTCATCAATTACGTGGTAATCGTCTTCGGCAACAAAACCACGGCGGGTAAGGCTTTCTATATTGCCGTTAAGGTCGTAACCGTAGGTGGTGCTGTAGTTGCCATCATCGGCACCAT
>JBNKJW010000244.1:0-9495 GCA_050291445.1 Bacteroidales bacterium | reverse complement strand
CAGTATTCGCTTCGATACTTCGACAAGCTTGGTTACTGAGCTTGTCGAAGTACAGCAACCGAAGCTCGGGCATTGAGCACTTCGACAGGCTCAGTGTACCACCTGTCGAAATACAGTGACCCAAAGTTAGTTTTACCTACGGTGAGGGCTTCGCCGTTGATACAGCCCTGTGCACCAGCCAGGTGTTGTCACCTGGCTAATTTACCAGAAATATCAAATTTGACTTAACACCAGCGTTATGTCAATGCTATTTTAACGGTATAAAAACCGCTAAGCGGATAATTACAACCGTCATTTAAGATGTGACTCAACACTAAGCCAAATTCTTTTTTCAAGTTTATACCTTGCCTCTGCAAGCCCTTCTTGTGGCTTTATCAACCAGGGCAAAAATCAGGTCTTCCTGCTCTTTATTTTGCTTTGGTTGATGACCTTTAATTTTTATAAATTCAATGTTCTTTTTATCAAGGTGTTTAAAAAACTCTATGTACAACAAATGGTTCTCGTGTAGTTTGTTTTTCGAAGTCATAAAACCATTTTGCTCAAGCTTTTTCTGCCTGCCAGGCAAGCCAGTAATGTTCTGAGAATCAGTATAAACGGTTAATTTGTCATAGCCGGCATTTATTTCGCCCAAAGCCCAAAGTAATGTTTGTAGTTCGAGCTTTGTTGATGAGGTGTTTTCAAATTGTTTCAGTTGAATCCTGTTTTTATAATCTTCTGAAAAACGGAAGGGAGTTTCTAACAATAAAAAACCCCCAATCCCGATTTTACTTTTTGTATTAACACTGCCATCTGTAAAAAGTGCAAATTTGGTCAAGTTTACCATATAAAAGTGCATTTCGACTGCGCTCAATGTCCTTTTAGAGACAGAGCTAAGTCAGATTATTTTAGCTCAATGCTTACCGGACAATGATCCGAACCCATTATTTCATTCAAAATAGATGCACTTTTAACTGAACCCATAAATGATTCACTAACCAAAAAATAATCAATTCTCCAGCCTACATTCTTGCCTCTTGCACCTGCACGATAACTCCACCATGAGTATTTGTCTTTTTCCTCAGGGTAAAAGTACCTGAAACTATCCACAAAACCTCCTTGCGTATATCTGTCCATTCCGTCAATTTCTTCCTGCATAAAGCCAGCTGATTTGTTGTAATTAGGTTTTGGGCGAGCCAAATCAATTTCTTTGTGGGCTACATTAAAATCACCACAAACAATAACAGGCTTTGTTTTTTCAAGATCTTTCAGGTAATTGAAAAATGCTTTATCCCAATCCTGTCGGTAGCCTAAACGCTTTAAATCATTTCCTGAATTGGGTACGTACACATTTACCAGGAAGAATTTATCGTATTCAAGGCACAAAACGCGTCCCTCAGTGTCATGTTCTGCTATTCCAATATCTTTTGATACACTTATTGGTTTTGTCTTAGTTAGAATGGCTGTTCCTGAATACCCTTTTTTTTCAGCTGAGTTGGAATAAATATGGTAGCCAGTTACAGGATTTAATGCTTCTGCTACCTGATCATCCTGCGCTTTTGTTTCTTGAAGGCAAAGTATGTCAGGGCTCATGACTTCTAAATCTTTAAAAAAATCTTTTTTAGTAACAGCGCGTACACCGTTTACATTGAATGATATTAGTTTCATCTGTTTATTTTTTATTTTTTTCATTTACCAGATGGAACATCCACTAGACTTAACTTACATGCTCTCAGAAAGTTTTTTTGATAATCATGCTCGTGTGTGATTAAAATTAATCATGGATGTTTCATTGTTTGCTTTTTAATTTTTTGCAATATACAAATCCTTTTTTTTCTGTTCAATAGTTAATTAGGCTGTTTTAGTTTCAAGTGGTTTTTGCCTATTTTTGTTTTGCTTAAACCATAGGTTATGACTTTTGATTTTGAAGATATCCTTTCAGCCCTATCCGTGCTGCTTTCTTTTCTTTTAGCGCTATATTTATTTAGTGCAAAGAACAACAAAAAGGTAAGTAATCATTTTTTTGCCTGGTATATGGTAATTAATGCAATCGACTCAGGCGCAGGGTTTTCAGGTACTTATCTATACCCTTATTTCCCATCTTTAGGCTTGTTTTTGAGTAATTTATTGTTTTTACATGCCCCACTTTTGTTTTTATATGTTAGTTCATTGGTTTATGCTGATTTTAAGCTAAAGCCAGTTCATTTACTTCATACCCTGCCATTTATTGCAATAAACATTTTACTTATTCCAAATTATTACCTTTTAGATTATAAGGATAAGATACTGTTTTTTGAGAAAGGGGTACATGAGGCCAATTGGATAGTGCCACTTATTTATATTATCATACATGTACAGTTTATAGGGTATGTTTTTGCATGTTACAGAATAGTTTACAGGTATAAAAAATTATTGCATGAGAATTATTCTAACCCAACTTTAGTTAATCAGCAATGGCTCATTCGTTTACTAAATGTTATTACTGCTTTAATGATAATTTCATTGCTAAAGAATTATTCAATGTTTTCTGATTACCAAAAAGTCTATAATTATGCTGTGATGACAACTAATTTTGCCGGTTTAATTTTTTTGTGTTGGCTGGTGTTAAAGGCAATGCATTCACCTAATTTATTCTCAGGTATTGATTCAGGACTTCAATTAGCTAAAAACCTGGCTAAAAAAAATGATGCTGATAAGAGTATTAAGTTAGAAAATCCGGAAATAAAAAAGCTTAAAGATTATATGGCTGAAAAGGAACCATACCTGGATGCTTCTTTAAGCATGCATGATTTAGCAACTGAATTAGATATACAAGTGCGTGAACTTTCTGTGCTAATTAATCATCAATTAAACCAAAACTTTTTTGATTTTGTAAACGAATATCGAATAAACAAGGCTAAAGAATTCTTGCAAGATCCTAATAAAAAAGATCTGACGATACTTGAAATTCTCTACGAAGTTGGGTTTAATTCAAAATCATCATTTAATACTGCATTTAAAAAATACACCAATTTTACGCCTACACAATATCGCAAAAAGCACTTGAAATCAGCCGCTTAGGAAAAAGTCGAACGCGTAGTACTTAAAAAGTCGAACCAATTAATTTTTACAAAATGGTTCGACTTTTTGCATTCGGTCGCACAGGATCATGCATTGATTTAATATTGTACCATCAAAATCATTTTCTCTAGAGTTCTCTGATTTTACAGCCGTAACACTCAACCAACGGTCTTTGGGTTTTTAAGATTCAATTTTTTTGATTGAAAAAAAGCTGTAGTGTATTTGTAGTAGGTCTGAAATTATCCTGTAGGGCTTTTGTGGTGCCTGATAATTAGCGACTTACATATTTGAGCTCTAATTTTGTTGAAAAATCATTTATTAATAAGAAAAACACACAAACATGAAAAATTTAGGATTTAGTTTAATCATGTTACTCCTTATAACATTCAATTCTTTAGCAGAAGTCAAACCTTCAGGAGTACATGAGGCTGGAACAGCTAGCGTAACAGGAAAAGTATTGGATAAAACTTCAGGAAGTCCATTAGAATATGTTCAGGTAGCTGTTTTTAGTAAAGTCGATTCAACTTTGATAACAGGTTCATTAACAGATAGTACTGGTAGTTTTGTGATAAAAAAGGTGCCTTATGGAAGTTATTTTATAACAGCAGAATTTATGGGGTACAATAAGTCCGTGATTGAAAGCATTAACATATCACCCGGGAACTCACAGTTTGTTGTTGATGATATTAAGTTAGAAGTGAGTGCCAATGAACTCGGACAGGTTGATGTAGTTAGTACCACTGATGCAATGAGTATCAAAGCAAATAAAAAAATACTCAATGTGGATAAAGATTTATCAGCTAAAGGAGGAACAGCAATTGATGCCTTAAAAGGATCTCCATCTATTACTTTGAATCAGGAGGGTGAAGTTCTTTTACGCGGGAGTAAATCATTTAAAGTGCTCGTTAATGGAAAACCAACTGCTTTGAAGCCAAATGATGCATTAAAACAAATTCCTGCAGGAAAAATTGATAAAATTGAGTTAATCACCAATCCTTCAGCAAAATATGATGCAGAAGGTACAGCCGGAATTATCAATATCATTACCAAAAAAGGAATGGGTGTAGGGGCCAGCGCATTAATAAATGCAAGCGCCGGAACGGGTGATAAGTACAACGCAGACATAAACCTAAATTATAGTAACGAGAAATTAAACATAACTATTGGTGGAAAATGGAAAGATGCTAAGCAGTTTTATGATATGGACGAAATCCTCCGAACGACTGATAACGGACTAACCCGAAACAATGATGTGATTTTTTATCGTCATCAGACGGATAGAGATTTGGGAGGAAACTTAACATTGGATTATAATTTTAATGATAAAAATTCAATCTCTTATTCTTTTGACGGTGGATATACCAAACTATATATTGATGCAAATTTTAAATACGACGAAACGCTTGAAAATGAAACAAATCACACTTATGTTTACGAAGATTTAGGACTTAGATTATTTGCAAATTACTATACTAATAATATATCCTACACCCATAAATTTAAGGATAAAAGCGAATGGACAACATCTGGTTTTTATTCTCATATTGATTACTATTTTGAAAATAACCAGGACAGGACTTACACCGCCGCAGATTTTACTACAGAAAATAGTACTCCTTATTATACATTAAGGTTTGATAATGAGAACTTTAGTTCTGAATACCGCGTTAAAACTGATTTTACTGAAAACCTCAAAAACGAAGGTAAATTTGAAGCCGGGGCGCAGTTTCATGGTTACCGAAGGTATTTAGATTTATATGCCGAAAATTATGATTACAATGTAAATGACTGGGTGGCTAATACTGTCTTTACCAATGAATTGGATTTTGATCAGAAAATCATGTCGGCCTATGTTAATTTTAGTGGGAAAAAATATGGGATTACCTATAGCATTGGATACAGAATGGAATATGTTGACCGTCTGATTGAAAGTTTCACCCTTAATGAAAAGTACAAATATCAGAAAATACACCCTTTCCTGAATGCATCATTTTCAAAGGAAATTGACAAATCTAATACACTTTCGTTAAACTTTTCGAGCCGGATTGATAGACCTGACGAATATTACCTAAACCCTTTCCCGGATGTTAGTAACGAATATCAAACTGCATATGGAAACCCGCTTTTACGACCAAATATTACTGAATCGTATGAATTTAGCTACCAGCGAAGGTTTGAAAAGGGAATGTTTAGCACCCAGCTTTATGCACGGATTACAAATGATGCATACACACAAGTGATTGGTTCAGATGAAAATGGAATTATGGTGTTAACCTTTGATAATATTTCAGACGATAAAGAATTTGGTATTGAAAATATGGTGAACATTCAGGCAGCAAAATGGTACAGTTTAAATGCTAGCGTTAACGTGTTAGGCCAAAACTCAAAAGGAACCATGAACGAAGATGCATTTGACAGAAGTACAATCACTTTTAATGCCCGAATGATTAATTCTTTCTCTTTGGGCAAAAAAACATCAGCCCAGCTAATGGCCTTTTATTTTCATGATCAATTGGGGAATGCCATTGGAAACGTGGAACGCTTTTATTGGGTTGATGTGGCTATTAGCAGAAATTTTATGGAAGATAAATTATCTGTATCGCTTCAGGCCAAGGATATTTTTAACACCATGCATACCAAATTTGATATTAACAGAACCGATTACCGCTTTTTCATTCATCGAAAACCGGAATATCCTGTTGTTTTGCTAAATGTTAGCTATAAATTCAATAATTACAAAGGTAAAAAAGCAGTAAAAACCAAATTAAAAATATAGTATAAGGTAGTGTAAATCAATAAATTATAAAACATGAAAAAGACATTAATTATTTTAGTTATCACAACTTTAGGAGTTTATTTTAACTCATGCGATAAAAATTCGGTGTGTGTAACACCATCTACAGAAATTTCAACTTCAAACCGAACAATATCAGGAGTTAGTTCGCTATATGTTTCGGATATTTTTAAGGTATATGTTAATTTTTCAGCAACTGAAGAAGCAATTTTAATCGAGGCAAATTCAAACCTTCATCAATTAATTGAGGTTGACCAATATTCAGAGAATTTAAGTATTAAACTGAAGGAAAACACAAACATAAGTGGAAAGCCAACTTTGAATATTTACCTGACGCTGAAATCTCTAAATAAGGTGAGTGCTTCGGGGGTGGTGGATGTTTTTCTGAAAGACATTCTTAAAGAAAATCAGCTAAACCTAGAGTTAGAAGGTGTTTGTAATTTTAATGGAGCAATTGAAGTTAAAAGTCTGGTTGCTGAATTAGACGGACCCTGTAAAATGAATATTAGTGGAAACTCAAATTACTTTGAAATAACAGGCGAAGGGGCATCGAAAATGGCCGGTTTTAGTTTTACAACCAATCATTTAAATGCAATTTTAGATGGTGCCAGCGAAGTAGCTGTAACAGTAGAAGAAGCACTTGAAGTTGATGCACAAGGGGCCTCAAAGGTATACTATAAAGGAAATGGTACAATTAAAACCATGAATTTAGAAGATGCTTCGGAACTTATAAAAATCAATTAAGGGAGATATTTTATTATAAATTTAAAATCATCAAGTACAATGAAAAATATTGTATCAATCCTGTTTCTAAGCTTTTTATCCTTGTCGGTTTGGGCGCAGGAATACACCCAAACAGTTAAAGGCAAAATAATAGATTTTGATACTAAAGCTACTTTGCCAGGTGCTAGTATCGTTTTAGTTGGTGCTGATCCCATTGTAGCAGCTGTAACTGACATGGATGGGAATTTCAAATTGGGAAAAATACCTGTTGGAAGAAAAAGTTTTAAAATTTCTTTTATGGGCTATGAAGATGTATACCTTAATGAGATTCTGGTAGCAACAGGACGTGAAGTGGTTTTAAATATACAGATGAAAGAATCTGTGACAGATCTGGCTGAAATTAAAGTAGTTGCTAATGAAAATAAGAGCGAAGCCATTAATCAATTGGCCACAGTAAGTGCTACTCAAATTACTGTTGAATCAACTTCGAGAATAGCTGCAGGCATTAACGATCCTGGCAGAACTGCACAGTCTTTTGCCGGGGTTTCGGCAGCAGATGATGAAAATAATGAACTGGTTATTCGTGGGAACTCACCCCGAGGAATGCTATGGAGAATGGAGGGCATTGAAATTCCCAATCCAAACCATTTCAGCAATGGCGAAGGTGGCTCTGGGGGTGGCGTGAGCGCTTTGAGTACACAGGTATTAGCAAATTCCGATTTTTTTACCGGAGCCTTTCCTGCAGAATACGGAAGTGCACTTTCAGGTGTATTCGATTTAAATCTTAGAAAAGGAAATACTGAAAAAAGAGAATATGCATTTCAGGCTGGAATAATGGGGTTTCAGGCTGCACTTGAAGGCCCGTTTAAAAAAGGTTCCGGTGCTTCTTATTTGTTCAATTACCGATATTCCTCCTTATCGCTTTTAAGTGAGGCAGGAATTGATATCAGTGGTGGTGATATTGTACCAAAATGGCAGGATTTGTCTTTTAAAATTTATATTCCAACTAAAAACATGGGTCGATTTTCAATTTGGGGCCTTGGAGGCTTTAGTTCTGCTGGTTCCACCGTTATTCAAGATACAGCGCAATGGATGTATCAGTCTGATGCTTACAGAGATACGGAGGAGCACACCTTGGGGATTGTTGGAATTACTCACCATTACCTTTTTAAAAACAATAAAACCTATTTAAAAACTGTGGCGGCCTATTCTCACACCAATAATTATGTTTTGGAAGATTCAGTTGATTTCGATTTTGTTCCTGCCATGGTTAAAAAAGAAGAATTTGTGTACAACACCTTTAGCATAAACACCTTTGTTAATCATAAATTTAACGCAAAAAATGTACTCAGGATGGGTGCTATTTATCATAACAAAAGTTTTGATTTTATGATGCATGATTATAATTATGATGATGAGGTGCTAGAAAGGCTAATTGATGACAATGGCTCTACCAACATGTTTGAGGCCTATCTTCAATGGCAGCACCGGATTAATGAAAAAGTGGATATCAATGCCGGAGTGCATTATACTTACCTGGCTCTTAATCAGGATTATGCAATTGAGCCGCGATTGGGTATTAAATGGAAATTGAATGAAAAACACACCCTAACTTTTGGAAGTGGGTTGCATAGTAGGCCAGAACCAGTCTCAATTTACCTGGCGGAAAAAGAGTTGACCGATGGAAGTATTATTTTACCAAACAAGGATTTAAAAATCACCAAAGCAGTTCATGCTGTTTTAGGTTATAACTGGAATTTTGCAGATAATTTCAGGTTAAAAACTGAGGTGTACTATCAATATTTGTTTGATGTACCAATTGATCCAACAGATACCACAAATACAAGAAGTGCCTTGAATTTTGGAAGCGGATTTACCAACGATAATTTTGTAAACGAAGGAACTGGCAAAAATTATGGAGTTGAAATAACCCTTCAGAAGTTTTTCTCCAAAAACTGGTACCTTTTAGCTACAGCATCCGTATTTGAATCTAAATTTACTATGCTTGATGGAGTGGAAAGAAACACGTTGTTTAACAGTAAATACATCTATAATTTTGTAGCCGGAAAAGAAATTAAAGTAGGGAAACAAAAGCAAAATGTATTGGGATTAAACATCCGTACAATGTGGCGTGGGGGGTATCGTACTGTTCCTGTTGATTTGGAAGCATCGGCATTGCAGAACAAAGAAATTCGTTTATATGATGAAGCTTTTGAAACCAAAGCCCTTGATTATTACCGAGTTGATGCTGGAATTAGTTTCCGGAAAAACAAACCAAATTGGTCATGGGTACTTTCATTAGACATTCAGAATGTAACAGGAAGATTAAATATTTGGGATGAGTTTTATAGTAACGAAACCAGAAAAATTGAACAGGTTTATATGAATGGGTTAATACCTATATTAAATTTTAGGGTGGAGATTTAGGCTTCATCCCTTGCTTTATAATTTTGGCAATTGGGTTAGAAATGATTGATTTTAAGATTATGTACTTTTTGCTACCATGTAATACCAATTGCATTTATTTTTTAGTCCAAAGGCAAAATATAAATTGCAATGGTAAATGCCGATGCTACTTGAAAATAGTTGAATGAGGCTTTGCTGAAATTGGACTATTTTGAAAGTAGAATCGGTATAAGCTGCTTTGACCAGTTGTTTGTTGATTAAGTATTGTTTTATATTATGAAAACATTGCAATATTCTGATAATCAGTTTTATGTAGGGTGTATTTAAATTTTACTTATAAAGTCCAATAAATCTTCATCAGCACCCAAATCCATTTTCTTTTTCAATCGATAGCGTGCCATTTGCATGCTTTTAGGGCTAACATTTAAGAGAGCGGCAATTTCTTTATTCGAAAGCTTTATTTTTAAGTAGGCGCAGTGCTTTAATTCATGTTGTGTGAGTGATGGGTGTTTTTCGTGCAAACTACTGAAAAAATC
>JBNKJW010000243.1:0-22836 GCA_050291445.1 Bacteroidales bacterium | reverse complement strand
TCTGTCTTCTTCAGAAGGAACTTTTTTAGTAAAGTTTGGCATTTCGTCCCTGCCAATAAAAGATTTGTAATACAATTCACCATCAGTTTGTGCTTGCACCGCTTTTGAAGTAAAATCCCTGATTTCGGTATCCAAATCACCTGATTTTTTACCATCGCCATAACCTTCCTTACCGTGGCACGAAGCACAATGTTGTTTCCACAATGCTTTACCAACTCCATCCGCATCTTTTGATGTTTTGTACTTATTTACTTTACTCTTGTATTTAGCTGGGGCAGTCCATGCTTTTTGCGCAGCACTGTCAGTAGCTGGCATAATAAATAAAAAACCTGCTAAGAATAGCATTGCCATCATGAATTTATTTAACTCTCTTTTCATAATACTAAAATTTATTGATTAATTAGAATATAAAATTAAATTCTCAGTTATTAGGCCCTTTTACATTAGGTTAGTAATAATTAGAGCACCAAATAAATCAATTTCAATTATAAAAACAGGTTAAAAGATTCCCCTACAAAAACAGGAACATTATTATCAGGTTAGTTTGTGCAAGGATTTTACTATTTATTATTGCTCGCCCTCTTACATTTGGCAAGCAGTGCTTTTGCAATTTTGTTATTCTCAATAAGGGGCTAGTTATTGAGACGATTAGATTCTCCAAGAATTTTGATACTACAATATTAATAAAAAAAGGAAGAGCTAGCTCTTCCTTTTTTAACTATTTAAGTTTTCTGATATAATTTACTATCAACCATCTGTCTTCTTCAGAAGGAACTTTTTTAGTAAAGTTTGGCATTTCGTCCCTGCCAATAAAAGATTTGTAATACAATTCACCATCAGTTTGCGATTGCACCGCTTTTGAAGTAAAATCTCTCATTTCGCTATCCAGGTCGCCTGATTTTTTACCATCGCCATAACCTTCTTTACCATGGCAAGAAGCACAATGTTGTCTCCATAAGGCTTTGCCAACGCCATCAGCATCTTTTGATGTCTTGTACTTATTCACTTTACTCTTGTACTTTGCTGGAGCAGTCCATGCTTTTTGTGCACTACATTCATTTGCTGGAAACAAGAAAACTACAAAGCTTATTAAAAATAATGCAACTAAATAATTACGTTTTGTCTTCATAATTCCTAATTTTGATTAAATTATTAATTCCTAAAATTTGTACGGTATAGTTCAATCAGCATTATTTCTACCGCAAAAATAAGACCATAGAAAGCTTCATTCTTCAGGATTTTGATGAATTGCTGTAGATTTTACTTTTAATTCATTCAATATCTTTTCTGATAGCTCTCCTATTTGATTTCCCAAAGCGCCTCCTCCTTTTATTCCCAGTGACATTGTATCAAGAACGGATGAAGGAACAATTACAAAGGATGATTTTCCTTTTAGGCCTTCGTAAAGCATGTTCATGGCCCGTAAATGCAACGCAGTAGGGTTATTTTCATATGATTCTGCTGCCTTGTTGAAATTTTCAGCAATTTGCCGTTCCGAATCGCCTAATATTACACGTGCTTGCCTTTCCTGTTCGGCCTGGGCCTGCATCGACATCGCATCCTGCAATTCATTTGGTATCAAAACATCTCTAATTTCTACCGACATCACATCAATCCCCCAGAATGCAGTCCTTTTATCGATAATCTCTTTTAATTCAATATCGAGCTTATTTCTCCCTTCAAGCATATCTGAAAGCAATGATTTTCCGATTACTTCAATCAATGCAGTTTGGGCGGCCATACTTATAGTATTTCTATAGTCTTCAACTTCAAGTGCCGCTTTTATCGGGTCACTCACTTTCCAAAATATAACCGCCTCAACATCAACAGGAACTGTATTTTTTGTTAATGTTTTTTCGGCTGTAAAAGCAGTTGAAACAATCCTTAAGTCAACCCAATAAGCAATTGTATCAAGAAAGGGGATAATAATAAATGCACCCGGGCCTTTTAATCCCCTAAACGTCCCTAAGCGCAAGACTACAGCACGCTCCCAATGATCTGCAATTTTAAAGGAGACTGAGATTAACAATGCGATTGCAAATCCTAATGCAGCTATCCAAAATGCACTTTTTGAAAATGCATAAAGCGCAATTGGAATAAAGAGCACAAAAAACAGGATAAACGGTAAGATTTTAGGTTTATGCATGAGTAAATCATTTTAATTAAATTCACTTCTTATTCTGGCACAGTTTCTTCCGCAATTATTTTACTCCTTTTTTTAATCTAACAAGCTGATAAATTACGAAAATATAATGCCCCCATACCCCTAATAGCATAATACTTAGGGTAACAATCATCCAAATTGGCGCTACTTGTGTCCACAATGATCTTGGGTGATAAACAGTATTATGGTCAGTAACACCCCCCCATTTAACACTTTGGCTTTTTGATACATTTGCAAAATCATCATGATCAACCATTTTTGCCAACACATTGATCATTCCGGTTGTATCTCCTGGAATATCATTTGGAAACTCAAAAACACCTTCACCCTCTTCAATACTTACTTCTCCAACTTTTAGTTGACTAAACATTCTTTGAACATAAATCGAAACTTCCTCTTCGTTTAAAGGAGCTCGCTCATCATTAGCAAGTATTTTTTCAGCATTAACAGTTATGGTTTTTACAGAATCTACTATTTCTAAATTAATCTTCAACTCCAAATCTATGATATCTAAATCATTATCTGCTGCGCGAAAGTATTTATTTCCTTCAAACTCAAGCGAAAAATGAATATACCCTTCTTCGTTTTTAGGCAATTGAGTAGTTGGTTTTACAATGCATATAGCTTCTCCATTTTCATCAGTTGTAAATGTGCCCAAAGAAGTAAGAGAATCCGTTCCAACATAAAAATTAATTGGAACACCTTTCACATTATAAAATTCTCTGGTTTCTTTATCGCGGTAAGTGAATAGTCCGATTATCTTTCTAGAATTGTCACTCCCTTTTTCAGACCGTACTTTTATTCGTGCCCGGATTTTTTCAACCGGCGTATCTTGTTCAGACTCATCTTGTGCATAACTTTTCTGTTCAGCTGCAAACAAAACAAAGATTGCAATCAAACAAAAAGTAAAAAGTTTTACCTGAATATTATAATTAATATCTGTTTTCATCTGTTTATTTATTAATTATTTCAATTTATTCGCCAAAGCTCATGAGGGCTTCACCGTTGTCAGATGAAACCACATGATGAAAAAAATCATTGCTCATATATTAATGATTATTTTTATCATGCTTGTTTCATATTCTAACATTATTAGTTCTGTTCTTGCAATTCTTCATTCTTCAATTCCACATTATTCCCCATTTCGGAAATAGCTATGATTGGAACAAACTTTGAGGCAAGCATAAATAACATACAAAACACAGCCACCCCTGCAATAATTAATGACCATTCTACCCAGGTAGCAGAATAAGACAACCATTTTTCCTGTGTTTCCTGAATTGGGAAATAGGGTGTTTCAAGAGTAGGAACAACAATTAAGTACCGGTTAACCCAAAGCGCAACTACTGTAATAACTGCCGTAATTGTTATATTTCTTATTGAGCGAAGCTTTTTAAACCCAACTACAATAATTGGTAATAATATACCTATGTAATTACAGAAAATAAACAGGTAATAATATCTATCAGCAAACAGCTTATCAATCAGCAGCTTATCCATCTTAACCGATCCGTACCATTTTGTCAGGTAATCGCTAAAAGTGAAATAGCCATAAAAAGCAGCGAGTATTAACAGCATTACACCAACATTGACAAAATGCTTTTCTGTTATATATTCCTCCAGTTTATAAACTTTTCTAAAAATCCACATTAAAACCAGCAACATACCTGCTCCTGAGTATACAGCAGCTATTACAAAATAGGGTCCGAAAATAGTACTGTGCCAACCAGGCTGTAAGGTTACTCCAAATATCCATGCTAATACAGAATACACTATAATGGCGATAGCTATAATCATGGCTGCCATAATGTTTTTAGACCTGCTGATTAATTTCTTATGCCAGGGTGTTTCCTGATATCCTAGCGCTAAAGTTTTGTATAGTTTTTTTCTCCATTTTGCAACTTTTAGTTCCTTATAATCTCTAAGCTTTGCAAAATCCTCAATAAAAGACAAGTAAAGAAAAATAACACATCCTATTAAATCAGTAGAGATGGCTATAACGTCCCAGGTAATTGGAGACTGGATTCGTGGGTAAAGGAACAAATAATGCAACCTATCCAATCGACCAATACAAAACAGAATAAATACCGGTCCAATCATCAATGAAATTATTGTTATCAATTCAGCCATCCTAATTATGGGTCCTCTCCATTTTGATTTAAAAAGGTGTAGGATTCCTGAAATTAAGGCCCCGGCATAGCTTAGCCCCATAAAGAAAATAAAGTTTACAATGTACACTCCCCAAACTACATTGTCGCGCATACCAGTAATAATATGGCCCTCGGTTATTTGCAGGTAAAGACCATATACTCCTACCAAAAAGAAAGCAAACAAAGTAAAGAAAAGAATGTACCATGAACGCGAAGTTTGCTCCAATTCCGGAGCAAATTCTCTCATCATTTTATTACTATCAAATTTCATTTCCATTTTCTTTTAGGTTTTTAATGTACGGAACGTCTTTGTATCTTTTTAATTCCTCCTCATCCAGGCCTTCTAATCCTCTTTCCATTGGAAATTGCCTGTTAACAGGTGGCAGGTAATAAACACTTGGTTCAGTGCCAAGTTCTTCAAACTTTCTGTAGCCTGAGCGATCATGTATTAACTGGCTAAAACGAACCGTCTCTGTTCCATTTGTAACAGTATCTTCAATTAAATCGCCAAAATAGATTACCCCCATGGGACAAGCAGAGACACAACGAGGCAATTCACCTTTTCTTAATTTATCCGGGCAAAAAACACATTTTCCAACAGTTCCTTCTTTTCCAGGAATTTGTGTTTCTGGTGAATACTCTTGATCCTCATTGTAGGTGGTAGGTTCTTTCCAATGAAACTGCCTTGCAGAAAAAGGGCAACCCGTCATACAAAACTTACAACCAATACACCTTTCGTTATCAACTAACACAATACCATCAGAGCGCTTATAGGTTGCCCCCACCGGACAAACACTTACACAAAGTGGGTTATCGCAGTGAAAACAAGGGCGTGGGAACCAATAGGGTGATGTTTGTTCTGTATCTTGTAACAAATAAACCTTCATCCATTCATGGTCTTTAGGTAATTGATGTCCTTCCTGGCAAGCATCAATGCATTTTCGTGCGTTTTTGCATCGTGCTAAATCAATAACCATTACAAACTTTCTATTGGGCAAGCCTTTTCTAGATTCGTCAACCCCAATTACCTCTTCTTTAGCTGGTACCAGTTCAGATTTATCAACCTCAACAAGCTTTCCATCCTGGGTTAGCACCTTTACTTTTTCTCCTGTCCCAGCTTTTAGCTTTTCAGGATTCAATAAGCTTGCTCCGCCAACACCTAAAACAGAAGTTACTCCAACTCCAAAACCAAGTTTTAAGAAATCCCTTCTTGACTCTTTTTTACTTTTTTTGTTATCATCCATTATCGTACATTTTAAAAACCTTACATTAATACTCCCGTTTCATATAAATATCTCTTACGGGAAAACATTTTACCAATATTTACTTCAACTCATTCATAATATTTATATTAATCAAGTATCATAGGGTAAGATTCAAAGTTCTTTAATCATTCAATTAATAACTTTTAATTCAGGACTAAACATGTTTTTGTATTTATTCTATTGTTAAGACATACTTTTGCCTTGTTTTTTAATTTTCCACATCCTAATAAACACCAACATCAAGTGGTACCAAACCCCTAAAACAAATATTACAACAGTAACAGTCATCCAGGTTGGGGCTACATTTGTCCAAATTTCATGAGGAGTGTCCTTTATTTTATACGAAACAGGTGTACCCCAAGCAATTATCTGGCGTTTTTCAACATATCCATAATCTTCATGATCATCGAAACGAGCTATCAGCTCAATGTTCCCAATTGAATCACCAGGAATATCTCGAAACGCCAAACTTCCCTCCTCGGCTTCCTCTTCAAGATATACTTCACCAATTTTAAGATCGGAATACAACCTTTTGACATAAATCATCACATTTTCATCCACAATTGGAATATGCTCACCATCGGATCCTACTTTATAGGCTTTTACTGTGATGGTTTTTACAGAGTCAATTTCTTCAAGCGACATTTCCATTTGAATATCAACAACTGTTAAGTCTGAAGATTTGGCCCGACTATTTTCTGTCCCTTCGTATTCTACAGAATAGGTGCAAGCTCCACTTGTATCAACAGGCAATTGTATGCTATCATCAAGCTTAAGAACTGCTGTACCAGTTGCATCTGAATTAACTGTACCTAGCTCAATTAAGGAATCTGTTCCTGCAAAAAACTTCAACTCGGCATTTTCAATTATCCTCCATTTCCTATCAACCCTGGCTGATATTTTAGCAGTAAGTATTTTTTGGCCATCAGTATTTTTAAGATAAGACAGTTTTACAACTGATTTGTAATTAATTTCTTCCTCTTCGTCCTGTGCACTTAAATTAACAACCAGAAAGAAACAGCTTACTATTAAAAGGAGTATTTTTGATATATATTTATTTTTCATTTTTTCCAATTATGAGTTTTCAAAAATCAATTTTCTGCACCTGCCACTTCAGCATCTACTTTTGTACTTGAAGGCAAGATGGTTACAAACTTGGAAGCCAATGTTAAAAACAAGCAAAAAGTTGCAACCCCGGATGCTGTTAATGCTATTTCTACCCATGATGGTGTATAATGTAGCCACTCTGCCCTTGAGTCTTGAATTGGTAAATGTTGTGTTTCAAGAGTTGGAATTATTATTAAATAACACTTTATCCAAATGGCGGTAACCACAACCACAGCAGCTGTTGTAACTAACGTTATTGATCTCCACTTTTTCACCCCTAATAAAATCATAGGCACCAGCATTGCTGCAAAATTTGAATAGACAAACCAGCCACCATACTGAGAAAAATCAAATAGTTTTTCAATTAGCTCGGCATTAAATTGCTCATAGCCATACCATTTTGTAAAATATTCGCTAAAGGACAAGTAACCATAAAAGAAAGCCAAGACCAGTAAAACATTCCCTCCGATGTTAAAATGCCTTTCGGTAATAAATTCCTCTAATTTGAAAAACTTTCGAAATGCAGCAAGAACAATGATTAAAGCAGCTGTTCCGCCAAATGAGGCAGCAATTACAAAATAAGGCCCAAAAATAGTACTGTCCCAGCCTGCTTGTTTAGTCATTCCAAAAAGCCAGGCTATTACAGAATAAACAATAACCCCCATTGGAATAACTAAAACGGCCAATACATTTTGAGACCAGGCAATATGTTTTTGCTGCTCTGGTGTATTCTGATAATTGATGGCCATGAATCGGTAAAGCCTTTTCCGAAAATTTGAAACTTTCAGTTCCTTATAATCACGCAATATGGCAAAATTGTGAATTAATGAAAGGTATAAAAAGACTGTACATACAATAAGTTCCATCAATATAGCTATCACATCCCATGTAATTGGCGAAGACAGGCGTGCATGTATGAAAACATTGTAAATTTTATCAACTCTACCTACATCGCAAAATATGTATACCGGACCAATAATTAACGAAATTATCGCCATTAGTTCAGAAATTCTTACGATGGGTTTTTTCCATGGAGGATTTGCCAAATGCAAAATAGAGGAAGTCAAGGCACCCGCCAAACCAATTCCCATAAAAAAAATGAAATTAACTTTATACAGGCTCCAGGATACATAATCGCGCATCCCCGTTACTATCTGACCTTCTGTCACTTGCACATAAAAGGCATAAAATCCAATTAATATTATTAATACAAGAGCAGCTATCCAAATACGACCAAAAGTACTCGTGGTTTCCAGATACTGCTTGAACTTTTTAAGATTTTTTAGGTTATGTTCGGCAATTTTCATTTGGCTTCGTTTTTAAAGTAGGGTGTATTTTTGTAGCGTTCAATAACTTCCTCGTCCAGGTTATCAAGTCCATCTTCAAACTTAAATTGCCTGTTTACTGGTGGAAGGTAATAAACAAGTGGCTCTGTCCCCAAATCAGCCAGATAACGGTACCCTGCCCTGTCTCTTATTAAATCACTAAACCGAACAGTTTCTGAACCATTGGTCACAGTATCTTCATTCACATCACCAAAATAAATAACGCCCATAGGGCACCCTGTTACACAATGTGGCAGTTTACCTTCACGTGTTTGGTCCGGACAAAAATCGCACTTACTTACTGTTCCTTTTTTGGCTGGAACACTTGTTTCGGGAGAGTATTTCTGATCAGCTAACCGCTCTGGTACTTCCACATCATCCCAATGAAATATTCGGGCAGAATAAGGACATCCGGCTACACAGAATTTACACCCAATACATCGTTCGTTATCAACTAAAACTATTCCATCCTGCCGTTTAAAAGTTGCATCTACAGGGCAAACTTTTACACATGCAGGTTGATCGCAATGATAACAAGGTTTTGGAAACCAGTAAGGTGCAGACTCATCACTATCTTGCATTAGCAAAACTTTCATAAATTCCTGATCGGAACGTAGCCCATGACCTTCCTGACAATTTGAAATGCATTTTCTTACGTTTTTGCATTTTGCCAAATCAATTACCATTACAAACTTGCGGCCCGGGATTCCAATGCGGACTTCTTTTTCATCTAAATCAGGCACTGCGGCTTGAATTGCCGATTCGGGAACCTCAATTATTTTACCATCCTGGGTTAATAGTTTTACCTTTTTCTCATCATCATTATCATTAGCTTTTGATTTGCTAAGTGACAATGCAAGGCCACCTGTTGTAACAGCTCCTGCACCAAGCATAAGCCCCGACTCCAGAAACTTTCGTCTGGTTACTTTGCCTTTCTTTTCTTTTTTAGCCATATCATATGGTTTTCATCGATATTTTTGTAATTAATGAAGCATCAAACATGCTTTTATAAAAAATCCTGCTCTACATAGCAGTAAAACAGGATTTATAAATATATGTAATCGAAAATGAATCCTGTTTTTTAGAACCTAACTGTTATATTAAACCCAAACCTCCAACCCTCAAAGGCCATATCATTGAGGTTGTGGCTATAGTTTTCCTGGGCTATGATATCCTGATAATTGGCAGCAAAAACCTGAAATGCATGAGTACTTGTTCCAAATTCAACTCCAATCCCCATGTTTGGCATCGGCTCTTCCTGTCCGTCCCATGGCTCAGCCAAGGCAAAAGGGTGACTATATTCAACAATGGCTGAGATATTGTTGTAAAATTTATACCTGGCTGCTAATGATGCCCCGATGTAATCGTTCTTCCATTTACCGAATACATTTCCGACAGAATCAGTGGTTAGTTCTTTTACTGCATTAAAATGAGACAAACTAAATGCAGCCTGAACACTTAATGCCCGGGTAACTTTCCTTGAAACAATCACCTGATTAAAAAATGACAAACGATTTAGAAACTTATAATCTGTACCAAATAATTCTTTATCGCGTGTATCTATTACAATGTTTCCGAAATAGGTAACCGAAACAGGTATTTTGCCATTTCTGGTTTGGGAAAGGATTTTATACTTACCAGTAAATTCCTGCATTTTATTGTCTTTCTCCGTTCCAAAACCAATAGCTATGTCTTTAGTTATACCATAGGTTACCCCCAGCCTTATATTTGATGAGGAATAAATACCATATAAATCATCCAATTCTAAAATTTTTCCAAAACGGTGGTGAATAGCAAATTCAAAGGCTCCTTTATTGGGTGTTTCAGTGGTTTGATGGTCGATAAGCATACCAGTCGTCCAGGGATTCCTCACTGGTTTCATACCGCTATCATCCACAACGGTTGAATCCTGGGCAACTGCAAATCCCGCAAAAGAAATAAAACAAAAAGAGATAAGCAGTAGCCTCAGTATATTATTAAATCTATTTTTCATAAGATAATGTTTTTAAATTTATTTAGAATGTAGCTTACTAAACAATTGATTTGCTAATTTTTGAAATAAAGCAATATCTTAATTATTTGCAGCGCCTTCTTCAATCCATTTTAATACTAGTGCTGCTTCGGTAATTGAATATTTTCCAAAATGCGAGCCTGCAGGATCTGGTTTAGTATAAATCAAGCTTTCAGATGGGCTTGTTAAATTAATATAGGTACTATTATTAATATTATTATATGCATTTCCTTCTAATAAATCCAAACCTCCTGATGATGGGTGGCATTCAATACATTTTGTAGTAAATATAGGTTGAATAACACTTGAAAAACTAACAGGTTCATCAGGAATTTCTGGCACAACTGGTTCAATAGTTGTCCATTGGCAAGATGCTAAGAACATGGCTAAAACCATTGTAAAAACCAGGTTTCGATGTTTTCTTATTATATCTTTTTTCATAATTACATTATTTACATTTTTCACTTTTAAAAAGTACTACTTCAAGTTTTAAGTAGTTTGCTTGCAGTAAGGCTTGATAAAACACAAGTGCATCTGGTTAAAAATGCACTTGTCGTATATCTTATTACTAAAAAGTATTACGGTGCAATTGCGTCAATTGAATTTTACAACAATGTTTCAACATATGCATATGAACACCAAAGCCTTGATTTTCTGTAATACCCAATTTCAGTTAAAGTCCCAATGCAACTTCGCACTGTGTAAGCATAGCTTTAAAATAGGTTGGATTGTGTGCACCATTACTTCTATCCTCCACCATGTACATAAAGTTAAACCATGCATAAAACTCCGCTTTTGTAATAGAAGCTAACAGTGGTTCAGCAGATCCAAACAATGGATCACCTGCTTCCCAATCTGGATCTATGTGTACAATATGCCTTGCAGCCAATTCCTGACCAATAGCTTCAAGTCTTCCTCTCATAGAATTTAATGAAGCTTCAGGAACAGCACTATGACAACCTGAAACCATACAGTTACCATCTGCTGGCTTAAAGTTATGTCCGCTTTCTGGCCCCATATGGCACTCAACACAACCACCATCGTGAGCAGCAAATTGAGATGAAGTTACATCACCGCCAGCAGTTTTTCCAGCCCAAAGGCTTCCTTGAGGACCGTGGTGTGGGCCAGCGTGAGTACTGTTAATATAAGCGTGTGTAGTAGGTACATCGAAAGTAATAATAAGAGTATCACTTCCATTATCATACTTAATCCCACCTGCTGGGCCCCATGCTATTTCACCTGCATTGGCTGCGTCTGACCAAGGAGTATATTCATCGTCTACTCCATCATCAACATATGTTACATCTTTTGTATAAGCTGCAGTTTCCACATAGTCATCTGCTTCATGTCTTGCCTGGTGGCAGTTTATACAAGTATTGTTGTTTCCTGCATCAACCGTAGAGCCGTCTGATAATGTAACAGCCCCCCCTGCTCTAAAGGCCAAGTCACCAGGTTCAAATGTAGCATGGATGCTGTGGCAAGTTTTACATTGCCATGCACTTGGGTTAGTCACATCTTCTGCAACAGAACCAGTTTCTGCCCATTCTACATAAAGTTCGTGTGAGTGACAAGGAGCACACCTGGCTTGACTACCAGCATAATCAACAGCAATTGCACCCACATTATGTGCCGATGAATTAAATTGAAATCTGATTAAGTCCTGAGATTCACCATGACACTGTAAGCAAGTTGAACTAGTCATATCTTCTCCATCAGCACCATCCATCCCGTCAACTCCAGCTGGGCCTGCCGGACCTTCGCAACTAGCGAAAATAAAGGTCGCCAATCCTACAAAAATTAAATAAATGTATCTTTTCATAATAGCTGATTTTTTGTTAAACTTTTCTTTATGTAAAAGTAGATAGGAATTGAGGATCCTGAAAGAAAAGCGTGTTGAGATATCTTAAGATTTGCTTGGAAAAATTTCGTTTAAATCTTAATTTTTGTTAAATTAGTATTGATTTTTTTCTAAATTACATTGATATTTATCATTTAGTTTAAGATTTTTATCAACTTTTTGCTTTAATAAATGCTTTTTTTGTTGCTAAAATATTTGCATCTTGCAACAGTTTAACTATAAAGACATGTAAATATTTATACCTAAAGGAGGAAAGGATGTTTGGCGAAGATTATTTGAATGGAAATATTTGCAAAGATTGCCTGAAAAGATGTGATATGTTCAATCACCTTTCTGAAGATGAACTTGAGTTTATTAACAAGTATCGTTCTGAGGCAAAATTTAAAGCTGGTGAGATTATTTTTAAACAAAATAGTCCAACCTCACATGTTGTGTCATTTTCTACTGGCCTGGCAAAATTGTATGTGGAGGCCAGTAATAATAAGGATGTAATTATTGCACTGGTTCAGCCCACCTCCTTAATTGGTGGACCGGGGCTTTACCTTGATTCAAGGCACAAATACTCATTAGCCGCACTTACAGATGCGTTGGTTTGTTTTATTGATGCTGCCCCCTTTAGGGAGCTGATACGATCAAATCATAAATTTGCTGAATCGCTAATTGCAGATATTAGCATGAAGGATTTAAGGCTTATGCAACGCCTGGCAAATGTTTCGGTTAAACAATCGCATGGCAGACTGGCAGAGGTTCTGATGCATTTATCAGAAAATGTTTTTAGGAGTGATGCATTTGACATTATATTGTCGAGGCAAGAATTAGCTGACATGACAGGGATGTCGAAAGAAGGTGCTATCCGGATATTAAAGGAGTTTAAAGCAGATGGAATAATTGATTGCAAAAACCAGGATGTAAAAATACTTGATAAAAAAAGACTTTGGGAAGTTAGCCAGAATGGATAGTTTAAAATTAGGCCTTCGACAAGCTCAGGCACTGAAATTAGAATAATAAAAAATCCTGCATTTTAAAAAATTGCAGGATTTTATCTTTTTTATAAACGCTTATTAGCTACCCAATGTTGCTATCATAACAGCTTTAATGGTGTGCAATCGGTTTTCGGCTTCATCAAAAACAATTGAAGCTTCTGATTCAAATACCTCTTCGGTAACCTCCATGCCATCCAAGCCAAACTTTTGATAGATTTGTTCGCCTACAGTTGTTTCTCTGTTGTGGAATGCAGGTAAACAGTGCATGAATTTTGTTTTTGGATTGCCTGTCATTTCCATGGCCTTTTTATTCACCTGGTAAGGTTTCAACAATTCAATTCTTTGTTTCCAAACCTCATCGGCTTCGCCCATTGAAACCCAAACATCGGTGTAAATAAAATCACAGCCTTTCAGGCCTTCTTCCATGCTATCAGTGACCAGTATTTTTGCTCCTGTTTCTCTTGCAACTTCCTGTGCTTCAGACACGAGCGTAGCATCTGGTTGTACTTCTTTTGGAGCTATTGAACGAAAATCCATTCCCATTTTTGCAGCCCCCACCAATAAAGAATTCCCCATATTGTTCCTTGCATCGCCAACATAGGCAAAAGTTATTTGATGCAGTGGTTTGTCACAGTGTTCCATCATGGTCATAAAATCAGCCAAAATCTGGGTTGGATGATACTCGTTGGTTAAACCATTCCAAACCGGAACGCCTGAATACTCGGCTAATTCCTCAACAGTTGTTTGGGCAAAACCACGGTATTCAATTCCATCATACAATCTGCCCAACACCCTTGCAGTGTCTTTCATTGATTCTTTACCCCCAATTTGTGAGCCAGATGGACCTAAATAAGTCACTTGCGCACCCTGATCGAAAGCTGCTACTTCAAAAGCACACCTTGTTCTGGTTGAGGCTTTTTCAAAAATTAATGCAATGTTTTTTCCTTTCAGGCGTGGTTGTTCTGTACCACTATATTTTGCTTTTTTTAAATCGATTGATAAATCAAGCAGAAATTTAATTTCTTTGGGTGTGAAATCCAACAATTTCACAAAACTTCTGTTTCTTAAATTAAATGCCATAACAAATAAGTTTAAAAGTGTATGTTTAAAGACCTAAGACAAAAATAAAAAGATAAAAGTGAGATTATTACACTTTTGCCTTTAAATTTTCAACCTTTGCCGTGCTAATCCTCATATTTTAAAGTAATTTTTGTTCCAAAAGAGCGATCTTCAAGCTTTGTTGCCTCTGTAATCACACTTTTTCCACCACCTTTTTCAACAAATTTTAGTGCCGCCCTTATTTTAGGAGCCATATTTCCTTCACCAAACTTACCTTCATCCAGGTATTTTTCAGCATCAGCTTTATTTAAAAACTCAAGCGCTTTTTGCTCAGGTTTTTTATAATCAATGTAAACATAAGGTACATCGGTTAAAATATAAAATTCTTCGGCATTAATGTTAGTTGCCAGTAATGATGAAGCATTATCTTTATCAATAACTGCATCCAAAGGCCTTACATGGTTCTTTTCATCCAGATAAACAGGAATACCACCTCCACCCGAAGCAATAACTATTGTTCCTTTTCTGGCCAGGGTTTCAATCGATTTTGAGTTAAAAACCTGTATCGGCTGTGGCGATGGCACAACGCGACGCATTCCACCATCCTTTTTAGGACTTCCTTTAAAAACCCAGCCTTTCTTTTTATTCAATTCATCGGCCTGTTCTTTGGTATATATCCTTCCAATTCTTTTGGTTGGATTATCAAAAGCAGGATCATCCTTATCAACTACAACCTGAGTAACCATAGTAACCACATCCTTTTTCAGGCCATGATCTTCCAGCACATTACGTAGCACACGCTCAATCATGTACCCTATCCCACCCTGTGAATCAGCAACACAAATATCCAAAGGCATTTGTGGAATACCATAGTTTTCAAGCCCGGCATCGTTACGCATTAAAATGTTGCCAACCTGCGGCCCGTTTCCATGGCTCAACACCAAATTGTATCCTTCTTTTATTAAATAAATAAGGTTTTCAAGTGTATCCTTTGTATTTTGTTCCTGTTCTTCGATGGTTCCATCCTGGTCGCCACGCAAAAGGGCATTTCCTCCAAGCGCAATAACTGCTAATTTTCCCATAATAACTGTTTTAAAAGTGATAAAAAAGCTGTCAATAATAGAAAAGCGAAAGTACTAATTTAAAACAGTAAAAAAAATGGACAAATCTCAGGTTTTGGCATTATACTTCTATTCACCCACACAATACATGATTATTTTGCTCATACATCAAAACACTCAGCTTAACATATTGAAAATGAAATAATTAGAAAAATCAAGGAATTTTGCTTTGAAGAAAAAAGGAGATTTTATACCAAACCGCTATTAGTAATTGGTTTGCTTCACAAGCTTGCAAACCAAAACTGCCAGTTGATCGGCATATACAAAGCTTTTTTAAAATTTCAAATGACACCGTCCGAAACTCGACATTTGACATAACACTAGCACCTCATCATACTCATAATGAAGTCATTACTTACTTCCTTCATGAAAGAAGTTTCAAGGTATAATGTTATGTATTAAATGTCACCCCCTAAAACGCACTTAATTTGCGCTAAAAAGCCAAGTCATACCAAACCGCTATCAAGATAATAAAAAAGGCATTGGTATAACTTAGAGAACGAAGTGAACGTTCTCATGACCAAAGGGAATAATGCCGAAGAATTAGCATGTTAAGCAAATTTATTTTCTGTTACATGATAACCATTCGGTATCAGCCATTGCAGTATACACTGGAAACAATTGTTAATGTTTCTGAGTTGATATCTCGCCAAAATATTTCATAAACTGCACTCTTTCAAAAATTGCAGGGTTATGGCTTTTTTCCTGGCTCATTGCCCCTCTAAAATCACTAACCGACTTGTACCCATTAGAATTCATCCAGGTTTCAAGATCTTTTAGCATGTGCGTAATATGAATTGTTCCATTTTTGTAAAAAGTAGAAACGGCCTGAACTGTTGTTGCACCGGCCAACAGTTGTTTTATTAATCCTGCTCCATCATGCACTCCGGTAGAAGAGGTTAAATCACAACCGACCCTGTTTGCCATAATGGCTATCCATCGTAACGAGATTGACAAATCTTCTGGTGAGCTCAATACATTGGTTGAAATCACACGACGGTTATCCAAATCAAAATCAGGACTATAGAAGCGATTAAAAAGCACCAACCCATCAATTCCTGTTTCGGAAAGCTGCTTGACCATTTTTGCTAAATTGGAAAAATAGTAACTGATTTTTAAAGTAACCGGAATGGTTATTTCTTTTTTTACATTTTTAACAATATCGAAATATATTTTTTCGGTTTCGTTTGATGTTCTGGTCATATCTGAGGGCAAGATAAAAGCATTTAGCTCAAGCGCATCAGCACCGGCTTCTTGCAGTTTTTTGGCAAAAAACACCCATTCAGTTGACGAAACACAGTTGATACTGGCAATTATTGGAATATTCACCTCTTTTTTACAGTCTTCGATTAATTGAATGTATTTTCGGGTGTTATCTTCTTTAATTTTATAGTCAAAATAATCATAGTACTCTAAATTATTTTCATCAAAGGCTACATTCTTTAAAACTTGCTCGTATTCCAAAATTATTTCTTCTTCAAAAATAGATTTCAGCACTACTGCCCCAGCGCCTTTAGCTTCTATGTCCTTAATGTCAGCAAGTGAATTTGTCAACCCGCAACTACCAACAATTAATGGGTTACGCAAATCAAGGCCTAAATATTTAGTCGATAAGTCAATCATAATCAAAATGTTAAGGTTACAAAATAGTTAAATCAGGATTTTACTTTCTGCTGAATGTATTGGTTCATCCCAGCAGCAGCTTTACGGCCATCTCCCATGGCAAGAATTACAGTTGCCCCGCCCCTGACGATATCGCCACCAGCAAAAATATCGGGAATTGATGATTGCATTGTTTCTTCGTTTACCACAATGGTGCCCCATTTTGTCACTTCTAAATCACTCAGAGAAGCTGGTATTAATGGATTTGGAGAAACTCCAACACTAACCACCACAGTATCAACATCCAAATAATACTCAGAACCTTCAATTGGAACAGGCCTTCTTCTTCCGCTGCTATCAGGTTCGCCCAATTCCATTTTCTGAACTTTCATTCGGTTTACCCGTCCGTTTTCATCAGCATAATACTCCAGGGGATTATTAAGGTTCAGAAATTCAATGCCTTCTTCCTGTGCATGTTTTATTTCTTCTACCCTTGCTGGCATTTCTTTAAGTGAGCGACGATAAATTATCCTTGAATTTTCAGCGCCTAGCCGTTTGGCGGTACGCACTGCATCCATTGCGGTGTTTCCACCACCAATTACCGCTACATTTTTTCCACTAATTACCGGGGTATCAAATTCAGGGTTGGCGGCATTCATTAAATTAACACGTGTTAAATATTCGTTTGACGAAAAGATGCCAATGTAGTTTTCTCCAGGAATGTTCATAAAACGAGGCAAACCGGCTCCGCTACCAACAAAAAAACCTTCAAAACCCTGTTCCCGAAGATTGTCAAATGAAGCAGTTTTGCCAACAATGAAGTTGGTGACAAATTTCACCCCCATTTTTTTCATACTTTCAATTTCAACATCTACAATTGAATTTGGAAGCCTGAATTCCGGAATCCCGTACTTTAGCACTCCTCCTATTTCATGTAATGCTTCAAAAACGGTAACATCGTAGCCAAACCTGGCCATATCAGCGGCCCAAGCTAAACCTGCTGGCCCTGAACCAATTGCAGCTACTTTTCGTTGGTTAGATGCTGCCACCTCAGGCACCGACATTTCGCCACTATTCTGCTCATAATCAGCTGCAAATCGCTCAAGGTAACCAATTGCCACCGGTTCCTTTTTTAACTTTTGGGTATAAAAGCACTGTGCTTCGCACTGTTTTTCCTGTGGACAAACCCGTCCACAAACCGCAGGTAAAGTATTGGTTTCTTTTAATACCGATGCGGCACCTAAAAAATCGGCTATTTCTATTTTTTTGATAAACTTTGGAATATTTATACCCACCGGACAACCAGTTATACAAGTAGGATTTACACAATCAATACATCGCTGTGCTTCGAGCATTGCCTGCTCTTTGGTTAAACCTTTGTTTACTTCTACACTGCTCTTGTTCCTCACATCCGGGTCTTCTTCGTTCATTTTCACCCGTTGCTTTTGTGTTCGCTCTTTGGTTTTTATTTTTGAACGAATTTGAGCACGCCAATCCTGTTCTCGTTCTTGTTTAAGATATGTTTTTAAATCTTCCATGCTGATTTTGTCAATAAAATTAATTAGGCAGTTTGATTTTTCAAATAGGCCTGGTAAGCTGCAGCCTCTTCTGTTTGATAAGCACTTAAGCGAAACAACATTTCATCAAAATCAATTTTATGAGCATCAAACTCAGGACCATCTAGGCAAACAAATTTAGTTTCGCCACCAACACTCACCCTACAGGCCCCGCACATTCCAGTTCCATCAACCATAATGGTATTTAGGCTGGCCAAAGTTGGTATGTTGTACTTTTTAGTAGTCAGGGCCGAAAATTTCATCATTATTGCGGGGCCAATTGCAACAGCAACATCAACATTTTCACGATTAATAACCTTTTCCATTCCATGGGTCACTAACCCTTTTGTCCCAGAAGAGCCATCATCGGTCATAATAATCACTTCGTCTGAATGCTGGCGCATTTGTTCTTCAAGAATGATTAAGTCTTTGTTGCGTGCGGCAAGAACAGTAATCACCCGGTTACCTGCATTTTTGAAGGCCTCAACTATGGGCAACAATGGTGCAATTCCAACCCCTCCTCCAGCAGCAAGCACTGTTCCAACCTTCTTAATATGAGTAGCTTTACCCAGTGGCCCTACAACATCTAAGATGTAATCGCCCTTGTTAAGTTTTGCTAATTTGGCTGAAGAAACCCCAACTTCCTGAACAATGATATCGATAGTACCTTTTTCAGTATTGGCACCCGCTATTGTTAACGGAATTCTTTCCCCCTGCTCATCAACACGAACAATAACAAAATGCCCGGCTTTTCTACTTTTTGCAATTTCCGGGGCTAGTACTACCAGCTTAGCAACCTTTTCAGAAAAAAAAATCTTTTCAATAACTAAGTTCATTTCTATGGTATTATTATCTGTTAATTGATTTAAGTTAGTATCAAATTTAGCAAAAAAGAACTTGGAAATCCCTTATTAAAAGGCTATTAAAGTTATTTATAATCATTCTAAAATATAATGTAGTAAATTTGCACCTTCTCAATTCTAATAATACGATACCACAAACCTAAAAGGCTCAATCTTTGTTTGGATGATTATCATCAAAAACTTTAGAACATCTATTGTATTTTTCTTATTTTTCGCCCCTTTTGGAAGTGAATATATTTAATCATATAAGTATCGGGTCCTGTTTTGGCAGGTTTGTGCTGGTTTGGGTTGTTTTAATAACAAGCCATAGTAGGCTATTGTCGCAATCTAACTTTTTAGATTATCAAAAAATTGATATTTTAAATGGCCTGGCACAGAATACTGTTACTGACATTTACCAGGACAAAATTGGTTTTTTGTGGTTTGGGACAACAGACGGGCTTAGCAGATTTGATGGTAATAACTTCACCAACTTCATTTGTAACATTGAAAATCCTGCGACCATTAGCAATAATGCAATTAATATAATCTGTGGTGATAATGATGGTAATTTATATATTGGAACTGAAGACGGTTTAAATGTTTACAACAGAAAAAATCAGAAATTTAAAAGAATCTATAGAGACACTACAACAAAGGCGAGCTTGCCAAGCAATCAGATTTTTGCCTTAGAAATAGATAAAAAAAACAGACTATGGATTGGAACCCAAAATGGACTGGCTCTTTACGATATCAAAAAAGAAGTTTTTATTGAGCCGAAATCAGTTTTAAAAAACACGAAAGGCCTTGATACAGCCGTAGTTTTATCATTTTACAAAGACAAAAAGGATTTTTTTTGGATTGGAACCTATAAAAAGGGATTTTTTAAATGCAACCAGGAAAATTATGAATTAGAGCAGTATTTGATTCACGAAGATAAAGAACATGCTTATTTAAATAACACTGTATATTCAATTTACGAAGACTGCTATTCAAACATTTGGGTGACTACAAATAATGGCATTGCAAAACTCGACAATGAACGCCGTAAAATAAAACGGTTTATTTACTCAAAAAGTCCCAGCAACTTACAAAACAGCATCTTCTTTCAAAGCGTTTTACAAACCAGCTCAGGAAAGCTCATTGCAGGTTCCGGAGAATATGGAATGTACGAGTATGATTATGAAAAGGAGGAATTCAGCCCTTTATCAATAAGGGAAAATGAATCAGGCCGCATGAGTGGTAGTTCTTATTTATGTATGCTTGAAGACAGATCTGGAGTTTTATGGCTTGGAACTTTTAGTGATGGAGTGCTAAAAATAGACCTGCGGAGGAAACCATTTCACTGGCTCTCAAGTACTCAGGACAAAAAAAGTTCACTCCTTGACAATAACATTTCTGTTATCATGGAAGATACGGAGAAAAACATTTGGGTTGGCACCCAACAAGGAATTAGTGTTTGGCTGAGGGAGAAAAACCAATTTAAGCACTTTGAACCAGATTATAACAACAACAATACAATTTGTAGTAATCACATTTCAGCTATTTTTGAGGATTCGAAAAAGAATATCTGGATTGGCACTTCGGAAGGTTTGGATCTTTATAAACCAAAGAATAATACATTTAAGCATTACTATACCTATTTCAGCTCCGAAAATCAACTACCAGAAAACGAAATATTATCAATTAAAGAAGATAAGAAGGGGCAAATCTGGATAGCTACTTCTGACGGATTAAGCAGGTACGATTTATCTGCAAACAAATTTAACAATTATTTTTATTCAAAAAATGATAAAAACAGCATTCCTTCCAATTTGGTTTGGGAGCTCTACATTGATTCAAAAGACCAAATTTGGGCAGCAACTGCAAATGGTATAGCAAAGTATATTCCGTCAAAAAATAGTTTTGAAAGATACTCAGTTGGGAAAATGGATAAGTCAAGCAAAGCCCAACAAGAAGTGCTTGCAATTGATGAAGGAGAAAAAGGTGTTTTGTGGCTAGGAACAACCTTTCATGGTGTTGTTAAGTTCAATACTATTACTAAAGAAGTAAAGCAGTATCCCATTTTTAAAAAATTTGGAACAAATACAGTTTATGCTATTGAGAATTACAAAACCCATGTTTGGTTTGCCAGTGTTAAGGGACTAGGAAGATTGGATAAAAAAACCGGGAAGATAGCTATATTTACAAGTTTTGATGGTATCAAGAGTAATGAATTCAATACACCAAGCGCTTTAACCCATGATAGCATTTTATTTTTTGGCGGTACTAATGGTATCACTTATTTTAAACCTGAACTGATTAGCATAGATAACTACCAATCTCCGATAGTATTTACACAGCTAAGAATTAATTTTAATGAAATCTTACCAGGTGAAGTATACAAAGGTAAGGTCCCACTATCAGAAAACATAAACTCTACTGATAAAGTATTCTTAGACCATGATGATAATGTTTTTAGTATTACCTTCTCTTCCCTAGATTACAAAGTTGAGAAAAAAATTGAATACGCTTACAAAATATTAAGGGTAAATGATGAATGGGTTGAACTTGGTAATGAGAACACCATCAATTTTACTGGTTTGGGCCCTGGCAAATATACGTTAATTATAAGGGCTACAAATTCAGATGGGATTTGGAATAAAACCACAAGAAATTTAAAAATAATTATAAAACCTCCATGGTGGAAAACAATATGGTTCTATACGATCCTCGTTGTAATCTTCATATTATCATTAGTTTACATCATTAAAAGAAGAGAAAAAAGGCTTCAGGCAACCAAAGAATTCCTTGAGAAAAGCGTGAAAGAAAGAACCAGGGAAATCGGCATGCAAAAAGAAGAAATTGAATCTCAAAAAGAACTAATTGAAAATCAGAACAAAGAGCTTAAATACCAGACCTTGCACCTTGAAGATGAGATAGAGAAGCGATTGGCCGATTTAATTGTAGCCAGAGATAAAGCAGAAGAATCGGACAGGCTGAAATCCGCATTCTTGTCTAACTTATCACACGAAATCCGCACCCCACTAAATGCGATTATCGGATTTTCAGAATTATTGGAGGAACATGATATTCCTGAAGAAAAACAGAACCAGTTTCTTGAAATTATAAAAAACAACAGTAATGATTTGCTTAATTTGTTTGACAAACTAATTGATGTTTCAGTCATTCAGTCGAAAAAGTTAATATTAGCTGAAAGCACTTTTAAAATTAGCAAGTTACTCTATGAATTGTTTATTGACTTTGAAAGAAAAATCAGGGTTAATTCAAAACAAATTGATCTTCACCTCCTAAACTCAACCAGCCACAATGGTTTAATTATTACAACTGACCAGGCAAGACTGAAACAAGTACTAGGCTACCTTATTAGTAATGCTGTTAAATACACTGAAAAAGGAAAAATTAACTTTGGTTATGTTAATAAAGGAGACTACCTGGAGTTTTTTGTAAAAGATACTGGAGTTGGTATTCCTAAGGAAAAACAATCCAACCTGTTTAACCAGTTTGGCAAACTTGAACACCACAAAGAAAAAGTATACCGCGGCACAGGCCTTGGTTTAACCATTTCTAAAGACCTGGTTAAATTAATGGGTGGTAAAATATGGGTTGAATCGCAAGAGGGTGAAGGCACCCAGTTCTATTTCACAATACCTATTAACCTGAGTTCGACATAAAATAATTGCACAGTTTAGGTTAATTTTTAGTAGAAATTGGCCTAAATTTTTGAAGGACTATCGGGATAGTTCAATAAAATTTGGGGCGATTTATGCGAAAATTAACTAAATCTAAAAAG